>NZ_BAABGZ010000018.1:0-205744 GCF_039541835.1 Hymenobacter saemangeumensis | reverse complement strand
CACGCTCGCGTAAATCGGTTGAATAGGCCTTCATCCTGCTAAGTTCGCACAATCCTGTACATGCATCGCGAAACCGCTCTAAATGCTTTGGCCAGGGGTTTGGGGGCGGCCTGAGGCCCCAATGAGCCGGCCCGAAGGGCGCCTTATGAGGGAGTAGCGGCCGACCAACGGGAGGCGGCGGAACCCGAGGCAGATGACCGGGCGTCAGCCGGGGCATGGTGGCGGGGGGTTGGGGTGCTCTCCAAACAAACTCGCCGCGAAGCGGGCCTTGTTCCTGGCCTGCGTGGCCTGAACGCAAACTTTACCTGCAGGCGGCGGGCTTTTGGGGCCCGCGGCCAGCGGCTTTATTTGGTGAGCAGACGGGCGGCGCGGGGCCTTTTCGGCCCCGTGCGGCACGGCTGCGGTGTAGGGGCTGGCGTTAGAGGGTGTATCAGTGGACGCGGAGCAGCTCCAGTAGTTGGAAGCGGGGAAAGAGGCCGGCACGGGGCGGTAGTGACCGGAAGCCGGTGAAGTGGCGCGTAGGCGGAGCCGGAGCAGAACGTAGCCGGTCTGCAGGGAGCGGACGCGCCGGGCGGGCCGGTGCGGCGGGTTGCGGTAGTGGGGCCTGGCCGAATGAAGCGAGTGAGCCGCAGCAAGCGTAGTGAGGAGCGACGTGAGGAGCGAGGAACGGAGCGCGGCGTAGGCGAAGGAGCGGCATGAGGCGGGGCCCCGCGCAGGCGAGGCTACGGGAGTTTCGGCAGGAATCAGCAGGCGGGTGGGCAGAGGCCGGCACGGGGTGGGAATGACCAGAGCAACCGGGAGCGAAATGCAGCAGAGCGCAGTGCAGCGCGCAGGCAACGCCGGAGCGCGAAACGGAGCGGCGCGGAATGGAGCGAAGGGCGCGGCGGGAGTGGACACCCTGGGCCGGCCGGGCGGTGGGTGTTGGTAGCGGGGCCTGGCTGACCAGCGGGAAGCGGGGCCCCGCGCAGGGCGACTGCAGCTGTTGCAGCTGCCGTTGCGGTGAGAAATAGGTGAGGGATGGTAGCCAAGCGACCAACGGGAGCTGCCCGCAGGGCCGCAGCGCAGCGGAGTGGCGGACAGCCCGCCCCGGCCCGCAGCATAGCGAAGGAACGGGGGCACCCCCAAATTCAACTACTATAAATAATACAATTAGCAGCAAACGCATAGCACAAGAGATTGTAAAATTTATTTGATATTTTGTAGCTTCGTGCAAACAAATCAACCCTAGCCATTTATCACCATGTTTAGCAGCAGCAAATCCGGGCACATGTTGCACATCATCACCACGTCGCTGCTGGGCCAGGTGGTGAGCAACGGGCTGACGCCCCCTGACCCATCGACCATTGAGAATTACGGGCACCTGATTATTCAGGCGCTGGTGGCCATCGTCACCATCTGGGCGACGGTGCGCAAGGCACTGCAGAAGCCGGAGGCCGTGGTGAGGGTGCCGCTGGAAGCAGTGCCGGGGGATAAAACAGGTCTTAACGGTGGTAAGCGCAATGGCGGCGGTGCTGAGTAGCAGGCTGCTGGAGCGGCAGGCGGCGCGGGCGGTACCAAAGCTGAGCGAGAGGCAGCAGCGGACGCAGGAAGCCCGGTTGGCAGAGGCGGTGCCGAGTCTGGGCGCGGCGTATGCGCATGCGCGGGCCCGGTGGATGGGCGACCCGGTGCTACGGCTGGCGGGGGTGCCCATTATCACGGAATGCTACCGGTCGGCGGAACGGCAGGATGAGCTGTACCGGCAGGGCCGCAGCAAGCCGGGGCCTATTGTGACATATAAGCGCGGCGGGGAGTCGAAGCACAACCGCCTCCCCTGCCCTGCCTTGGACGTGGCTTTTTTGTTGGCGGATGGAAGTATGTCGTGGTCGGGGTTGCTGCTAAGCAAGTTTGCGCGACTGATGAAGGCGGCTGATGCGCGGGTGCGCTGGGGCGGCGACTGGCCGCGGTTTACGGACCGGCCGCACTTTGAGGTGTAAAATGAAACGAGCAGGTCAGGCGGCCTGCTCGTTTTGGTTATGGCATCACGGCCTTTACCCTTCTCCACGCTGTCAAACCTTCTCTATAGCCCCAGTTCCATCAAAAAAATCAGTTATTTTTTTGTTTTTTTACGGTCACTGTAAAACAGGCACATAAGCAGGAGTCGACAGGATTTATAAAGCATGAGCAGTGCTCTCGGTACATGGCATATCGCAACTATTGCGTTGTCTGTGGAATCTTGGTTACACGGCATGGAATTCCGTGACCCAAATTCATCCTTCTACCAATTTACAAGATGGCAAATGCACGTTTGCTAATGAGTGTGCGCATCATGACGCATGAGGAAACCGGCCGGGTACTTGAGCTAAGCCGGCCGGGTAAGGCTCCCTGGTGGGTGGAGCTGCCAGCAGTTCTGGACCAATATGAGAACAAAACCGAGCTGGTTGATTACGTAACAACGCAATTTCTGGTCTCGCGCCCAACGGAGAGCATTCAACTGGGCTGGGAAACCATCTACGCCTTGGTGCACATGGCGCTGGCGGAGGCAGCCTGAGTAGATGGATTGCGAAGGTTAGGACAGCGGTGTTGTGCCCTTGTGATGAAACGGATTCCCCCTACTCTCCTACCCAATCCAGATTCAGGCGTCGTTCGAAACCACGACGGGCATTTCGGCGCTGCTCCTGCAGCTTGCAAACCTGTGGCCAAGTGAGTTTGTGAACAGCAAGTACTGTATCGAATACTTCCGGGATATCCTAACTCAGTGGGTACATCTACAGGAATTGCTGCCTGAACCTACCTGGCTATGAGGAGAAAGTGTTGCTTGCTGCATCAGTAGAAAGAGGCACGTAATTTCACGTCGTAGACCTCTCCTCTACCTTATGTTGCGGGATGGAGAAGCATAGTAACTCTTAGCAAGTGTATGACGTCGGAGCAATTGGAAGGCCTGTTGAGACAAGGCGAAGGCATCAACATCGAATACAAGCAAGCCCGAAACGCACTTCCCAAAGACGTATTCGAGAGCGTGTGCGCCTTCCTGAACCGGCATGGCGGGCACTTGATTCTGGGCGCGGGCAACGACGGCACACCGCTGGGCGTGGATGAGGCGGCGGCCGACCAGCTGCAGCGCGACTTTGTGACGCTGAGCAACAACCCGACGAAGCTGCAGCCGCCATTCCTGCTGGAGCTGACGCCGGTGCGCGTGGGCGCGGCCCTACTGCTGCACGTGTATGTGCCGCAAAGCTCGCAAGTGCACCGCTCGGGTGGGGTGGTGTTTGACCGGGGGCATGAGGGCGACTTCCGAGTGACGGACGAGGGACGTATCAGTCAGTTTTACGCCCGCAAGAGCAGCTACTACTCGGAGGGACGCATCTTCCCCTACCTGCGGCTGGAAGACTTCAAGCCGGGGCTGCTGGACAAGGTTCGTGCGTTGGTGCGCTCGCGGCGTGCCGACCACCCGTGGCTGCTGCTTAGCGACGAGGAGCTATTGAAAAGCGCCGGACTGTACCAGACGGACCCGCTAACCGGTGTCCAGGGCTACACGCAGGCTGCGGCGCTGCTGCTGGGGCGTGACGAAATCATCCTGTCGGTGCTGCCGGCCTACCGGATTGATGCGCTGGTACGTCGGCACGACATGGACCGCTACGACGACCGGCTGGACCTGCGCACCAACCTGGTGGAAGCCTACGAGCAGCTGATGGACTTCGTGGCCAAGCACCTCCCCGACCCTTTCTATTTGGAGGGCACGGTACGGGTGAGCTTGCGGGACAAGATTTTCCGGGAAGTAGTAGCCAATCTGCTGGTGCACCGGGAATACCTGAACGGGCGACCAGCGCGGTTCATTATCTATGCCGACCGGGTGGAGGTGGACAATGCCAACCATCCAGTGGGGCACGGGCCACTGGACCCGCGAGGCTTCCAACCATTTCCAAAGAACCCGACACTGGCCAAATTCTTCGTACAGCTGGGCCGGGTGGAAGAGCTGGGCTCGGGCGTGCGCAACGTAACGCGGTACTTGCAGGCCTATCGGCCGGGCGGGAAAGCGGAGTTTATTGAAGAAGATGTGTTTCGGACGGTGGTGCCGGTACCGGTGAGTGGGGCCGCTGGGGGTATGAGCCCTAATCACATGGACATACAAGCCAGAATTGCGGGGTTACGTCTGATGCCGAAAGCTACGGCCCGGCTACAGGCAATTGTTCAGACACTAGTAGCCAAAGGTCCGTTGACCACTGGTCAGGTCGCGGAGCAGCTGCCGGCGCCGGTGCGCACGGTGAGGCGGGACTTTCAAATGCTCGTAGCAGCTGGCATTATTGAGGCAGCCCCGGGGGTGGGGTTTTATCAAGTGTCATAGCCCGCGGTTTGGCCGCGGTTTGGCCGCGGTTTGGCCGCGGTTTGGCCGCGGTTTGGCCGCGGCAGAAGGAATACTGGACTTCGTGACTGAGCAAGCGGCAACTTGGCCCGACGGCGCTAAACAGAATGCTGTAATTCAGAGCAGTTTCAGGTTGGTGTTTTAAGGCAGAATACAGATGCACTGAATTTCAGCGATGTGAAGCACATATTTCTGGCCGCAGGCTAGCTGTATAGACCCAAGGTGAGCTGGGTCGGGTGACGGGTAAAAATAGCTGGATTCTTTTGCCACTGGACGCAGACAAATTCGTGTGGCGTCAATCCGCGCAGGCGTTTGAGGCGCTTAGCATGGTTGTAGACCAGCATAAAGGCTTATAGGTGCTCGTTGAGTTGGGCCGTGGTCTGGTAGTGGTAGCGCTGCACGGTGGCTTATTTGAGCGTGCGGTTGAAGCGTTCATTCTAGCAGTTGGTCCACGGGTGCGCGGGTTTGGTTCAGCGGTGTTCCACCCCGAAAGCACGACAAATATGGTCGAAACTGTGCCCATCGGGAAACCACTGATGGGGTTGCAAAGTGAATAGGCCCCCTTTGTCGGTCAGCACGGTATGGGCTTTGTAGGGCAGCTTTTCCAGCACCCGCCCCAGAAAGTCCGCCGCAATCATGCACGTAGCGCGAAGATGCAGCCCGCGCCTATCCCCCCTGCGCGAGTTGTTTAACACCTTGCGCTAGTTGGTCCGCACGGGCTGCACCTGGCGCTACCTGTCCCATAATTTGCAGCCTTGGGCCATGTGCTACCGCAATGGGCCCGCTAGCGCGACGCCCGGGCCTTTGAAGCCCTGACCGACGATTCGCGCCAGATGCTCTGCTTGAACGAAGCACGACCCGCCGACCCCAGCCCGGTCATTTTCGATTAGCGCACATTGCATAGAACGCCCGAGAGCGGGCACCGGGCCGGCTACGAAGGGGCCAAACGACGCAAGGGCAGCAAAGTGCACATAGCCGCGACACACTGGGTCACCTGCTGGCAGCCGTCTTCACGCCGGCCAACGAACAGGTCCGTGCGCAGGTAGGTGTACTAGCCGAAGAGGTGCAAGTGGCCTCGTGGCAAAGCGTTACGCTGGCCTAAGCCGACCATGGTTACACCGGCGACTTGCCGGCGCAAGCTGCCGCAGCCAACAGCATCGACTTGCAAGTGGTCAAGCTGGGGCACACCAAGCGCGGCTTCGTGCTGCTGCCCCGCCGCTGGGTCGTCGAGCGCAGCCTGAGCTGGAGCGCCCACTACAAGCGTCTGGCCCGCAAATACGAGCGGTTAGCCGTCAGCCTGCAGTAGCCGCACTACGTGGCCTTTGCCGGGCTCATGCTGGCCAAAGCCACCGGCCTTCATTCACTCTCAGGTGCAGAACACCATCTAGGTGCGTGTTGTAGAGTTGGCCAACCAAAGTGTGGTCGCTTAGACTACCTGCATCAAGCAAAACTTGCTGTGGTGTGCATGCGCCCAAATAACCAAGGAGTAACCCAAGTTGGACGATAAAAAAGCGTATGAACACAAATAAGCGAACAAGATGCTGTTCACCGCATGATTAGCTAGTGCGACCGTTAGGACAGGTTAAAGAATCTTTGCTGAAAGTGGTATAGAATGCAGTTTAAGCGTAGCTTGCGCACCCGCATTGTCTGCCTACTTTTATGTTGCTCGATAACAAGACTAAAGAAGACTCTAACCCGGTTACGGTCTATGAATTCATAAAACATTACCTCTGCAAAGCAGGGACATTCGATATAGTAACAGGTTATTTTTCGGTTGCAGCACTGGCTAAGCTCTACGATGATATAGATACCCACATCACAGGACTGCGGCTGGTAATAGGTGACACAGCGCAAGTTGAGCGCGAAGCAGACAAAATCATTGACCTGCTGACTGACAACCTGGGTATTGAGCAGGCCCTGCGGCTGAATACACTGGTCCCAAAAGCTGTAGCCCTGCTTGACCAGGAGAAAGTGCAAGTAAAAACCTTACGGCCTAACTTCTGCCACGCAAAGGCCTATCTCTACGACTGCCATACCAACGACCCGCAGCACCACTTTTACGTGATGGGGTCTTCGAATCTGACAGAAGCGGGTTTGGGGATTAAGCCGACCAGTAATATTGAGCTGAATACGGCCAGCTTTGGCGGGCAGTCGGACTACAAGGACCTGAAGAAGTGGTTTGGTGAGCTATGGAAGAAGCCCGAGGCCCGTTCTGCCATTAAGCTGGACGACGGAACGGTAAAAGAATTTAAACAACACCTCATCGACCTCATAAACGACCTAAGCCGCAAGTACACCCCACAGGAGGTTTATGAGAAGGTGCTCTATGAACTGTTCAGAGGGGAGATGGAGGCTTTTTCGGAAAGCCCAGAGCTCAGCCGTGATATTAGCCACCTGCGCGAATCAGAGGTTTTCAAGGTGCTCCTCCCCTTTCAAAAGGCTGGCGTGCTAAGCTTAATTCGAATGCTGCAGCAGTACAACGGGGCCATTTTGGCGGACGCAGTAGGCTTAGGCAAAACCTGGCAAGCGCTGGCGGTAATCAAGTTTTTTGAGATGCAGGGGGCAGAGGTGATTGTGCTGTGCCCGAAGAAATTGGAGAACAACTGGCAGCGCTACCTGTACCGGCGCGGCTCTCGTTTCGAGAGCGACCGACTGGATTACGTGGTCCGGTTCCATACCGACCTGCAGGGTGAACGCCTGGAACGCGACAACATTCACTTAGACTACTTCCAGAGCGACCGGCCTAAACTGCTGGTCGTGGATGAAAGCCACAACCTGCGCAACGACAAAAGCAGCCGCTACAAGTTTCTGGTAAAGCAGCTCCTGGAGGCCAACCGCAATATCAAAGTGCTGTTGCTGTCGGCCACGCCCATCAATACAGCCCTGACGGATGTGCGTAACCAGTTTAAGCTGTTAGCGGGGGGGCGGAACGACGGATTTGCAGACTCCTTACGAGTGCCCAATTTGCAGTACGTATTTGCCAAGGCGCAGGAGCAGTTCAAGCTATGGCAAGAGCGGCCGGACCCTGGCAAGCGTGTGAGCGAGTTTGTGAAGGAGCTACCCGAGCACTTCTTTGAATTGACCGATGCCCTCATTGTGGCCCGTACGCGCAAGCAGATTAAGGGTCGTGATAATGGCCTGCACTTCCCCACCAAGGAAAATCCTGTGAATTTGTACGTGGGCCTAGACCGCATAGGGGGGTTGGAAGGCTTCGACACCATCTTCCGGGCGTTTCGGGTGAACATGACGGCCTACCGGCCCTCGGAATACACAGAGCAGAAAACGGCTGGTAGCATCCTAGAGGATGAACGGCAGCGCGACCGGTTCCTGGTACGCATGATGGCCATTCTGCTGGTAAAGCGCTTGGAGTCGTGCTGGTATTCGTTTGGCGTGACAGTGAACCGGATTCTGGCGCACCACGAAAATGCGTTGGCTAAAGTGGTAGCTTTTGAGAAGCAGGAACGCACCGAGGGACGCCTGAACCTGAGCGATGAAGAAGAACAGGTGCTGGCCGAAGCTTTGGATGAGCTGGATGCTGATGACTATGGCGGAGCAGACTTCGCGCTAGGCAAAAAGCGCCCCGTTGCCTTGAACACGCTTACCAACCTGCCAGCCTTTGTGAAACACCTGCGGCTGGACGTGACCAAGCTCAGGGCTCTTTCAGCGCATGTGCAGCAAATGACGAATGCCGTTGCGACGGAAACCGGGTCTACCAGCGTTGACACCAAACTGCAACGGTTGATAGAGGAAGTCAAAGCCAAACGGGCTGCACGCACCAATCAGAAAATCATCATCTTCACGGCTTTCCGAGACACAGCGGAATACCTGTTTGATGAGCTTGGAAAGCGCGGGTTTTCGGGCATGGCCATGGTGAGCGGGCAAGGAAGCAAGACCGATGACGGCTACCAGGGCAAGGATTTTGAGCCGATTTTGGAGCGGTTTGCGCCCTTTACTAAGCTCTATAATGAGCGGGACTGGCGGGCCTTCTACAAAAAGAACGGACTGCCAGATAACCACAAGCCCAGCTATGCAGAATGGGAAAAGCTGATTCGAGCTTATGACTCGAAAGTAACCAAGCAGTTGGACCAGCCATTGGACTTGCTCATCACAACGGACTGCCTGAGCGAAGGCCAGAACCTGCAGGATGGCGACTGTGTGATGAACTACGATATACACTGGAACCCAGTGCGCTTGATTCAGCGACTTGGGCGGGTAGACCGCCTGGGCTCGCGCAATGAATCGGTGGTGGGCTACAACTTCTGGCCCGCTGCTAGCTACGATGAGTACCTGAACCTGCGTAACCGGGTAGAAAACCGCATGGCTCTTCTGTCGCTGGTCGGAGCTGAATTTGAGGAGGAGTTGACACCCGACTTAAAAGCCCGTCTGGAAGGCATGGAAGAAACGCCGCTGGCGACGCAGCAGGCCGAACGGATGATGCGCCAGATGCAAACCACCTGGGATGATATTGAGGAAAGCGGGCAGACCCTGGGATTGGACGACTTCTCGCTGGAACCCTTCCGCCAGGAGCTGTTCGACTTGCTGCGGCGCTCGGAAGACAAATACCGCCGGATGCCCAACGGCATTTATACGGGCTTTAAAGCCCGGCCCGAGTTCCTGCCGGAAGCGGGAAAGCTACCAGCCGGGGTTATTGCGCTGCTGGGGTACCCGCGCCGGCCATCGGGGGCAGGGCCTGACTTCCGCTATGAGGAGCGGCACCTGGCCTACGCGGCGCCGGGCGCGGCTACCCGATTTGTGAACCACAAGGATATTCTGTCGCTGCTGAGCCTGCACCAACGGGAGCCGCGGGTGGTGCCAGAGGCTATTGAGAAAGGGAAAGAAGCCGAACTGCAGCGCCTCGCTAACTTGCTGGATGACTGGCTGGCGCAGCGCGGGGGCCGCCAGGTCCTATCAGCTCTTGATAACTTGTTTACTTTCGGGACGACTGGACAAGGTCTTAGTGCATCTCCAGTCCAAACGGCTGAGCAGAAAATGCTGGAAGACAAGTTTCAAAAAGACCAGTTCGACCTTATCTGCTGGTTCGCCGTCAGCTAATCCGCTACGAATATGCCTGTAAAAAACCGAGTTTCTATTCCTCATATCACTCATTTACGAGTGAAAAACTACCGGGCAATTCATGACCTGGAGTTGAAGGATATTACGCCATTGACTGTATTTCTAGGTCCGAATGGCAGCGGTAAATCGACAGTCTTTGATGTGTTTGCCTTCCTTGCCGAGTGCTTTGATAGCGGCCTACGCAAAGCATGGGATAAGCGCAACCGAATGAAGGAGTTGCGAACACGCGGAGGCAGTGGGCCAATAGAAATTCAAATCAAGTACCACGAGGGTACTGCGAACTCACCGGTTATTACTTACCACCTTTCAATTGACGAGACAGAGCGAGGGCCTATAGTTGCCGAGGAGTGGTTGATGTGGAGGCGGGGGAGCGGAGGCAAACCTTTCAAGTTCCTGGACTTTAAAAAAGGCACCGGCCAAGTCATTAGCGGTGATTCCCCTGACATTGAAGCCGTCAGAATAGATGAAAGCCTAGCTGGCCCTGATATACTGGCCGTAAATACTTTAGGACAACTGAATAAACACCCAAGGGTAGTTGCCTTACGCAAATTCATCACAGGATGGTACTTGTCATATTTATCGGTATCCAATGCGCAACGCACAACGGAATCCGGGCCTCAGGAACGGCTTTCTAGTACTGGTGATAACCTTCCGAATGTAATTCAACATTTGAAAGAGCTGTATCCGGAACGGCTAGAAGAAATAGTGCGGGCCCTTGCGAAACGAGTGCCCCGGCTCGAATCGGTGCAGGCGAAGGCGATGGATGATGGTCGGCTGCTCTTGACCATACGTGATGCTCCTTTTGAAGAACCAATACTCGCCAAATTCGCATCCGATGGCACGCTAAAAATGTTGGCTTACCTCACGCTGCTATATGACCCACAGCCGCCTCAACTCATTGCCATCGAAGAACCGGAAAATCAGCTTCATCCCATGCTGATTCAGGAGTTCGCTGAAGAATGTTTGTTAGCTAGCACCAAATCACAGATTTTAATTTCCACGCACTCGCCTTTTCTGCTTAATGCGATGGCTCCGGAGCAGGTGTGGATATTCTACCGCGATACCCGTGGCTACACCCAAGCAGTTCGAGCCGATAAGCTTGCCGGTGTAAATGAATTTGTACAGTCGCATGCGTTACTGGGTGACTTGTGGATGGAAGGACGCTTTGGTATTGGTGACCCTCGCCAACCCAATAAAATGCCCCGGCTACGTCCGGAGCTTGAGTCAGATATAGGTCGTGAATCCACTCGTAAGTCGCGGTAGATTATGCACGTTGAATTCTTTGTGGAGGAATTTTCTGCTAAGGTGGCGCTCGAGGCTTTTTTGCACCACTTACTTCCGCCACCGCATAGCTTCGCGGTTTTTAACATGAATTCCAAGGAGCAATTATTTATCAAGCTTCCGCAGCGATTGCAGGGTTATGCCACTATGATTAATTCTGGCGGCTATGATGACCTCCGGGTCGTGGTACTAGTCGACAGGGACGACGACGATTGCCGTGATTTAAAGCAACAGCTTGATGCAATTGCAGCTGGCAACAATTTGGTTACTAAAACTGAAGCTGAGCGATTGGCTGGTGCGCCCGCTCCATTTCAGGTATTAAACCGAGTTGTGTGTGAGGAGTTGGAATCCTGGTTTTTTGGTGACCCTGTTGCCATTAAAACAGCCTATGACAACTTGCACGATAATCATTTCCGGCACAAAGACTTGCTCAAGCCAGACGCTATAGCCGGTGGTACGGCGCAAGCCTTACTACGCACCTTTAATAATGCCGGATATTTTAAAGAGTATGCCAATTCCAAGCACAAGTTGGGAAACCGCTGGAAAGCGGATGCCGCCAAAGCTATTGGCGAACATCTGCACCCTGACCGTAATAATTCGCCTAGTTTTCAGGCACTAGTTGACGGCATCCGCTCTCTTATTGCCTAACCACCTTTTTATGCAGCTTTCTTACTTCCTCGATACTACCCTTTCGCTTTTTGAGGCAGGGAAACAGTTTTTTGAAAATGAGCTGGACTTAGGGCTTAATGCTCTGACAGCTCAACCAGTGCCGCCACGCACCTTTCTAAAGGGCTATACAGATAGCACGCCTGCTTTGAGCAAGGTGCGCGATGCCTACTTCCTAGGCAATTTGACTGACCAGGCGTTGCGGGAAAACGTGGCCCGGCGCCGCGGTGAGGCTGACCTGAGCCAGCGAGTGCGGTATGAGGACGTGCGCAACCCCACCGATAGCCAGAAATATGCAGGCTTGCTGGTCTTTGCGCTGGAGCTCACGGCCACGCCTACCCGGACAGAAGTGGCCGAGCTAACCCGGGCCTTCAACCGGGCTAGCTACCATCTGCCGGTGCTGCTGCTGCTGCGCTACCCGGCATTGCTGGCGCCGCATACGGCGCGACTGGCCCTGGCGGCTTCGGAGCGTGGGCCGTATATGCAGACGTGGCGGGCGGGCGAAAAGGTAGGTAAAATCTCCATTCTGTTCGACATCGACCCCGACCCGGAGCAGCTACACGCGGGCCATGAGCGGCTATTGGAAAAGCTGAAGGTGCCCGGCGATATTCAGACCCTGGAGGCGCTGAGCAACTACTGGAATGCAGTGCTTAATGTGCAACTGCTGAACAAAGACTTTTACCGTGAGCTGAGCAACTGGTATTTCTGGGCAATACGGCAGGTGAAAACGCCGGCTTACGATGGTGACCAAGGCGACGATGTGCGCAACGCCACGGCCATGATTCGCCTGATTACCCGGCTCATCTTCACCTGGTTCTTGAAAGAAAAGCACCTGGTACCGGATGGCTTGTTTGAGCAGGACTACGTGTATGGCAAGCTGCTGAAACCGGCGACGGAAGACCCACATGGCAGCACATACTACAAAGCGGTATTGCAAAACCTGTTTTTTGCGACTCTGAATACCGAGATGCGCGACCAAGACGGCCAACTGAACCGGGTGTTCCGGCCTGAGAAACGCAACGACCGCAACCAGAACGCGGCCTATGGGGAGGCGGGCTTCCTGCGTTACGAGTCATTGTTCACGACCAAAGGCCGAGCGTTGGCGCTGGAGCTGTTTAATCAGATTCCGTTTTTGAACGGTGGCTTGTTTGAATGCCTCGACCCAACCCCAAAAGCTAAAGAAATGCGGCAGCTGATAGACTGCTTTTCGGATGCCAACCAGGACAAAATGAGCATCCCGGACGAGCTATTTTTTGGGTCGGAGCGGGTGATGAACCTAGCGGGTGAGTACGGCGACATGGCCCGCAAGCGGGAGAAGGTGCGCGGCCTGCTGCGCATTCTGAAAGGATACACTTTCACCATTACTGAGAATACGCCGCTGGAAGAAGAAGTGGCTCTGGACCCGGAACTGCTGGGCAAAGTGTTTGAAAACTTGCTGGCTGCCTACAACCCCGAAACCCAAACCACCGCTCGCAAACAAACCGGCTCGTTCTACACGCCCCGTGAGGTGGTAGAATACATGGTGGACGAAAGCCTGCTGGCCTACCTGCGGCCGCACCTGCCCTCAGCCGACCCGGACGGGGCTGAAAAGGGCCTGCGCGACCTGCTGGCCCTGCCCGAATCGAAAAACCCGTTTGACGATGCCACTACTACCGGGCTGATTGAGGCGCTAGACCAGATGAAACTCCTCGACCCGGCTTGCGGCTCGGGGGCCTTCCCGATGGGGGCTTTGCAGCGCCTCACGCATTTGCTGGCCCGGCTCGACCCTGATAATGAGAAATGGCAGCGGCGGCAGATTGAGCGGGCCACTACCACGGCCCGCGCCGACCTGGACCGGGTGCATGCGCTGGAGGATGCCAAAATCAGAAAGGATGCGGAAGACGCGGCGAAACGCCGGATTAAAGAAATTGAGGAAACCTTCAACCTGAACCACTTTGAGCGGGACTATGCCCGCAAGCTCTACCTGATTGAGAACTGCCTGTACGGCGTGGACTTACAGCCTATTGCGGTGCAGATTACCAAGCTGCGCTGCTTCATTGCGTTGCTGGTGGAGCAGAAGAATACTTCGGCGCAAACGCTTCGCCCCGGCGACAACCTCGGCATCCGGCCCCTGCCCAACCTAGAAACCAAGTTTGTGGCGGCCAATACGCTGTTGCGCCTGGAAGCGTCGGGTGGGCAGCAGTCGGCGGCTACCGAACGCACCCTGGTCTTACAAGCCGAGCTGCGACAGGTACGGCACGACTACTTTACGGTGCGCGGCCGCAAGCAGAAAATAGCCTTGAAAGCTCGAGATGGCGCCATTCGCGAAAGCTTGAGCCGGGAGCTGCAAGGTAGCCTGAACGGCCCTGATGCCCAACGCCTGGCTACGTGGGACCCTTACGACCTACGCGCCGGGGCCGACTTTTTCAGCCCGGCCTGGATGCTGGGCGTGGACAATGGGTTTGACGTGGTGATTGGCAACCCGCCCTACGTGCGGCAAGAGAAGTTTACGGGGATGAAGGCGGCTTTGCAAAAGCACTATCCCGACACCTACACTGGTACGGCCGACCTGTATGTATACTTCTACGACCGCGCCTTGCAAGCGCTGCGGCCGGGGGGAGTTCTGTGCTTTATTACGTCCAACAAATTTTACCGTGCGGGCTACGGCAACAAGTTGCGGGCATTGTTGACCAAATCCACTACGTTGCTAAGCCTGATTGACTTTGGCGACGCGCCGGTGTTTGATGCCATTGCCTACCCAACTATTTTGCTCACGCAAAAAGCAAAGCCCGTGGCCAACCATACTGTTAAAACGCTTGTGTGGGAGCCGGGCCCTGCCGTTGAGCAATTTCCGGCCCTATTTGCTGAAAAATCATTCTATCTACCCCAGCAGACGCTGACAGCTGACGGCTGGCAATTTGAAGAAGCTACGACCCGCAATCTGCTAACGAAGATGCGCAATGCTGGGAAGCTTTTAGGGGACTATGTTAACGGCCGGTATTATCGTGGCATTCTTACAGGTCTTAACGAAGCTTTCGTACTAGACAACGAGGCTCGTCGCGATTTGATTAAGTCAGACAAACGCTCTTCTGAGTTAATAAAGCCCTACTTAAGAGGACGTGATGTGAAGCGGTGGCGGGTGAATGACACAGGCTTATGGTTAATAACTATTCCAAGTAGTGAAAATGCAAAACACACTTGGTCAGGTAAAACCATAGAAATAGCTGAGCAGGTTTTTGCGAAAGAATACCCAGCCATAGCAACACATCTAAAAGCGTTTCGCCATCAATTGATGGCTCGCTCTGACCAGGGCAATTACTATTGGGAATTGCGTTCTTGTGGTTATTGGAATGCATTTGAACAGCATAAAATCATTATTCCAGCAATCACAAAAGGGGCATCTTACGCACTGGATTCAACTGGTTTTATATCGAATGATAAAACCAGTATTTGCGTAGCGGACAACCCGATGTACTTGTTGGGATTACTGAATTCACGCTTGCTGGAATGGCAGATAGAACAGACGGCTGCCACCAAACAAGGTGGTTTTCTGGAGTTCAAACCCATGTATGTAACACAGCTACCAATTGCGCAAGCGCCTAAGAAGCAAGAGCAGGAAATTGAGAAGCTGGTAGCAACTATTCTCGCGGCCAAAGCGGCCAACTCTGATGCTAACACAGTGCGAATGGAGCAGCAAATCGATGAAATAGTATTCGAATTGTACGGGCTGACGGAGGAGGAAAAGAACCTGGTTTCAGGCAAATAGCCATGGCAAAGAAAACCAAAGCATTGCCAGCTCCATTGTGGGCCACCGTGTTGCCTGATGATGCGCTGCGATTGACTCGTATTGTAGTACCGTACGTGCGTTGGTTTCGGCCTTCGTTGATACGCTGGCTGGTGCGCGACAATATGGAGCATTACGATGCCTGGTGTGCTGTCCTTAAAAAGGCTGACGTTGACAGAGAATTTTATCTCTGGCACGGCACAGCTTGTGCTTATCCGGGTATCCGACGCAAGGTGGGCAAGAACGATGAATCGGGCGCAACAGGCAAGCAGAACTTGAGCCTAGATAAAAGCGGCAATCAAATGGGGCATAGGCCTTGGGAATTGCTCCATCATACTGGTGCCGATTTTCGTCGGATGCGTCAAGGGTATGAGCTTGTCCATCTATTTCCGCACAAAGCAGATGAGTGGAAAAAGCTGTTACCATTGCTTCCCGATGAAATTCAAGAAGCAATACCGGCTGAATGGCACACCCGCTTAAAAGTACATGGTCTGCCAGGCTTGTTCAGCAATCCGGCTAACACTTGCTTTTTGCCAAGCGCCCTCGTGCGCCCGACGGATGGACAGAGTTTATTGCGGCAAGTGCTTTGGAAACAAGCCATGCGCCTATACGGTAGCACCACCTTGCTTCCTTGTCTCGTAGCGAAGGCCTTTAAACAATGGTTGCGAGGCCAGCATGACCCAACTGGTTTAGTGTGGAATTGTAATTTCCACGGTGACCCTGAGCAATTCGTTAAACTGCAAAACGACCGGGTCAAGAAACTCACTGTTTATCAACAGTCCTAGTTAATTCCCACTACGCAAGCCATGCCCGCCAAACATACCCATTCCCTCCACTACCACAACGGCCACTTCTACAACCCCGAAACCCGGGAGCGGCTGGTGCTGCGCGACGGGGCTGAAATCCAACTGACGGCCCCACCGGCTGCTTTCCTGCCCTTCGAGCCCGCCGGCGATGCCTATGACCCACGGCGGGTGCGCACCGAGGAAACCATGCGGGAGCAGCTCACGCAGGACCCCAAGGTCAAGAAGTTCTATCAGTTGCTGCCAGCAGGTGCTCGGCTGCGCTTTGCGCTGCATCCGCCCAAGCCCCCGGTGCCGGGGGCGAAAGTAGCCGAATACGTTTTTCAGGTGCTGCTCGATGAGCCGCTGTTTGTGTACCTAAGCGCTAACGCAGGAAAAGAAAACGACACTGCCAAGTTGGTAGACAGTGCTTGCCGGGTTATCCATGCCGAACGCACCAATCAATTCTTTGACCATGCCCCTGACCGGTTGCGCTACTTCGAGCCGGTGTTTGCCCTTTCGCTCAATAGCCTCATCAAAAATACTTACGTGCACTATTTCCAGAATGCGGGAGCCCCGGGCCGAAGTGCCTTTGAGGTGATGATGGTGGACGACACCCAGGAAACGCTGAAAGAGCTGCGCAAGCGCATATTGCCACCACCCCGCAAACCCACTGCCTGATGCCCGCGCCTCCTTTTTTCCAAGCCGCTGACTTGCTGGCCTATCAGCACCGTCTGCAAACCAACCCGCACTACGACAGCGCCAACCCCGCCGACCAGCGCTATGCCGCGCAGCTAAAGCAGGGCATCTTTGAAAAAACCGCCTACTGGGGGCAGCAGGTAGCCCGCCGGCTGCCGCGGGGCCGCTACGAATACCTGATGCGCCAGACCTGGACGCAGGGTACTCACTTCCGTAAGTACTCCTGGGGCCGCTTCCTGCCGCTGGGTGCCCCTGATAAGGCCTTTTACTTTACCCTGGGCGTCGACTTGGGCCAGACGGAAGATGCCCAACGGCTGAGCGCTGCGGGATTAGTGCCGGCAGGTCCAGCCCTGATTTTGAAGCTGGATGGCCATTTTGCGAAAGACAGCTCACTTACCCCCGCGCAGTACGCGGCTGGTGAAGCGCTTCGGCAAACCTTGCCTCTGGATGCCCGCTGGCGGCGTATTGGTCCGGGCGATTTGTCAGACTACAGCTGGCCCCGACTGCTGACCGAGACCGTTGCCTTTATCGAACAGTACGGCGACGACCTTACGCGCTTACTGGCCGCCACGCGCCAGCCCTAGCATACCAGCACTTGGGCAAGTGCGATACTGCATGATTGTTCTTTTCTTCTTCCTGTTTCACCACTGCCTTTTTTCGCATGATACCTAGTAAGCTGACAGTTGCCCAGATTTTTGAGCAGGAGCGCCGTCTTGTCGTACCGCTCTTCCAGCGCAAGTATGTGTGGGACAAAACCAAGCAGTGGCAACCGCTGTGGGAAGACATTAAGCAACTGGCGGAGGAAGAGCTGGCACGGGCCACCGGCGGCGCGGCCCGTGGCCGCAAGAAGATGCCTAACCACTTTATTGGGGCGGTAGTGCTGGCCCATTTGGACACGTGGGGCCGGGCAGTACCAGCACGAAGCGTAATTGATGGGCAGCAGCGCATGACCACGCTGCAACTGGTACTGACGGCCCTGCGCGATGCCGCCGCTGCACAGCAAGTACAGGGAGTGGAACGCACTTTTGAGCGGCTTACGCGCAATAACTACCGCACCGACCTGGCCTATGAGCAGTTTAAAGTATGGCCCACCACCGGCGACCAGGAAGTATTTGAGCGGGTGATGCTGGCGGGCTCGGCTACCGAAGTAAATAGCTTATTTCCGCTGACGAGGGGCTACCGCAAACGCAAGTTTGACCCCCGGCCCCGACTGGTGGAAGCTTACCTTTACTTTGAGGAGGAGTTTACGGATTACCTGCTGGCCGATGACCCCAGCCAGGATGAGCCCACGGAGCCCAGCGACGAGCTGGTGGCCATGCGCGTAGATGCCTTACTGGAAAGCATTACCAAACGCCTGGAAGTTGTGATGGTAGAGCTGGAAGCCGACGATGACCCCCAGGTCATTTTTGAGTCGCTGAATGGGCGGGGCGAGCCGCTACTCCCCTCTGACCTGATTCGCAACTATGTATTTCTGGAAGCCAGCAAGCAGCAACGCGACTTACCTACCCTGCATAAGAAGTACTGGGCCGAATTCGACGACTCTGGCAAGGCCGGCAAATTCTGGCAGGAAGAAACCCGCCAGGGACGCCTTAAGCGTCCGAGGCTGGACCTGTTCTTCTTCCATTTTCTGACGCTGCAGCGGCAAGAGCAGCTACCCATAACACAGTTATATACTGAATTCCGGAGCTGGTGGCTGGATGCTGCCAGCGACAATGCCGAGACGGAGCTGGCCAGCCTTCGCCACTATGGCGACGTGTACCGGGGATTTTTTGAAGGAACAGCAATGCCCCGGCTAGACTTGCTGGTGCATCGCCTGCAAGTGATGGACACGAGCGTGTTTTACCCGGTACTGCTGGGCCTGTTGACGCGCTGGCAGCCGAAGACCCCGGCCCAGGAGCTGAACGGCATTTTTACCGACCTGGAATCTTACCTGGTACGACGCATGGTGTGCATGCTCACGCCGAAAAACTATAACCGCATTGTACTGGACCTATTGCAGGTACTGGAGGCCGCCCATACTATTACACGGGCTACCGTAAATGCATTTTTAGGCGGTCTGACCGGAGAAACCGGACGCTGGCCTGACGATGCGGAATTCAAAGATGCTTGCCAGACCAACCCGCTGTACCAGTACCTGAATAATCCGCGCCTTCAGATGTTGCTGCACGCGCTAGACCTGCAGCTGGAAACTAGCCGACAGGAACGTTTGCACCTGGAAACTACACTCTCGATTGAACACATCTTCCCACAGCACCCTGCTGCCGGTAAATGGGACCAAGTGACCGATGAAGAATCAGAAGTAGTGTTGCATCAGCTTGGCAACCTGACCCTGCTAACCAAACCATTAAACTCATCGGTTAGCAATGGCCCCTTCTCAAAAAAACGTGGGCAGATTGCCAAGCAGAGCAAGCTGCGTCTGAATGCTTACTTCCAGGAATTTGCTGATGACTACCTATGGGGAGCTAAAGACATCAAGAAACGTGGAAAAGAGCTTGCACAAGTAGCGGTCAAAGTGTGGCCAAGAGGGTAGCCTAATAGGGGAAGCAGGAGAGTTAATGGATGGGTTAGAGTACGGTTTTATGCTCTAACACCATCCATTCTGCTTGTTTCAACGTGTTTTGCCTGACACCATCTTTGAGTACCTGCACAGTTTAGCGCCGGGTGCGGCTCGTGGCGCGGGCGGGTACCTTACTGGGTATTTTGGTAGGCGTCTGGGCTACTTCTTCCTCTACCACTGCCACCACCTCAATGGCGTAGTGAATGCCATAGAGATTATCAGGGTTATGAAGGCCAAGGTAAACCTGCTGGTTTGCCATGGACTGCACGGGAACCACGGCGGCGGTGAGGCTGGTGCGGGTACCCTCACGCAGGTAAGAAAATTCCTGCTTTTGCTGAAACAGGTCGGACTGGGAAGCATCCTGTAACAGGTACACGTCGCAGATGTGCCCGCCCGGAGGGGTAGTCAGCATGTTCATTGCCAAGGCAAGGCTGCCGGACTCATCAATGAGCCGTGTGAGCTCCGCAGCCAGTTTGAACTTGGCGCGAGCGGCCTGCATCTGTGCCAAGTCGCGGAAGGCAGTGAATTCGTAGTACCAGGAGACGGTGTTAGGTGGAAGGTGCACCGGAATGACAGTTCGGCTTTTACCCGATTTGAAATAACTGACCAAGTAGCCCTGCTGAGGTTGCAGTAGTTTCACTGTGCGGTATTTCTTAACGGTAAGCTGTTCAGCACCATTTACATCCCACCGCCGGACGCTGCCGGTGAGCCGGCCGTTTTGGTAAACTGCTTCTTCTCGCTTGCGGCCGGATTCATCGTAGGTGATACACGTGCCGTGCATGATGGCCGGGTGCTCGGCGAGCAGCTTTCCATCCCATTGCAGCTTGTTGGCGGGGTAGTAATAGTCGCGCACCATACCCGCGGGAACACCTTGCTGGTAACTAATACGACGCAAGTAGGTGGCATGCTCTGGTTTGGCTACTTCTTCCTTGTCGCGGTCGAGGTACACAAGCCAATCGCCGATGCGCTTGCCCTGCTGGGTGCAGTTGACGGCGGGAAGGTGCATCCGGAAGCGTTGCTGGCCGGCAGGCAAGTCCACTTTCACGAAGCCGGCTTTCTGCACTCCCTGATTTAATGTGATGGGCGCATCAGTACCAGCGTTGGCCACGGAGAAAGCATCCGTAGGGTGGATAAACATGGGGTAGTTGCCGGTGTGCTGTTGGTCGCACCCGTCGATGCGGGCGAAATAGTAAAAGCAATTGCCGGCAATACCGTTGGGCAACATTGTCGCGGAGTCGTGCGGGACAATGGTAAGCCACCCTTTGGTGTTCCAGCCCTTGAACAGGCCCTTTTCGACGTAGAAGCCAATTGCCATCGACACCGTGCGGTCGGATGAGTTGATAATAGTAAGCTGGGCCCAACTGCGGTTTGTGAAAAGCAGGGCAAGCAGAACAAGCAAGAGTAGGCGTTGCTTCATGGGAACGGTAGAAAATAATTAACTGACGAAAAAGATAAGTCTGACTAAAAAGCAGTGGCTCGCTGAGCCCGAAAGTTTTCCAGACGGGGCCACCAAGCAGGATTCTTGGGCAGTTGGAGCTGGCGGTCGGCAAACTGGCAGATGCCGTGAGCGCCGCCCGCGTGCTCTTCGAAGTCAGAGGTAAGCTGAATTCGGTAGTCATCGTCGACCCAGAACAGGTAGCGGTCGAAAGCGCGGTGGAGGTTGGGGCATAGAGCCACACCGTTGGGCAGCGTGTCGTCGTGGGTGAGGGCCCAGGGCACAATGTGGCAGCGTCGAGCAAGGGCGCAGAGCCGGTGCGCGTGCTCAGCAGCTTGAGGCCCGACACAGCGCAGGTGGAATCATAAGCCTCAAGCACCAAGCGCTTGAAGACACTGCTGCGCACGACCATATCAAGCTCATCGGAAGCAGCCACGTGCTTGCGGTAGACCGCGGCGGGCTCTTCCAACATCTGGTTCCGAATGGTGGCCAAGGCCTCGGCCCCAGCGGCGGGGCGGTACCGGAATTGGGTTTGAGGGAAGTAGCGCTGTAACAATGTGTTGCGCAAAGCAGCACGTGATACCGGTACGGCCAGCAATTGCCATAGGGCCTCATCGAGGCAGGCGTACTGGACTACCTCCCGCAAGTGGCCGAAGCTGCGGATGGAATGAGACTTCGTGAGCAGAACCTCCAGGCCGGGCCATGTGCGCAAGTGCCAGAATCTATCGGATGTAAGATGGTAGAAGGGCAGCGCGAAATTGTTGGCAGTAAAATGCGGCGAGGCACTCAGTTCCTGGCAAATGGCTTTGAAAGCCGCAATCAACTCAGCGGTAATTTCGATGCGGTTTTCCGCAATAGTTCCGATATCAATGCCCTCGATGACAGCCAGCAGCAGCGCGGGCTTATAGGGTGCCTCCCCGTGGGCACGGCTGCTGGCTACCCGGAGCGTCTGAAAGCGCTGAAAATAGTATTCTGATTGATGGGTAGACACGCTGACAGCCTGGGGAACAATGTCGAAAGATATGCACGTCGTGAGCAGTCACCCAATAGCCCCAGGTAGGTAATTGATGTTACCTTTACTTATCGGATGGCAGCGTATATGCCTCCAGATTAACCGGAGTGGGCTCACGGACTATTTCGGCTTTGGCCAACTGCTGTAAGCGTTTGTATACATCCAGCGCCAACCAACTGCCTACAGTCGATTGAAAAATACCATCAGACATGTAGCGGGAGAAGATATCCACATTCTGGTCCATGCGCTCGATGAACAGGGTTTCGAGCATGGCCCCGAACACCAGGGCGAATTTGTCGGAGGGGTTGGCCTGGGCGGCCTGGCGGAGTACGTCGGACCGGAGGGCTACTTCCACAATCTGGTCGAAGAAAAGCTGGTCGCCTTCGTTGAACTCTGTGCCGAACCGCTCGTTAACCACGTCAATCAATCGGGAAAGGGCCAGTGGCTCTTCGACCACCGAACCCGTGCCGGTAGCTACGGGGCCGTGCAAGGGCTGGGCGGCTACGCCGCTTAGCGCGATGGACCCCTCCCCTATTTTTTGCAGCCGGAAGAATTGCAGGCGTACCTCTTCGTCGAAGTTGTAGGCGGCATCGGTCGTACGCTGGGGCAGCCGGGGTAGCAAGTGGCGCAGGTAGGCGCACAGGCGTTCGAGGTCAGATTCCTGATAGGGAATAATCTGGCTCAGAAAGGCGTAGAGGCTGAGCAGGGCCTGGGCCTGCTTGCGCCAAGCCAGGGCCTGGGGCTCGTCGGCGGCGCGCAGGGTGCGGTAGCGGTCGAGCGCGGGGTCGAGGGCGGCGCTGAGGGCGCGGTGGTCGGCGGCGCTCTGGCGCAGGCCGGGCTTGAAAAACACGGCGCTGAACGTGGCCACTTCGGTGGCGTGGTAGATGGCAGCGGCTTCGAGGGCCGCCTGCAGCTCGTAGAGGCGGGCGGCCTCGGGCTGCTCGCCCATGGTGGCCCCTTCGTAGTACTGGGCAAAAGCGGCCTGAATGTCGGCCGGGTCGTTCACGAAATCCAGTACGAAGGTGTCTTCCTTGAGCGGGTGGGGCCGGTTGAGGCGCGAGAGGGTTTGCACGGCCTGGATGCCGTCGAGGCGGCGGTCGATATAGAGCGTGTGCAGCAGGGGCTGGTCGAAGCCGGTCTGGTATTTCTCGGCTACCAGCAGCACCTGAAACTCGGGCGTGGCGAAGACCTCGGGCAGGGCTTTCTCGGGCAGGCCGCCGTTCATGCCAGGTTCGGTGTAGCTTACTTCGGGCAGCTTATCGTCGGTGACGGTACCCGAAAAGGCGACCAGCGACTTGATGGGGTAGCGCTTTTCGCGGATGTACTGGTCGAAAGACTGCTTGTAACGCACGGCTTCGAGGCGCGAGCCGGTGACGACCATGGCCTTGGCCCGGCCCCCGATGCGGTGGCGCGACACGTGCTCGAAATGCTCGACGATGATGGCCGTTTTCTGGGCTACGCTGGCCGGGTGCAGGCGCAGGTAGCGGCTCAGGGCATGGGCGGCAGGGCGGCGGGCTACGTGCGGGTCGTTGGCACTAATTTTGAGCAGGCGGTAGTAGGCGGCGTAGGTGGCGTAGTTGCGCAACACATCCAGAATGAAGCCCTCCTCGATAGCCTGGCGCATAGCGTAGCGGTGGAAGGGCTTGCCCGACCGCCCAAATACGGCCAGCGTACGGCTTTTGGGGGTAGCGGTGAAGGCAAAGAAGCTTAGGTTGGGCTGCTGCCCGCGCTTGGCCATTTCCTGGAACAGCTTTTCAAAATCGGGCTGGCCTTCTGCTTCGGCGCGGCGGCGCGCCTCGGCCCGCAGGCCGGCCCCACCCAGGACACCTTTTAGCTCGGTGGCGGCATCGCCGCCTTGCGAGCTGTGGGCCTCGTCGATGAGCACGGCGTAGAGCCGGGGCGGCAGGGCGTCGGCATCGACCTGGGCGGCGCGGCCCTGGGCCTCGGCCAGCCGGGCGAGCTGCCGGCTCACGAAGGGAAACTTTTGCAAGGTGGTGATGACGATGGGGACCCCGCCGGTGAGGGCGTGGGTGAGCTGGGCGGAGTCTTCGTCAATCTTCTGGACCACGCCCAGGCGGTGCTCGAACTGGTAGATGGTGTCCTGCAACTGCTGGTCGAGCACGCGGCGGTCGGTGACAACGATGACCGTATCGAAAACGCGCTGCTCCTGCTCGTTGTGCAGCGAGGCCAGCTGGTGGGCCAGCCAGGCAATGGTGTTGCTTTTGCCGGAGCCGGCCGAGTGCTCTACCAAATAGTTGTGGCCCGGCCCCTCGTGGCGGGCGGCGCCCACGAGCTGGCGCACGGCCTCCAGCTGGTGGTAGCGCGGGAAAACGAGGGTTTCTTTGCGCACTTTGCGGCCGTCGTCGCCGCGCTGCTCTTCCGTTTGCAGGTGCAGGAAGTTGCCGAGCAGCTCCAGCAGCGAATCGGGGTGCAGGGTTTCGGCCCAGAGGTAGGCGGTGCGGTAGGTGCGTCCGGCGGGGTCGGGTGGGTTGCCGGCGCCGCCCAGCAGGCCCCGGTTGAAGGGCAGGAAGCGGGTGGACTCGCCGGCCAGCCGGGTAGTCATCCAGACTGTATCGGGGTCGACGGCGAAATGCACCAGGGTACGGCGCTTGAACTCGAACAGCGGCTCGCGGGGGTCGCGGTCGTGCCGGTACTGGTGCACGGCATTGGCGGCGGTCTGGCCGGTGTAAGGGTTTTTCAGCTCCAGGGTGGCCACGGGCAAGCCGTTGAGGCTGAGCAGCACGTCGAGGCTCTGGGCGCGGTGGCGGGGGCTGAAGTGCAGCTGCCGCGTGAGGCCTAGGCGGTTGGCGGCGTACTGGGTAGTCAGCTCGTCGTTCAGCCCGTGGGCGGGGCGGAAGTAGGCCACCCGCAGCAGCCGCCCGTAGCACTTGAAACCGTGGCGCAAGGTAGCCAGGCAGCCGTGCTGGTCGAGCCAACGGCTGAGGTCGGTGAGCACCTGCTCGTCGCGCCGCTCGCTCAGCATCTGCCCCAGCTTAGCCCACTCCCGGGGTTGGCTGCGCTCGATAAACGCCAACACCTCCGCCCCGAACATGGCCCGCTCCGGTTGGTAGCCGGCCGCTGGTAGCGGCTGGTAACCCGACGCCAGCATTTCCGCCTCAATGACGGATTCGAACGCGGCTTCGGAGGTGTGGGGGTGGGTCATGGGATAAGTCTCTTTAAGGGGCTAGGTAAGAATCGGCCACAGCTTTTATGACAAAGCAGAAACGCGGCAATACGCCATTAACTGGCTGCATAATAGTTTGGGAAATGTTTTTTATTTCGTCAAAAGTGGGAAACACTCCATAAGGGTCATTAGGGTCAGGAAAATATTCTTGGATTGCACCACGCCTTTCCCGCTGCAATGTTTCATGCCAAAGTTTAAGTAAGTTCGCAGTGTACTCGCCTTTGTCGTCGTGCCACTTGATTTTACCATTCTCCTCATAGACGAAAGCAGACTCACAAGCTATGTCGAGTGGCGAAACGAATAATAGTTCGTCGTAATTATCTTCCTTAGCGTGTGCGCCGTAGGTCTCCTCTTTACTGGACTTAGCGTCCAGCGCCGCCAGCATATTGTGATAGTCTAAGTCACGGCCAGCTTTTCTCCCGTAGCTTGTACCTAAGTCGCTCTTTACTTTACTGCACGGGTAAATATGCTCAGTCAGCGCATTGGTGCCGTTTTGAATTTTGCTTCCAGTGTAAGCACACAAGCCAAACTGCTCTTCCAGTAGGACTTGGCGAAATTCCTTCGCGCATTCAGTTCCCTTAAATTCCTTATACTTTGCCTTCCCGCTCTTTTCTTTCCTAACTACCCAATCTGCAAGGCATGAGGGTGCTGCTGAGATTTTGTCAATTTTTCTCATTTTGGGCTAACGCTTGCATTCGCTCGTGACGCTCAATCATGCTTTCGGCTCGGCTTAGGCTTTCCTTGCCTAAACCAACCTCCCTCCGCAAATCCGCCAGAATAGCCTTTGCAGCAGGAAATTCCTTCTCCCTGATTAACTGCATGATTTTATCTTCTTGGCGGGTCGTTTCCTCGTTCTGAATTTGCGCATTCATCAGAACCTGCAAAATCCAGTTTGAATCCATACCGAAAGCTTGTTTAGGGCGCTCGATACGGTCAGGAGAGTAAATCAGATTGATGCGCTTTCCTTCTACCTCCCCAATTGTTTGCGCCGAATGAGTAGAAGCGATTATTTGACACTGCTTGAAAGTAGCTTTCAATCTTTCTACAATGTCACGCTGCCATCCTGGATGCAGGTGTAAGTCCAACTCATCAATCAGTATTACAGCGCTCGATTTATTCAAAGGGTCATTCTCAGTAGGGTTCGCTTGTGCTAATCGTAAAGCCACCTCCAGCACTAGAGCTAACACGCTGCGTTCTCCGTCAGATAGCTGGCGAACATTCAACTTGTCTTTTCCCTTATCAATTTGCAATACAGGCTTATGTCCGTTGGCCACACGTAAATTGGAGTAACCAGGAAGTAATCTGCTTACAGCCAACTGCAAGGTGTCATGTTGAATTCTATATCGTTCTGATGTAGGGCCTTTAGTTTTAGCAAATCGCACTATACCACGTAACCAATGAACAAAATCTGCCAATCTTAACTCTCTTGAATCCAATGCTCGTTGGTAAGCCGCAGTTTGAGGAGATAATCTGGATTCACCACGAGGTTCAGGGTCAAGCACGGAACGACGAGGAGAAAAGTATACAGCAAGTGGCAGTGGACTTGGTTGATAAACCTTTCGCACTTTTCTCATTGTAGGAGTCAACAAAGGCGAACTTGTTCTTACTGATTCATCGTCCAGTTCCGCTTTTATTTCAAACTCAAAAGGAACTCCCCCAGCATCAAAGTCTACTTTAATACTTAGTTTGTTGGTCCCTATCGTAAAATCGTCGAACGTTAATCGTTGCCCTTTGCCAGTAGGTCGAGAAATCAATGGGAAAATATGTGACAATGCTAGGCGTAGTGCATCAAGCGCTGAAGATTTACCTACTCCGTTTACACCTACTAGCAAATACACCCCAAAACGCTCACCTTTCTCGTCCTCTTTGAACTCGAAGGTCGCGTTCCGAAATGCACGAAAGTTCACTAAGGTTAGATTTCTTATGTACATGATTTAGGAATTAATTAAATCAAGCTTCCCCGTTACCGCCGCCGCAATAAGCGCTGCACGCTGCTCGTGAATCAGGCCAAGACTGATTTCGGTAGTTTCACGGAGGGTATCGAGTTTTTTGGTTTCGGCTTCAATGTATGCCGTAATCAGCATTTGCTCGTGCAAATCAGGGAGAGGCAACACCATGTCCCCATACTTCTCGGCGCTGAAGTTTTGAATAGTAGACTGAATAGCGCTTTCTCGGATTTGGCCCCAGTAGCTATCGGTAAGGGAGAAGTTGTAGATAAAATCAGCCAACACCTTTCTTAGTTGAGGATGCATTCTAATTAGATAGCCCGCGAAACAAGCTGGCCCCATTGAGGCGCGGTAGATGAACGTTTTACCAACCGTTGCGCCGCTTCTTGCCAACAAGATGTCACCGTCACTCAGCAGATAGGGCTCAGCCAATTCTGGAGCCAGTGAGGCGAAAGTGTCTGACCTCAAATTGCCGTCTTCGTCAATATCGGTAATTCGGATGAACCGGGGGAAATCGGGGTTATCCTCGTCTGCTGCTTCGTTAGCGCCGTAGTCTAATGGACCTTGAGCCAGATATTTCAACCGCACCACCTCCCAATGAGCCGGCACCTCCCCCAGCCACGGCAGCCCCGTGGCGCGGCGCGGCGCATCGGCATTCAGCCCCTGCGTGACAGCGCGGGTGATGAGGGCGCGGCGCTTCTCGGCAATGAGTTCAAGCTGCTCTTGCTTGGCGGCCATCAGCGCATCGAGGCGGGACGTTTCGCGGTCGAGCAGCGCGGCGAGCTGCTGCTGCTGAAGCAGGGGCGGCAACCAAGCCCACATTTCACCGAATTTCTCAACTGTGAAATGAGCAATAGTTGAGCGGTTACAAAGCACGTCGAACCATTCTTGATTGGTTGCATGAATCAGCAAGTAGCGCAAAAACGCAACCGACGCTTTACCCCGGCCACGCACACGATGTAGGGCATTTTGGATGATACAGTTTTCTGGCGGACTTACATCAATTAATGCTGCCCGGCCCACGTCGCCGCCCTCACATACCAGCAAGTCGCCTATATCCAACCTTAGGGCATCTACTTCATTAGGTGATGCCCACATCGTCGGTAAGTCTTCCAAGCGCACTCCTTCCCATTGAACGTGCTGGGATTTGAGGTAAGGCACTTCGATATCATCAGCGCCTAATGGTTCAGGACGCAACATTTTACCCAGTTCGATTGCGAATGGCCTCTTAAGTTGTACCAAGCTCCAACCTTCAGTAGAATTTGGCTGCCACGGGGCTCGCTCATTTAGAAGGATACTCATTCTGCCTCGCCTGATAACAACCGCAAGATTTTTGCCTCCACCGCTTTCAACTCCTCATCGATGACGTGCAGGGGGCGGGGCTCCTTGTAGGTGTAGAAGTGGCGGTTGAAGTTGATTTCGTAGCCGGACTTGTCCTTGCTGCGGTCGAGCCAGGCATCGGGCACGTGGGGCAGCACTTCGCGGATGAAATAGTGGGCCGGGCCATCGAGGGCGGCCGGAGCAGCGGTTTCGGCGGGCGCTTCACCGTCGAGCAGGCCCACGTTTTCGTTGTCGCGTAGCTCCGGGTCGGCCTCGTAGCGCACCCGCTGGCGCACGGCCTGCTTAAATAAGGGCAGGGTGTGGCCGTCTTCGGCGGGCAGGGCTTCGGCGGGGGCGGCCACCCAGCCGGCCACGCGCTCGGCGGGGGTCAGGGCGTGGGCGCGGGGCAGGGTCAGGGTTTCGGCTACTACGGGGGCGGTGGCGGGGTCGCGGTCGGTGGTCACGGCCCGGAACAGGTTCAGCTCGGGCTTGCGCCACTTGCTGCCGCGCTTTTTCAGGGTGGCTTCGAGGCGGCCGCGCACAGCGTTCCAGTCGGCGTAGGGCTCGCGGCCCAGCTCCTTTTCAATGGCCTGCACGTCGTCGAGCAGGTAAGGGCAGGCATCGAAAAAACGCCCCTTGCGCTCCAGCGTAAGCTGAAAGCGCAGACGCAGGGGCCGCTCTACGGTGAGGCGGGTGTAGCCAAAGGCTTCGTTGGGGAAGATGCGCGAGCAGATTTTTTCTTTCCATTTACCATCTACCAGCACACGGGCGGTGCCATCGTGCTCAAATTCGTCGTACAAGCGCACAATGGCGGCGGCCTGGTCTTCCTCGCCTGGTCCGCCGGTGCCGTCGGCAATGCGGTTGCGCTTGCTGCCCAGGCTGCGGCGCATCTTCACGAAATGCTGACGGGCATCGATGAGCTGCACCAGGCCCTGGCGGCGCTTTTCCTTGCGGTTGGTGAGTATCCAGATGTAGGTGGTGATGCCGGTGTTGTAGAACAGCTGGTCGGGCAGGGCCACCACTGCTTCAAGCCAGTCGTTTTCGATTATCCACTTGCGGATGTTGCTCTCGCCCGAGCCGGCGCCACCGCTGAACAGCGGCGAGCCGTTGAATACCATCGCCAAGCGCGAGCCAAACTGCCGCTGCTGGGGGTTGTAGGGCGCAAACTTGCTAATCATGTGCTGCAAAAACAGGAACGAGCCGTCGTTAATGCGCGGCAAGCCAGCCCCGAAGCGGCCTTCGAAGCCTTTGCGGTCGTGCTCGGCCTGCACCTTTTTCTGCTGCTTCTTCCAATCAAGCCCGAACGGCGGGTTGGCCAGGAAGTAGTTGAAGGTGTGACCCTCGAACTGGTCTTCGGTGAGGGTGTCGCCGAGGCGCACATTCTCTTTTTCGAGCAGAGCCTTCGGGTTGTTCTCGTTTTTGATGAGGAAGTCGGCCGCCGCCACGGCGTAGGCGCGGGGGTTGAAATCCTGCCCGTAGGCCAGGAAGTGGGCGTCGCGGTTGAGTTTGCGCACGTGGTGCTGGGCCTCGGAGAGCATGCCGCCGGTGCCGCAGGTGGGGTCGAGCAGCGTGCGAATTTCACCAGAGTCGCGCAGCAGCTTGTCGTCGGGAGTTAGCAGCAGGTCCACCATCAGGTGAATCACATCGCGGGGCGTGAAGTAGTCGCCGGCCGTTTCGTTGGCAGCCTCGTTAAAGCGGCGAATGAGGTTCTCAAACAGCAGCCCCATCTCGTAGGTGCTCACCTCATCGACGTGCAAGTCGAGGTTGGAAAACTGCTTGACAATGAGGTACAGAATATTCGCCTCCTCCATGCGGTCAATTTCCTTCTCGAAATCGAAGTTTTTGAAGATGCGCTGCACATTGGCCGAGAACGAGCGGATGTACTCCTTGAGGTGGCCGTCGAGGTTTTTGGAGTCGGCCACCATACTGGCGAAGCTTAGTCGCGAGTGGTTGTGGAAAGGCCGCCCGGCCCGGTGATTAAGGATGGCATCGAGCGCCTCGGGCGGGTAGGGCAGCTTGAATTCTTTCATTTCGAGCTTGTTTTCCTCGCCCTCTTTTTCTTCTCTCTTGTAGCGTAAAAGAGCTTCCTTATTGGCATTATCGAGCCGTTCGAACTCGGTGCGTACGGCTTCTCGGGTATCATCGAGCACGCAGTCGAAGCGGCGCAACACGATGAGGGGCAGGATGACCCGCTCGTACTGTGGTGGGCGGTAGGGACCACGCAACAGGTCGGCTACTTGCCAGATTTGGTTGCTGAGTTCCTGGTGGGAAGGCATATTCGGGGTTATAAACTAGTAGCAAATACCCATCGAGACGAATGGATAGAAGGGTTAAAGGTAAGAAAGCCGTCTTAGGTAAGGCAGGGCATCTCTTTTTCACCTTACCAGGCAAAAGTGACTAACCTAGCTGAGAGCTATTTAGCCTTTGGTACCAAGCTGGTTTGCTGCTTTGAGTTTCACCCATTCCCACTCGCTCGACTGCAAAAGCCGGTCGTGGTGTTTTGGTAAACTGGATGGTCTCCTGGCTTCATTTTGCACTTATTCCTGCTTTTGCTTCATAACGCTTCATAAGAAAAGCGCCGTAGCGAACTGAAAAGCGAGTTTATCTCAATACACTTTAACAAAATTCGACACAAGCATTCATAAACAACTTGCACGGGGCTAAGACAGGTCTGGTGAGTTTGGGTGCAAGTTAGCGGATAATAGCAGGTACTTTCAGCTCGCATTGCAAATTGTCAGCAATGCAAGTTTAGCGAGTAGGGATAAGCGTAGGACAATTAGCTTCGAACACGGCGCGGGCAAAGCCGGCGGGGGTAGCTGAACGCAGGTTAGCGCGGCCTTTGGAGTCGGGCAGGTTATGCATTTTGGAGCCGAGGATGGACACCACAGCCTTGGGCTCGGGCAGCAGGAAGCCGCCGCCGGTCCATAAGCAAGTGCGCTTGGTGTAAGCTTCTTCAAGCTGCTGCTCGGCGGGCAGGTAGCCAGCGTAGTCGCAGGGGTCGAAGCGGAAATCAGGGGGTCGCCAGTAGGTGCTGACGGTGCTGACCGGGTTCTCGATGAAGTAGGGGCAGTTGCACCAAGCGGCCAGGCGCGCCGACCAGTCGAAGAGCTGCAGGGCTTTGATGACGGCGGGCAAGCCCTTACGGCGGAAATGGGCGCGGCCGGAAATGGCGGTGTCGGTGCAGGGCGGGAAGAAGGCGGCGAAAGCAACGGGGCCGTATGGTGGCAGCCACTAGCGCACGTCGGCGCCAACGCGGATGATGTTGTCCTGGCGGGTTTCGCCGGGCGGGTGCTGCAGGTCGACGCAGTAGCAGAGGTAGCCGGCCTCGGCCCAGGGCTGGACGAGCGTGGTGGTGAGGTCGAAGCAGCTGATGACGATGGGGACGGGCATTTTGGCGTTCGGAATAGTTATCGGAATTGCTTGTCAAAATCGCATTCTATCATATTGGAAAAGTGCGCATTATGTTCCGGAATAGGTTCCGGAATTTTGATTGAATGAGCGGGGGCTTCAGAACCGACCGGGGAGCGGGGTTAAGTCGGCGAAAGTGCCGCGGCGCATGGAGCAGGCGGCAATGACTTCGTCGGTGGCGCCGTTGCGGTGCTTGGCCACGTCGAACAGGATGGTATCGGCGGTGGGGCTGCCATCCTCGTACTCGCGGATGTCGTAGTACTCGCCACGCCAGAGGAAGACAATGCAGTCGGCGTCCTGCTCCAGGCTGCCCGATTCGCGCAGGTCGGAGAGCAACGGGCGCTTGTCCCCTCCCCTTTTCTCTACGTCGCGGCTGAGCTGGCTGAGGGCGATGACGGGCGCGTTCAGCTCTTTGGCCAGCTCCTTGAGGCCGCGACTGATGCTGGCAATTTCCTGCTCGCGGTTGCCTTTCTGGTCGCCGCGCATGAGCTGGATGTAGTCGACCAGCACCAGGCCCAGTGGGTGCTGGGCGTGCAGGCGGGCGCACTTGGCCCGCAGCTGCTGGATGCTCATGCCGGGCGTATCGTCCAGGTGCAGGCGGTGGCCGTGGTTGCGCAGGCGCTGGGCCTGGGCCTGTACGTAGGCCACCTGGTTGAGCCCACCGGGCAGGTTCCCCCGGCGCAGGTCGGCGTTGGAGTAGCCCGGCACTTCGCTGGCCACCAGGCGCTGCATGAGCTGCAGCGTGGGCATTTCGAGGCTGAAGACGGCCGTGTGGTGGGCGTGGTCGAGGGCGGCAGTGCGGGCGAAGTGCAGCAGGGCGGCGGTTTTACCCATGGCGGGCCGGGCCGCCAGCAGCACAAGGTCGCCGGGCTGCCAGCCGCCGGTGAGGCCGTCGAGTTGGGTAAGGCCGGTGGGAACGCCGGTCAGGCCCTGCTGCTGGACGGCCTGAGCCAGGCGGTCGAAGGTAGCGGCGAAAGCGGCAGCGGCCGTCTGGCCGGGGCGGGTTTCGAGGGCCTGGTGCAGAGTGGTGAGGTGCTGCTGGGCATCGGAGAGCAGCTGCAGCGGGTCGCGGCCTTCGTCGTAGCCGCGGGCGGCCAACTCGCTGCCGGCGCGGATGAGCACGCGGCGGGCGTGGTACTCCTGCAGCACCCGGCAATGGGTGTCGAAGTGGGCCGCCGAGTTGATGCGCAGCGTAAGGCTGGCCACGAAGTGGGCGCCGCCGGTGCGCTGCAGGATGCCGCGCCGGGCTAACTGCTGCACGACGGTGAGCTGGTCGGCGTGCTGGCCGGCGGCGACGAGGTCGCGGATGGCGGCGTAGACCTGCTGGTGAGGGTAGCGGTAAAACACCTGCTCGTCGGGCAGCATGGCCAGCAGCCGGCGCTGGGTGTCGGCTTCGAGTAGGGCGGCCCCGAGTACGGCGGCTTCCAAGTCGGGCGCCTGGGGCGGCTGGTGCATGGCGGGCAGAGCAGAGCGGGAAAGGTTGGCGGACATAAAACGGGGGCGTTAGCTCCAGCGGGTGGGGTCAGCGGGTTTGGGGGCGGTGCGGGCGCGGCCCGGCGTAGCGGGCAGGGCCTGGGTGCCCTGGAAGGTGGCGCGGCGGCGCATCCAGCCGCGGAAAGCAGCCTGCCAGTTGACCATGGGCGTTTTGCCACTGACGCGCCAGCCGTTGCTTTCGTAATGGTCGTAGAAGGCAGTGGCTTCGGTTTGGGCATCGGCGCTGGCGGAGTGCTGCTCAGCGGCGTAGGCCTGAACTTCGGCGAGAGTGGGCGGCGCAGCCCCGCCCCCCCGCCCCCTCCCCGGTGGGGAGGGGGTGTCAGACAGCTTTACTTTCCCAACTAAATTTTCAACCGCAGGAGCGTGCGTGGTGGCGGCAGCCACCTCCCTCTCTTTTGTTGAAGTTGTAATTGAAGATGAAATTGAAGGGGTTGGAATTTGCTTATCCCCGGTGGTTAGCGTTTGGTTAGCACTTTGGTTAAGCAAACGGGGATTTCCGCCCTTTTTGCCCGCCTCGGTACGCACTTGCCGCAGTTTTTCATCTTTCACCATGCGGCGGCAAAACAGCGCACCGTCACTCTCGCGGCGGCTGGCCACGCCGTAGGTTAGCAGGGTGGTTAGGATTTGGGTGGCGGTTTGGTTATCCAAACCCAGGCGGCGGGCGATGACCGAATCGGGCATTGGCTGGCCATTGACGAGCAGCACGCCGCGCTCGTCGCTGTCGTGCATCATCAACAGCAGCTCGAACCAGGCCCCGCGCTGCTGGAGGTCGAGGGCTTGGACGCCTTGGTCCTTATGCCAGTCGCCGGGGTAGAATTGGATAGCCGGAAGCTTCATGCCTGCGGGCGCGTGGATACCAGCGTGACGGTGGCAGCGGCGGACTGCTCGAACAGGTCGAGTTGGCGGTACTCGGTGCATTTGCCGCGCAGGGCGGCTTCGACCTCAGCTAGAGCCTCTCCCAGTTCGGTTTCAAGAAGCGGGGCGTAGGAATAGGCCGCGTCGGTTTCGTCCTCGAAGCTGACGTAGGGGCTGGTCAGATTGAGCACCTTGCCGCCGATGAGGGTGCGCTGGCCGATGAGCGTGACGCCGCCCTGGCCCTTACCCATGGAAAAGCCCGTTACGGTGAAGGCCTCAAAGCGGGCGGGGAGTTCCTCGGCCTCGTCGGGCCAGAAGTCGGGTGTTTCGGTTAGCTGCTCGGTGAGCAGGCACAGGTGCGGGACCAGGCGGCTGAGGCGGTGGGTGAGGTCGGGGTGAACCTGCTCGTGGCAAGTCAGGGCGAAGGCGCGGGCTGGTGCTTCTTCGCTGCGCTGCTCGGTGAACTCACAGGTGAGGTGCAAGTCCTTAAGCCTGGCCTTGTGGATGGTGATGACAGAGGCCGTGGCCTCGGGAGCGTCGGGGCCGACGCCGGTGAGTAGCTGGGACATGACAAGGGATGATTAGGCCGCTCGCATGAGCGGTGGAAATGGACGGTTGTAGCGGGACAAGTAGCGGGTGAGCTCCGACTCCCGAAAGCCCCACTCCTTTTCGTTGAGCTTCACACCCGTCAGCCGGCCAGCACGGCGGGCCTTGCGGATGCCTTCGGGCGTGATGTTGAGAAAGGCGGCGGCCTGCCGCACGGTTAGCAGCGGGTCGGGGGCGGGACGGGCCTGGGCGGCTTGCACTTCTGCTTCGCTGGACTTCAGGCGCTGCACGTCGGCTACCAGCTGCCGCCACTCCTGTTCGGGGACAATTAAGGCAACCTGCATGGCTAAGCGACATTGGGGGTGGACATAAGCGCATCCTGGCGGCTGGCCAGCGCTTCGAGGTCGGCGCGGCGCTTCATTTCAGCGGCCAACTCCTCAAAGAAGGCTTCGGCAACGTCCAAATTGAAGTAGCGGCCAGATACTACATTGTAGACCTGCTGCCGCGTAAACTCCTTGCCCTTAGCGGATAAGTTGGCTACGATGCGGGCCGTGTAGTCGCTACGCTTCCCAAAGAGGTGGCGCTGTTCTGAAATTTTCTTTGCAATATGTTCCATTTTGTTTGCCGGTTGATTAGCTTTGTGATAGTGACAGGGCAAGTTTACAACAACAAACTTGTCTCTACAAATAAATTTTACCGCATCATAAAACAAAATGAAACAACAACAGCAAGTTGGCGACCGTTTAGCCGCTATAATTGAGCACTATGGCGATTCCATATATGGCGCTGCAAAAAAGCTTGGACATGACCGTCCAACTAAGTTGTACAATTTTATTGGCCACAAATTCAAGCCCGGATTCGACACGCTGGTTGAAGTCCTCTCCCACTATCCGGAAGTAAACCCGGCCTGGCTGCTGCTGGGCAAGGGCGAAATGCTGAACAAGCCGGCCAGCGCTCCAACTCAGCACAAGCCGGCGGAGCATAAGGAAGGACACCGCTACGGCGGGCAGAATGCGCCGGCGGTGGTGACCTTGGACATGACCGGGCAGGAAGGCATTATGCTGGTGCCGACTCCGGCTCAGGCAGGCTACCAGCTGGCGCGGGAAAAGCCGGAGGTGCTGCAGGAAATGGATTTGGAGCTGCTGGCTCTGCCGCAGTTCTCGGGGAAATCGCACCGGGCCTTTGAGGTCGAAGGCTCCAGCATGGAGCCGACGCTGTGGACGAGTGACATTGTGGTGGCCCGCTGCGTGGACGACTGGCGCATGCTCAAGCCCCGGCATGTATATGTGGTGGTGACCGAGGACACGCTGATGATAAGGCGCATTGCGCGGCCGATTCAGCCCCAGGACCAGGAAGTTGAATTGCTGTCGGACAACTCGTATTTCTCGCCGCACCAGATACCCCGCGAAACCATCTGGGAAATCTGGGAAGTACGGGGCATCCTGACGACGCGGGTGCCAGCCAACCGCGAAGAGGTGTTTGAGCGCGTGGCCGGTCTGCTGGAAGTGATGGCGCGGGATTCGTCGGACGTGCGCGGCCGGCTGCTGGATATGATGGACCGGATAGGCTCCCGCAGCGGCGAGTCGATGCGGCTCCGTTAAGGCGGCAATTCAGCGTTAGTGGCCCCATGCCCCCACTGACGCCCCCAACTGATATTTTACACTTACACTTTTTCTTTTAATTCACAAGCAAGCAAGGACTTACAAGGGGGAAATAGTATTCTATTCTGGTTCCGTCCAGACCGCTACCGTTTGACAAAAACACCCTGTAAGTCTTGCACTTTCAGGGTGTTTTTGTTTTCAGAGGCATTAGAAGCCCAACTCCAGCGGGTGCCCCCACGGCACACTAGGCCGGAAAATAGTCGTCGAGCAGCTGCTGGAGCTTGACCGCCGTCAGGGGCTTTTCTACGATGCCATGGAAGGGCAGGCCCCGCAGCAGGTCCAGGTCCCGCGTTACGGAGGCGCTGGTGAGCAGCATCACCACGATGCCCTGCCGCTGGGCGGCGGGCAAGTGCTGGTAAGCCTGGAGAAACTCGATGCCGTTCATGACGGGCATGTTCATGTCGAGCAGAATCAGCGCCGGGCACTGCGCCTGGTCCGGTTGCTGGCAGGTGTCGGCCAGCGTGCGCAGGGCCTGAGCCCCGTCCTCGGCCACCAACAGGTGCTCGGTCACACCGGCCCGCTGAATGAGCAGCTTATGGAGAAAATTGGCGGTCGTGTCATCATCGACCAGCAGTACACTGGCTAAGCGGGGCATGGCTGGGGCATCATGAAAAAAGATAAAAAAGCCCACTCCTAGGCCGGGAAGGTGAGGGTAAACGTTGTGCCTACGTCTTCCTGGCTCGCGACGGCGATGGTACCGCCCGCATTCTCCACGATTTTTTTCACCGCGTAGAGCCCGACGCCGGAGCCCTCGACGTGGGTGTGCAGGCGCTGGAAGAGCTGAAACAGGCGCTGCTGCTGCTGGGCGCTTACCCCCAGGCCATTGTCCTGCACCGTGAGCACCAGCGAATTGCCGGCCGGCTGGCAGCTGATGCGCACCCGGGGCGGCCGCTCGGGGTGACGGTACTTGAGGGCATTGCTCAGGAGGTTGTAAATTAGGCTGCGCAGGTTTTTGGGGGAGAACACCCTGGGCTGGGTGTCCTGGACGGCTACTTCGAGCACGGCGCCGGTGGCCAAAAATTGGAAGTGCAGGTCCTGACGCACGTCCTCGATGACGGCGGCCAGCGAAACGGGCTCGGTGGGCTGGGCAAACTCGGCTTGCAGCCGGCTCACATCGGTCAGGTGCGTGAGGGTGCGCTGAAAGCGCTCGATGGACTCCTGCATGCGGTCGAGCACCGGCGCCACGTGCTCATCGGCGAGCACGGCGGCGGGTAGCAGCCCCGGCAGGAGCGCCAACAGCCCCTCGATGTTGGTAATGGGCGATTTCAGGTCGTGCGAGGCCGTGTAGACAAAGTTGTCCAGGTCGGCGTTGGTGCGTAGCAGCTGGCTGTTGCTCTCGTGCAGCTCCTCGTTGGTGGCCGTCAGTTCCTCGTTGATGGCGGCAAGCTCTTCGTTGAGCTGCTGCACCTGCTGACGGGCACGCACTTGCTCCGTCACGTCGATGGTCACGCAGGCTATGGCCGTGACGGGGCCGTCTGGCGCGTCGCGCAGGGGCTGGTACACGAATGTGAAATACCCCGTTTCGCCGGGCCGGTGGTAGCTCAGCTGCGCGGGCAACTCCTGCTCTTCCACGGCCTCGCCGGTGTCCCAGACCTGCTGCATCAGGGCCGGGTAGCGCCCGGTGGTCAGCTCCGGCATCACCTCGAAGTACGGGTGGCCCAGCAATTCAGGACTCGGGCGGCCCAGCATTTGCGCCATCAGCGGGTTGACCAGTTCCACGTGGTACTGCGGTCCGCGTAGGACGAAGATGGCCACGGGGGCCTGGACAAACACCGTTTCGAGCAGGCGCTGCTGGGCCTCTTGCTGCTGCCTAGCCAGCACCTGCTCCGTCACGTCGTAGGCAAAGATGGAGATGCCAACTATCTCTCCTTGCTCGCGGTAGGCCTGGTAGCTGAAATTGAAGTACGCCGTGTGGCTCGGCTGGCCGTCCGCCGCGTGCACGGTGAAGGGCAATTCATTGCCTACGAACGTTTCCCCCGTCTGGTACACCTGGTCGAGCAGGGCCACGAAGCCCTGCGCTTCCATTTCGGGCATGCTTTCGACGATGGTGCGGCCCTGTAGCAAGCGCCCCCGAAACAGGTGCACGCAGGCCGGGTTCACGTACTCGATGCGGTGGTTGGGGGCGCGCAGCAAGAGCACGATGGCCGGGGTTTGCGCGAACACCTGGTAGATGTCTTCGCGCTCCTGCACCTGGCGCTGAGCGGCGGCCAGCAGCTCGGCTTGCAGCGCCTCGGCGGCTTGGTGGCTGGCTTCCAGCTCCTGGGTGCGCTGCTGCACGCGGGCTTCCAGCTCCTCGTTGAGCAGGCGCAACTGCTGCTGCTCCTCGCGCTGCTGGCGGGCCAGCACCTGCTCCGTTACGTCGAAGGAAAAATTGAGAAGGCCGACGATTTGCCCGTGCTCGCGGTAGGCCTGGTAGGTGACATTGAAGTACCGCGTCTGGCTCGGCTCGCCGTCGTCGTTGTGCACGGTGAAGGGCACTTCGTCGCCACGGAACGTTTCCCCCGTCTGGTACACGTGGTCGAGCAGGGCCACGAAGCCCTGCTGTTCCGCTTCGGGCATGCTCTCGATGACGCGGCGGCCCGGTGCCAAGCGGCTGCCGAAGAGTTGCACGCAGGCCGCGTTCACGTAATCGACGCGGTGCCCGGGGCCACGCAGCAGCAGCACGATGACCTGGGCTTGGGCGAACAACTGGTACAGGTGTTCGCGCTCCTGCACCTGGCGCTGGGCGGCGGCCAGCAGTTCAGCTTGCAGCGCCTCGGCGGCCTGGTGGCTGGCTTCTAATTCCTGGGTCCGCTGCTGCACGCGGGTTTCCAGCTCCTCGTTGAGCTGGCGCAATTGCTGCTGCTGGGCCTCAAGTTGCTGGCGGGCCAGCACTTGCTCCGTCACCTCGTAGGCAAAATTCAGAATGCCATCGCGCTGGCCAGCGGCGTCGTAGGTGGCCTGGTAAATGAAATTATAGTAGCCCGGCCGAAGCTCTCCGCCTTCGTTTAGATACACTAACTCCTCGGTTGCGTAATACGTCTGACCGGTGCGGTATACTTGGTCGAGCAAGTCGAAGATGCCTTGGCTAGCCAGTTCGGGTGCCACCTCCCGGAAGGAGCGCCCCACCAGCTGACGGCTGCCAAAGGCTGTTTGAAACCCGGTGTTTACCACCTCAAATACGTGGTCGGGGCCGCGCATCGTGGCCATCAGGGCCGGAACTTCGGCAATGATGTTGAGCAGGCGTTGGCGCTGGGCGTCGGCCTCTGCGTGGGTCTGACGCTCGCGCGCCTGGCTCTGGCGCAGGGCCGCCTCTACTTCCGAGCGGGGCTGGTCGTTGGTGTCGGTGAAGCTCACCAGCAGCCGCTCGCCGCTGCGCCGGGCCACCAGGTGAAAGTAGCCGTCGAGGCCGTCGTGCTGGTAGTTGACTTGCAGGCGCTCGGTCTGGCCCGATTCGAAGGCTGCCGCATAAAAGGCGAAAATCCCTTCTTGCCGGGCCCCGGGATAGAGCGTCAGAAAGGTTTCGATGGGCCGCTCGGGCAGCCGCAGCATGCGCTGGGCGGCCGGGTTCAGGTGCTCGTAGGCCAGGTCCTCGATGGCTCCGCCGGGCGCGGCGTACACCGGCCGAAACAGAATAACGCCGGTGAGCGACACTTCCAGCAGGTCGTGCAGCAGGTCATCGGCAGCGGGCAAGGGGGAGCGCGGGGAAGCCAAGGGGGTGGGCGGTACAAATAAGCTTTGTGCAAACAGTTCGAAATATAAGCCTACGGCTTGGCAGCGCCGGGTGTTGTTAAACAACCAAGGCAGAGCCTCCAACCCCTCCCTATAACTGCGTGCTTTCGCAACAGGGTCGGCCCCACCACCCGAATTAGAATAATGCAGCCAGACCTCGTGCGGGGCTCGAAAATGCTTTGGGCGCATTTTTCTTTCGAACGCCAATAATCAGGCAAGCAGCCTATACAGCAGGAGTGAGCCGTATTCCTTACCTTGCCCAAGCTGCTGTGAATTAACCTGTTTTCAACTCTTTTATCTGTCTGGCACAATGCGAATAGCCTTACTCTTGCTCGTACTCCTGCCACTGCGCTCTTTTGCGCAGTACCGGCCCATGTATAGCCCTTCCCGACCTGCTTACACCCCGGCCTATACGCCTGCGCCTCCCAGGCCCGGCCCCAGCCCCTACCAGGTGCAGCAGCAAACGCAGCAGCAAGCCCACCAGAACTTCCAGCGCATGCAGGCCCAGCAAAGCCAGCAGGCCATGCAGTACCACAACCAGCAAAATGCGCAGCTCCAGCAGCGAATGCTGGCCCAGCAGCAGCAAATGATGCTGCATCAACTACTGATGCGCCGCCGGGCGAGCCCCCAGCAGCTCGAAAAAACCCAGGCGCTTCAGCAACAAAGGGAGCAGCAGGCAATCGAGCAGCAGGCGAGCTTCGTGCAAGAGCAGCAGCGCAAACAGGCTGCCAGCCCGGCACAGGATGAGCAACAGGCACAAGCCCAGCAAAAGGAGGCGGAAAAGCAGCTGAACCTTCTCGCTGTTAAAAACTACCAGGAGGTTTTTCTGCCTGGGCAGGTTTTCAAGGCACTGCAGGCACGCACACTTTCACATAAGGCAGAAAGCGAGCTGAATGCCATCAACAGCGACTTGCTGAGCAACTCGTGGTGGAGCAAGCAAGAGGCCACGCAGCTAAATGAAAAAGTGGCAGCCTATGGCAAGTCCCTAACCATGCTTACGGTCGACTTGCTGGGCTTTGACCTGGACGCGCCCCTGCCTTCCCCTGCCCCACTCTCGACGAGCCAGCTCGACGGCATGCTGGCCAACAATACTTTTGACCCACTGGTAGCCACTAAAATCATTCGCGATGCCGCGCAGGCGGAGAAGCTCATTGCCGGCGAGCGGCTGGCCAAAGCGGTGAAGGACTTTAACACGTTAACCGCGACAGCCCCGGAGAGCCAGGAGCTCCCGGCAGCGCTTAAGCAACGACGTAATGAAATAAAAGAAGGACTGCGGCTGGTGAATAAAGAAATACAGCGCTACAACGTGCAAATCGGCACCTTGAACAGAATACGTTTCGCACACAAGGAAATTCAGAAAGCAACGGCCGGCTACCTGGCCAAAAACGGCAGCTAAGCCATTCAGCAACCAGAAAAGAGGCTGGTAAAAGCCGGACTCCATTCGTAAGAACGCCCCTTTGGCTGGTACCAAAGGGGCGTTTTCGTGTTCATTGCCGGCCGGGCAGGCAGCAGCTTTAACTGGCCCCAGCCGAAAATTTATTTCGGTTTATTGGAACTTTTTTTGATTTGCAAATAAATCAACTAATTGATAAACAATTGATAACAAGCTAAATCCAAACGAAAACCAAGGCCGTAGGTTGGCGTCCTTCTTCCACCTACCCCCTTGCTGATGGCATTGTTTGCAAACGAGCAGGAGCTTATCTACCGCCTGCAATCCCGCGATGAAGCCGCCATGGCGGTTTTCTACCGGCAGTATGGCAAGCTGCTGTACCCGGTTATCCTTCGCATCGTGGGCCAGCGCCCCTCGGCCGAAGACGTGCTGCAGGACTCCATGCTGAAAATCTGGCGCTCCTTCGCCAGCTACGATGCCAGCAAGGGCCATTTGTTTTCCTGGGCCCTGCGCGTGTGCCGCAACACGGCCATCGACCACGTGCGCGACCGCCGGGTGCAGGCCTCCCGGCGCACGCAGACGCTCGACGACAGCGCGGCCGGCCGGCAAGCGGCCCCCAGCAGCTTTAGCCCCGAGCACGTGGGCGTGCGCGAGTTTGCCGACCGCCTGCGGCCGGAATACCGCCGGCTTATCAACCTGCTGTATTTTGACGGTCTCACCCAGGCCGAAGCCGCAGAGGCGCTGCAGATGCCCCTGGGCACCGTAAAAACCCACTCCCGCCAGGCCATCCGGGAGCTGGTGGCCCTGTTGCGCTGAGGCGGGCTTAGCGCGCGTGGGCCGCGGGCTGGTAGCTGCGCACGAAGGCCGCCTGCTCGTCGGTTTCGGGCGAGCGGGGGGCGCGGGGGGCTTTTTCCACGCCTTTCCACTCTTCGGCGATGCGGGCCAGGGCTTCGTCGCCGCTCAGGCCGTGGCGGCGCATGAGGTGGCAGCCCACCACGGTGCCTGTGCGGCCAATGCCGCCCCAGCAATGCACCGCCGCCCGGCGGCCGGCGTCGGCGCTGTCGTCGAGGGCGTGCAGCACTTCCTCCAGGCGCTTGGGCGAGGGCACGCTTACATCGCGAATGGGAAAGCGCCGGTAGCGCACGGCCTCGGGCGGAATGCCCAGGTGGGCGGCCCGGGCCCGGAGCTGGGCTTCGTAAGGAAGCAGCTCGTCGGCCTCGGTGAGGTCGTAGAAGTCGCGGATGCCGGCGGCCAGCAGGGCGTCGAGCCGGCGGGCGGCGTCGGCTTCCAGCTTGGCGCCGGGGTACTCGCAGGCGAGCAGCGTGGGCGTGGCCCAGTAGGAATTGGGCAGGGGGCGGGGGGTGGGCGTGGTGTTCATGGCAGGAAGGTAGCGAAACCCCTGCTGCCAAGCAATGGGCATTATCCCAGCTGGTTTGCCAGCCGCGTGGCCAGGTCTTCGATGTCGGCGCGGCGGGCCAGCACCTGCAGCCATTCGGCCGGAATGCCGGCTTCCCCGTAGGCCAGACCGGCCAGGCCGCCGGCTACGGCGCCCGTGGTGTCGGTGTCTTCGCCCAGGTTCACCGCGTGCAGCACGGTGGCAGCGTAGGAGTCGTGTTGCAGCAGGCACCAAAGGGCCGCTTCCAGGGTGTGCACCACGTAGCCGGAAGAAGAAATGCTGCTTTCCGGCTGGCTGGCAAGCTCACCTGAGAGAACCCACCAGGCATAATGCTTTTTCTCTTCAACAGCCGCAATGTCGGTTTGCAGTAACCATGCATTAGCTTCTCGACGCATCTGCTCAACGGCGGCAGTCGGAGTCAGCCCAGCCAGCAGTCCGCGTGCAACGAGGAGGTACAGAAAGCAGCCCAGCGTGGAGCGCGGGTGCCCATGCGTGACACTGGCTACTGCCTCCGTTAGCTTCCAGGCAGCGTCCATTTTCAGTTCCTCGGCCCGCCAGGTCTCGTGAAATACCAGCGGCAGGATGCGCATTAGTGCCCCATTACCGTTATCGAACTCCGAGCGGGGGCCGGCCGCGGTGGGCGCTATGCCTCGCTGCAGGCGGTCGATGGCGGCGCGGGTCGCATTGCCCACGTCGAAGGTTTGGTGGGTAGCCGTCCAGTAGGCGTTATACAGCCAGTTGATGCTGCGACGGGCAAAGTCGTCTAGGTCAGGCATACCGCCCGGGCCGGATTTAGCCAGGGTTTCGGCCAGGCAGAAGGTCAGGGAAGAGTCGTCGGACCAGGTGCCGGCGGGTTGGTGGTGGGTACCAAAGGCCCGCATGCCCATTACGGGGTCGAGCAGGCGTTTGGCGCGGGGCGCAAACTCGACGGGAACACCGAGGGCGTCGCCTACGGCCAGACCCAGCAGGGCCGCGCGGGTGGCAGAAGTGAAGGAAGAATGCATGGGCGCAAGGTAAGCGCGATTGCCCTACTTAGGAGGCAACTGCCTGGCTGGCGTAAAAGGCCTTTCTCACCCGAATCAGCAACTGCTCAGCCGCCGCTTTATCCGGCGCTTCGGGCAGGCCGGACTGGGCGAAGGCGGCTTCTACTTGCGCCACCAGCGTTTCGGCTTCGGCTACCAGCGTCTCATATTCAAACTCGCCGCGGCGGATTTGCAGCAGGAACTCGCGGTTGGGGCGGCGCACCTGCAGCTGGCCGGTTTCGGCGATTTCGGCGGCCATCTGCAAGAGGCGGAAGACGTGCAGCATGTTCTTAGCATCGTAGTTTTTGCCGTGCTGCACGGTGTTTTGGTAACGCTCGGCGTTGCGCTTCTCTACCCAGTCCCAGTATTCGCGGAACACGCGGCAGTAGGTACTGTAGCCGTTGCGGTTGAACGATAGGTAGGCCAGGGGCTCCTCCCCTTTCGGCACGGCTGAAAGCAGCACGTCCTGCGAGGTTTCCGGGTCGCGCAGCAGGCCGCGGTAGCCCAGTTGCCGCTGCGGCGTGGCATCCACAAACAGGGCGTACAAATCGGTGAGATGGGGCACGTTGGCCAGGCCGCACTGCCCCTGCTCGAAGCTATTACGGGCCAGCCAGTAGGCCACGGGCTGGGCGCCGGCTCCCACGGTCACGTAGCAAAAGTCAAGCACCGACTTGCGGGCCGGCGGCTCGGGGTGGTTGATTTTCTTGTTCAAGCCCTTGGCCTTGCGAATCTGGGCCACGGCGTACTCGGCAAAGCTTTGCCGGCAGAGCCTGGAGAGAAAGTCAGCCGCCTGAAACTGCTCGAACAGCGGGTGCTTATAAATGACGCAGTCGGCCGGCGTGCCCAGCAGCTCCAGCACGGTGGGGTTGTTTTTGAGCAGCAGCTCCACAAAGCGGCGCAGCTCGTAGAACACCTCGTCGTTGCTGTCGTTGGCTACCTGCGGCACATAGTTGAGGCCGAAAAATTCGTCTTCGGGCAGCACGAACACGCCCTTCAAATCGGTATCCGAGTGCGGCAGGTTAGTGCCATAGGCGCGGCTGCCGCTGATGGCTTCGAAAATTATTAGGTTCTGCTCGCGCAGGTCGGCAATGGTCATAAACGAAAGTAGCGCGGACTTTTAGTCCGCGACGGCAGAACGTTGGGTTGTTCGGGTGTCGTGCAGGGCGCGGAATGGAATTCCGCGTTACTGCGCGGTCAGCAGCTCTCGAAACAGCTCGTCCAGCGCCGCGCCAGCTGCCGCGTTACGTGCCACCGGCAAGGTCTCCCGCGCCGCCTGCCCGGCCGCGAATTCCTCGCGCAAAAAAGCAGCCAGCGCGGCCGGCCGCGCTACTACGGTTTTCTCATTGGCCATGGCCTTGCGCTGCAACAGCTCGTCCACATCAGCAGCCAGCTCAGCCGGCAGCAGCTCGCGCAGGGGCGCAAACTCCATGGGCGGCAGCGTGTACCGCAGTCGAATCCAGCGGGCGGCCAGGGCCGAGCGCAGGGCGTAGAACAGCCGCTTCAGCCGCACGTCTTCGCCAACTAAATCTTCCTCCACGCCACGGCGCAGCTGGCCCAGGTAGTGGTGCAGGCCGGCTTTGAGGTTGAAGGCCGCCGGCAGTAGCGGGGTCAGACGAGCCCGGAAATCCAGCGCCTCGTGGTACAGCACCGGCGACTGCAGCCACTCGAACAGCGCCGCGTTGGAGCCGCGCAGCAGGCGCAGGGCCTTGCGCAGCTCCCAGCCGGCCAGGTCCAGCTCCTCGTCCACGGGAAAGTTGAGCGTGTCGGGGCCTTCGTCCAGGGTCAGGTACCACTCGGCCGCATGGCAGTAGATAAAGCGCACGTCGTAGTCGGAATCGGGCGAGGGAAAGCCCCAGGCCCGGCTGCCCGACTCGCAGGCGTAGAGGATGCGGATGCCGTGGGTGGCTTCGAGCTGGGTGAGGGCGGTTTGGATGCGGGTGTCCATAACAACGAGGCAGTTTCTTTAACAGGAAACCTTACCTTTGAAAAAATTGTAGACTGATGAAGGAAAAGTTTCAGATTGAGTTTTTGGAGGAAGCATCCTTATTTCTTGATGAGCTTGATGATAAGGCTCGCAATAAGGTGCTGTACAATATGCGTAGCGCTCAACTGAACTCTGATAAGGAACTGTTCAAAAAGCTTACCGACGACATATGGGAGTTCAGAACCCTGTACAACAAGACGTATTATCGGCTTTTTGCCTTTTGGGATAAATCTGGCAAAACAGTCACCGTCGTTGTAGCCACGCACGGCCTGGTCAAGAAAACAGGCAAAACACCACCAGCAGACCTGGCTAAAGCTGAACGCCTTCGCAAACAATACTTCGCACAAAAAACCACCTAACCATGAGTTCTCCGCAAAAAATAAAAACGTATTCGATGGACGAGATAATGGACAAGCACATCGGCCCCATCGGCACGCCCAAGCGTGATGCCTTTGAGGAAGAACTCCGCCTTGACCTGCTCGGCAAAGCCATCAAAGAAGCCCGCCTGCAGCGCAACTTGACCCAGCAGCAGCTAGGGGAGCTGGTGGGCGTGCAGAAAGCGCAGATTTCCAAGCTGGAAAACAGCCTGACCGATGCGCGTTTTGATACGGTAATGAAGGTGTTTAAAGCGCTAAATGCAAAGGTTAGCTTTAGCGTGGAGTTGTTAAATCAAGGCGTACAGTTAGTAAGGTGATTCAACTAAGGTTTATGCCGTAGCAAAAGCTATTTACTGAATACGACTTCATGGAAACAATAAAGCTCTATAAGAAACAGGGGGAAACTCTCCACTATTGGCAAGCATGGGAGCAAACCTCTAATGTTGGAGTTATCAACCAGGGAATTATTGGTGAAAATGATTCGAAAGAAATAGTAAGAGCCGGGAGCAAGAGAGCTTTTGAATCATTAATTCAAGAAAGAATCAATGCTATACGGCAGGAAGGCTTTGCAGAATCAACAACGGAGGATATTCTCGTCATTGAGTATGAGGCTGAAAATATGACTCCCAACAAACTGAAAAAGCTCCATCGTTTAGGCGACCATCTTGACTATTTACTTGCTTATACTGGATTAGGTGCTTTTGACGGCAACGGTTATGGGTTTGGAAAGATGGACGTGAGTGTTGCTGTGGTTGATTTTGAAATTGCTAAAAGAGTAATTGCCGCAGATTTAGAAGACACCGTATTCGGCAATTATATCAGCATTACAAAAGCGGAACTTGATGATAATGAGGAGTTGTAGCATCAACTTTCACGGCATCTAAATCATCCTAAAACTACAGCCGCGGGTCCACTGCCTCGCTTTCCAGCGCCAGCACGCCAAACACGCACTGGTGCACGCGGCGCAGGGGCTGGCCGGCCACGAACCGCTCCAGGCCTTCCACGCCCAGGGCAAACTCGCGCAGGGCCAGGTTGCGCTTGGCTTTCACGTTGCGCTGGCGCAGGCGCTCCAGGTTGCCGGGCAGCAGGTAGTCGGGGCCGTAGATGATGCGCAGGTACTCGCGGCCCCGGCACTTGAGGGCGGGCTGCACCAGGCCCTTGGCGCTTTGCGGGATAAAGTCGTAGGGCTTCACCACCATGCCCTCGCCCCCGCTGGCGGTGAGGTCGGTCCACCACTGAATGGCGGCTTCCACCTCGGCCGGGTTACTCAGGGGCACCACGCGGTAGGGCGTGGCCCGCAGCAGCTCGGGGTCGGCCAGGCTGAGGGAGCGCAGGGTTTCCATGTGCCAGGCGTGGTCGCGGTCGAAGTAGGTTTTCCCTTCCGTGGCCAGCAGGTGGAAGGGCGCCAGCTTGAGGTCGGCGAGCGAGTGCACGGGCCAGCAGTAGCGGCGGTAGGCCTCGGCGAAATGCCCGGCGGCGCGGCGCCGGGCCGTGCTGCGGGCCAGCAGGGCCTCGGCCCCGTCGAGGCCGCGGGCGGCGGCTTCGCTCAGGGCCGCTTCTACCTGGGGCAGGGCAGCATTGGCGGCCGCGGCCACGGCGGCGTACTGGTTTTGAATCAGCTCTTGGGCCTTGGCCGACCAGGGCAGCAGCTCGGCGTCGAGGCAGACCCAGTCGGTATCGAACCGCTCCCAGAAGCCGGCGCTGCTCAGGGCATCGCGCAGGCGGGCGAGGAAAGCGGCTTCCAGCGCGGCGTCGTTGAAGAAGTTGCGGCCGGTGCGGGTGTAGCACTTGCCGATGCCCTCGCCCACCAGCCCCAGCCGGCGGCGGATGGCGGCTTCGTCTTTGCCCAGCACCACCACCACGCGGCTGCCCATGTGCTTTTCCTCACACACCACCCGCTCCACGCCCAGGCGCTGGTAGTAGGCGAAGGCCTCGGCGGGGTGCTCCAGCAGGTCGGGCAGCTCCGAGGTTTCGGTGGGCGACATGGTGGGCGGCAGGTAGAGCAGCCACTTGGGATGCAGGGCGAAGCGGCTCATAATTTCCAGGGCGGCCACGGCGTTTTCCTCGCGCACCGTCACGCCCTTCATCAGCCGGGTTTCGATGTACTGCTTGCCGGTTACGTCGCGGATGTCAAGCACGTCGTCCTGCTCCTGCTGCGTTGTCAGTAGTTCGTTGTCAGCAGCTAGGCTGTTCTGAAGGCTGTCCTGCAGCTGGGCGGCGCGGTAGTGCAGCGGGCGGGCGGGCTCACAGTAGACCCGAGAGGCGGGCACGGTTACGAGCTCGCGCTCGGGGTAGCGCAGGGCGGTGAGGCGGCCGCCGAACACGCAGCCGGTGTCGATGTCGATGGTGTTATTGAGCCACTCGGGGTCGGGCACGGGCGTGTGGCCGTACACCACCATGGCCCGGCCGCGGTACTCGCGGGCCCACTCGTAGCGCACGGGCAAACCAAACTCGTCGATTTCGCCGGTGGTTTCGCCAAACAGCGCGAAGGCCCGCACGGCGCCGGAGCCGCGGCCCTGCATTTCCTCCACCAGGCCGGCGTGGGCCACCACCAGCTTGCCCTTATCGAGCACGTAATGGCTCACCAGCCCGTCCAGAAACTGCCGCACCTGCCCGGCAAAGGCCTCGGGCTCGGCTTCCATCTGCGCCAGCGTCTCGCCCAGGCCGTGGTTGACGGTCACCTTCTTGCCGTTGAGGTGGCGCAGGAACTTGATGTCGTGGTTGCCGGGCACGCACAGGGCTGTGCCCTCGCGCACCATGCTCATCACCAGGCGCAGCACCTGGGGCGAGGCCGGTCCGCGGTCCACGAGGTCGCCGAGGAAGATGAGCTTGCGGCGCGGCACTTCGCCCAACAGCACCTCACCCCCCAGCCCCCTCTCCCCAGGAGAGGGGGAGCCAGACGATACTGCTGTTTTGTCGTCCGGCTCCCCCTCCCTACCGGGGAGGGGGCTGGGGGGCGGGGCTACCCGCACCCCCAAATCCCGCCCATCCAGTATGGGCTCCTCTATCACCCGGTACCCCAGCTTTTCCAGCAGCTGCAGCAGCTCGTCGTAGCAGCCGTGCACGTCGCCGATGATGTCGAAGGGGCCGGTTTCCTCCTGGCGGTTGTTGTAGAGCCGGTCGCGGTAGATGAACTGCACGGCGTCGATTTCCTCGGGGCTGCGCAGGTGGTAAATGTGGCGGAAGCCTTCCTGGCGGAGGTTACGCAGGCTGCGGCGCAGCAGCTGGCGGTGGCTGGCTACTACGTGGCGGCCCACGTGGCGGCGCTCGGGCCGGTTGGCGTTGCGCTCGATGGCCACGGCGTCGGCCACGTCGAGCACGATGGCCACCGGCAGCACGTGGTATTGCCGGGCCAGGGCCAGCAGCGACTTACGGGCTTCCTCCTGCACATTGGTGGCATCTACTACTGTCAGCAGGCCGCGCTTGAGGCGCTTGCCCACCAGGTAGTGCAGCAGCTCAAAGGCGTCTTTGCTGGCCGACTGGTCGTTTTCATCGTCGGCCACCAGCGCCCGGCAGGCATCCGACGACACCACTTCCGTGGGCTTGAACAGGCGCCGGGCAAAGGTGGACTTGCCCGCCCCCGTGCTGCCGATGAGGAGGATAAGGGACAGCTCGGGGACTTTCAGGGTATCTTGGGGCATAGCAAAGAGGAAACGGGTAGATTTGACGAATACAAGGTTAGGCAGCAGCACCTCTTCAGAAAGCAGCACGATGAAACTAGGCCGGAAATTCAGCACGCTCACCTACGGGGAATATCTGCACCTGATTGAGAACCATCAGAAGTTCACGGACTTTAACACCCTTGGACTTTTTCGCTCCATTATAGAAACGACTAAGCTGAACCTTGAGGAGAAGCAGGAGCTGCGTCGGGTGGCTATTGCGGCATTTGCGAAGACGTTTGAGTTTTTGCAGCTGAAAGACCCCAGGACTTATTTCGAGGTGAGTACGTTGGGCGAGACGTTAACCAAAGCCGATGAGCAACAGGCCTGGGAGGACATTAAGCAAAATCAGCAGAAAATCCTGGAGAGCAAACGCATATCTCACCGGAATTTTGGCACCTACTCAAAGCATAACTGTGGCCTTGCTACTTGTCATCTAAATGGAGTAATGCTTAGACAGGGTTGTGACCTTGCCTGGAACGGACCCATGCATTTCCAGTCAGATACTTATAGATGGAATAAGCATATAAGACCCGAGCGACGCAAGACTGAAAGAAAGGGTATGCAACACGTCATCGCACAAAGACTGGGCGAGGAATAACCCAGCAGTTGACTCGACTTTTTTACCAACCAACTCAGCGCACTCTTCTGCCCCCTGAATTACGCATCTACTACTGAGTTGCTGCTTTTATCAGACTCAGGAGCAGCGGTTAATAAACCAAACACAGCCAGCTGCGACGGTGCTCCCACCCCCTCAGCCTCCTCGCCCATCCCCACAATCCGCACCTGATACCCGTGCCGCTCGGCCACGCCGGCGGCCCAGGCGGCAAACTCGGCGCGGGTCCACTCAAAGCGGTGGTCGTCGTGGCGGAACTCGCCGGCGTGCAGCTTCTCAAACAGCTGGTTGTACTCGGCATTGGGGGTGGTGACGAAGACATGCGCCGGGCGGGCCTGCCCAAAAACCACGGCTTCGAGGGCCGCCAGGCGGTTTTCGTCCAGGTGCTCGATTACTTCCACCAGCGCCGCCGCGTCGAAGCCGTTGAGGCGGGGGTCCCGGTACAGCAGGGAGCCTTGAATGAGGTCGATGCGGGCGCGCTGCCGCGGGGCCAGCTCGTCGAGGTGCAGGCGCTGAGCTGCCCGGCTCAGGGCCTGGTGCGACACGTCCATGCCCAGGATGTACTCGATTTTGGCCTGGCGCATTAGCAGGCGCAGCAGCTTGCCTTCGCCGCAGCCCAAATCCAGCACCCGCTTGGGGCTTAGCTGGTAGATTTCGTGGGCTACCTGCTGCAGGCGCTGGTCGTGCAGGGAAAGTTTACGGTCGCCCTCGTCGGGAACCTCACCCCCCTGCCCCCTCTCCCCAGGAGAGGGGGAGCCTGACGACACTTCTTCGAAACTGGCTCCCCTCTCTTTTGGAGAGGGGCCGGGGGTGAGGTTTTCCGGCGCGGGCTTTTCAGTTTCTTCATCCCCTTCCAGCAGCCGCTCCAGCAAAGGGTTCACGTAAAGGGCGCGGTAGCGCAGGTAGCGGCGGGTGATGAAGCCGCGCTCGGGGTGGGTGGCCAGCCAGCCTTCGCCGCGGTGCAGCAGCTTGTCGGCTTCGGCCTCGCCGATGTAGTAGTGCTTGTCGTTGTCGAGTACCGGCAGCAGCACATAGAGGTGGGTGAGCACGTCCTGCAGGCGCAGGCCCTGGTGGCGCAGGTGCAGGGTAAAGTAGCGGCTGTCGCCCCATTCCGGCATGGTGGGGTCGAGGGGCGTGGCTTCCACCGCCACTTCATAGCCCAAGGGCTGGAAGAGGCGGCGAGGCCAGTCGGGGCCGGGGGCCGACACCACGGCCACCTTCACCTCCAGCGGCAGGGCCTGGGCAGGCAGCGCGGGCCGGTCCTTGCAGGTGCCGTTCATGGCCGTGCCGAAGGCCTTGCTCAGGGCCGCGCTCAGGAAAGACGAGGCCACGTAGGGCCGGTCGTTGACGTACTGCTCCAGGGCAAAGCCTTCGCCGCTGGCCCCGCCCCGGCCCCGCACCAGGGCCACGGGGTCGAGGTCGAGCAGCAGGGCGGCGGTGCAGCGCTCGGGCGTGGCTTCGGGGTAAAAGATGTGGGCCTGCCCACCGGCCACGTCCAGGCTTTGCAGGCGGGCAGGGTTCTTGTGCAGCAGGTAGCCCAGGTCGGTAGCAGGCTGGTAGGTGGTGGTGATGGTCAGCAGCATGGGAAGGCGTTGCGGGCGAAAGGCTAAGGTAGCAAAGCAGCTCCGTCGCGGGCCCAAACGGACAACCAGCACGCGGAAAAGCGGGAAAAGACCGACTTTTGTGCTTTCCATCCCTGCCTGCCCGTGTCTGATACTCCTGCCGCTCTTCCCTCCCGCGCCGACTTCGCCTGCTGCTACCTCTACGGCGTCAGCCCCCAGCCCTACCGCCAGTCCACCGACATGGCCCAGTTTGGCCAGCTCTACGACCTGATTATCGGCGAGCACGGCGGGCTGAGCGTCGGCAGCTCGTTTCACCCCTACCAGCTGCTGGGGCCGGGCGGCATCTCGGTGTGGTACGCGGCCTATGCCCAGCTCTACGCCCAGCCCGACCGCGCCGAGCTGTTTGCGGCCATCACCCGCGACAAAGCCCGCTTCCTGCTGGCCCCGCCCGACTCCTTTGCCGACTTCCACATCTGGCCCGACACCCGGCTGACCAGCGTAGAAAATCCCATTTTCAGCCGCTTCATCCCGTTCGTGCTGCCCTTTTTGGTGCATAAAAGCGAGGCCGCCCTGCGCTGGGACGAGGCCACCGCCGTGGCCCAGGCCCAGCCGGCGCTGTTCCGCTCCTACCTCGACACGGTAAACGAAGCCCTGCGCTTCGTGCAGCCCGCCCCGGCTTTCGTGCTGGGCTTCGATGAGTTCGACGAGCAGCAGCCCGAACGAATGATTGAACGGTTCATGAGCTGCCGGGACTTGCTACTGGGTATATAAAGCTGGTGACAGCTGCTGCTGTGACACCTTGCTTGGTCACCACAGAAAATGTCACAAACCATGAAAAACAGCTACTGCGTATGGTGCATCAGATTGGTGGCCCCGGGTTGCTCGAGCACCTGCCCGCCCAGGAAGTCGCGGTACCACAGGCCCGAGTCTTTCACCGTGCGCTGTTGGGTTTCGTAGTCGACGTGCACGAGGCCGAAGCGAGGGCCATAGCCTTCGGCCCACTCAAAGTTGTCGGTCAGCGTCCAGCTCAGAAAGCCGCGCACGTCCACGCCTTCCTGCCGGGCGCGCAGCACCTGCCCAATGGCCGCCTGCAGGTAGGCACGCCGGGCCGCGTCGTGTACCCGGCCGTTTACCCATTTGTCTGGAAAGGCTGAGCCACTTTCAGTTACCACTAGTTTTGGCGCATTTGGATAAGCCGAAAATTGCTTTAACATTTGGTAAACCGACTCTGGAAAAACCTCCCAGCCCATGTCGGTAAAGGGCACGCCGCGCTTCCTGGCCGGCACCAGGGAAGCCCACTGCAGCGGCAGCCAGGGTGAGAAGCGCACGACTTCCCGGGTGTAGTTCTGCACGCCCCAGAAGTCGAAATCGAAGCGCAGGCGCTGCTCATCGCCGGGCTCGACGTAGCGCTCCAGCAGCCAGCGCAGGGCCGGCAGCTCCCCTACCGGATAGCCCAGGCCCAGGGCCGACTCCACAAAAAAGCGGTTGAGCAGGGCGTCGGCCCGCTGGGTAGCGGCCTGGTCGCGCCTGTTGCCGGGCCGGTGGGGCGTCACGTAGGAGCAGGAAAAGGTAGTCCCAATCTGGGTCTCTTCCGGCAACACGGCCCGCAGGGCCCTTCCGCCTTCGGCCTGGGCCAGGGCGGCATGGTGGGCGGCGGCGAGAAAGGCGCCCAGGTGGCGCCGGCCGGGGGCGTGCACCCCCAGCAGGTGGCCGGCCCCAACAAATACCATGGGCTCGTTCAGCACCAGCCAGTGCTGCACCCGGTCGCCGAGCCGGCGGGCCAGCACCTGGGCGTAGTCGGCCAGCCAGCCCACTACGCTGCGGTTGGCCCAGCCCCCGCGGGCCTGCAGGGCGCTGGGCAGGTCCCAGTGGTACACCGTGAGCCAGGGCTGCAGGTCGCGCTCCAGGCAGGCATCCACCAGCCGGTCGTAAAAGTCCAGGCCCCGGCGGTTGACGGCCCCCCGGCCTTCGGGCAGCACCCGCGCCCAGGCGGCCGAAAACCGGTAGTCGGTCAGCCCCAGGCCGCGGGCCAGGTCCAGGTCGGCTTCGAAGCGGTGGTAGAAGTCGCAGGCCACGCGCCCGTGCTCGCCGTTGCGGATGCGGCCCGGGCGCCGCGTAAAGTCGTCCCAGATGCTGGGGCCCTTGCCCTGCAGCTGCCAGGCCCCTTCAATCTGGTAAGCCGCCGAGGCCGCGCCCCAGTGGAAATCGGGGCCAAAATCGGCGCGGGAAAATGGCAGCGGGGCCGAAGCAGGGTAGAAAGCGGGGGGCAGTAAGGTATCCAACATCGGGCAGGTGAATGGGCAGCTACTTGTTCCGCGGAAGGTAACAGCCCATAAGCGAATGAGGTAATGAGCGTCAGCTCGTTTCGAGTACGGCTTTTTTCCGCGCCGGGGTGCCGGCTCCCGGCAGCTGCTCGCGCAGCAGCTGGTCCAGAATAGCCGCCGTCTGGTCGGGGTAGTCCACCGACAACGCCTGGCCAGCGTGCAGCCACTGGTCGACAACGGCCAGGTGCTTATCCTTCAAACTTTTGATGACGGGCACGCCCATATCCGCCAGGGCGGCAGCGTTGCACTGCTGCTCGTACTGCTGCTTCATGGGCACCACCAGCAGCTTTTTGCCCAGGTACAGGGCCTCGGCGGGCGTTTCGAAGCCGGCGCCGCACAGCACGCCGGCCGCGCGGGACAGGCTGTCGGTAAAGGCCGCGCCGCTCACCGGCCACACCCGCACGTTGCCGTGCTCGGCCGGCTGCTGGCTGTGCTTGCTGAACACCTCCCAGCGCGTGCTGCGGCTCAGGTAGCGCAGGCGCTGCACCAGGGTTTGTTCGTCGAAGGCCGGCAGGTACACGGTGTAGTGGCCTTCGTTCGTCGGCTGCAGCTCGCGTACCTGCCGGCGGATGACGGGCGTAAACACCTCCGGGCCATAGCGCTGAAAGTGAAAGCCGTACTGCGCAGTATGCGGGGCATAGTGCCGCAGCACGGCCCGCCCGGCGGTGTCCTCGCGCTGGGGCCGGGGTGCCTGCGGGTGCAACACTGCGCTCTGGTGGCTCAGGGCCACGCAGGGCAGCTCCCGCAGCTTGCAGGCCCAGCTCGACACCGGCTCGAAGTCGCTAATCACCAGGTTGTAGTCCTGCACCGGCAGCTGCCGGATTTCGCGCAGAAAAGCCGCCGAGTTGAACTGCCAGAAGGTTTTAACGAAGTTGATGCCGCCCTTCTTGCCAAAGATGAAGCCCATGCCCCCCGCCCGGTGCTTCACCGGAAACGGCAGCGGCAAGTCGGCCGGCGGGCCGCTCACCAGCACGTCGAGCTGCTCGCAGCGACTCTGCAGCAGCGGCACAATGTCGAGCGCCCGGCTCAGGTGCCCGTTGCCGGTTCCCTGTATGGCGTAAAGAATGCGCATGTTTGGTGATGGGGTGATGGGGTGAGGAGGTGATGAGGTGATGGGGTGAAAAGGTGATGGGGTGATGGGGTGATGGGGTAAAAAGAACGTCATGCTGAGCTTGTCGAAGCATCTTGCCTGCGGCAGTAATTCCAATCAACAGGGTTTACTCTCGTGGTAGAGATGCTTCGGCTTCGCTTTGCTCCGCTCAGCATGACGTTCTTTTTACCCCATCACCTCCATCACCTTTTCACCCCATCACCTCATCACCGTATTTAATCTTGAATTCCACAAGCAGGCCCTCCAGCAGGGTCGCGGCATCGGCATCAGCGGCAGATTCGGCGGCATCCGGGGCTTCTTTCTCGTCGGCGAGCTGCATGCGCGGGTCGTCGTGGTAGTGGTAGAGCTGCCAGCCCGCCTCGGCGCTGTACTCCAGGGCGGTAAGGTTTTCCACCCAGTCGCCGGAGTTGAGGTAGGTGACGACGCCCTTGGCTGCGCCCAGGGGCTTGATTTCCGGCTGGTGAATGTGCCCGCAGGCCACGTAGCGGTAGCCTTCATCGGCCGCGATGGCGGCAGCGGTGGTTTCAAAGCTGCTCACGGCGGCCACTGCCGACTTCACCCGCTCTTTTACCCGCTTCGACAGCGCCACGCGGGGCCGGCCCAGCTTATCGAGCGCGAAGTTGACGGCGCGGTTCAGCAGAATCAGCAGGTCGTAGCCGTGCCCGCCCAGCCGGGCCAGCCAGCGCGAGTGCTGCATGGTCACGTCGAACACGTCGCCGTGGAATAGCCAGGTGCGGCCGTGGGGCAGGTCGAGCACCAGCTTGTTGTCGAGGTGAAACTGCCCCAGCCGCAGGCCGGCAAACTTGCGCAGCAGCTCGTCGTGGTTGCCGGTGAGGTAGTGAATGCGCGTGCCCTTGGCGGCCAGCCCGGTCAGGTAGCGCACCACCCGCATGTGCGCCGGGGGCCAGTAGCTTTTGCTGAACTGCCAGATATCCACAATGTCGCCGTTCAGCACCAGCACCTCGGGCTTGATGCTTTTCAGGTAGCGCAGCAGCTCCGCGGCGTGGCAGCCGTAGGTACCCAGGTGCACATCCGACACCACGGCCACCTGCACCCGGCGCTTGCCCCGCCGGGCTTTACGCCTGGTCAAACGCACTGCCTCAGTCCCCCTGCCACCTGGAAAAGCTCCCGCCTTGCTCATGCCGTGGTGGGAAATGGGAAACCATCGCGCCGCGCCGGTCGGTACAGCCGCGGCTTGATGGGTCTGGCAGCTCGCTCGCCATCAGCCCCACCCCCGCCGCCCAGGGCCGACCGTAGGCTACCGACGTTATGCAGCCCAAACGCAGCCCACAGCGCGAGCTGAAAGATACCATAGGCCACCCAGCAGCAGAGCCGCTGCCAGCCTCGGTACAGTACGGGAAAGTACATAGCGCGAATTGGAATAGTTAAAAAATACTACTCCGCAAAATTCCGGACGCTTCGTAATCCTGTCGTTAAGGCGGCGTTACGGTTAAGTGAAAAAATGCCTTAGAAATGGATAACAGGGCAATATCAACTTAACGCCCCCTGTTTTCCCTGCGCTACCTTCTTGGGATTCGCGTTGGAATAGTTAAATTTGTAGTCCGAATTTTGAATTACCCACTACCCAGCTCCTTCCCTATGCTCCTGTTTACTCACTCGTCGGCCCGCTTTGGGACGTTGTTCGTTGCCGGCCTGCTGTTTTCCTTCGCTAGCCTTGCCCAACCCACCGGCAAGGCCGCCCAGGGCCGCAAGAAATACCTGTTCCCGCAAAAGGACGCCGAGTCGTCTTATGTGCAGAACGTAACCAAGAACACCGAGGAAGACCAGGACATCGACGGCAGCTTCACCCGCCTCGGCTACCGCCCCTACGCCGACCTGCTGGCCGAAATCACCGAGCTGCGCCGCATCCACAGCTGGGCCGACACCACCTACCAGCGCCGCCTGGCTGCCCTGCCCGAAGGCGGCATTCTGCTGGTGACCATGCGCCGCCAGGGCTCCCCCAACGCCAACCCCTCCTACCTCACCATCACGGCCACCACTAAGGAAGGCAAGGAAGTATTTACCCATACTCCCGCCGCCGGCACCGGTCGCTTCTTCGGCCGCGACCTCTACCAGGCCAAGCAGCAGATTCCCTTCCCCAAAATGGAAGCCCAAACCCTCAACGTCAGCATCCGCGACGCCAAGCTCTACCAGACGTTTGAGTATCAGATGACAGTGCCGGCCGCTGCGCAGTAAGCCCTACAAACCAGGAGTGTATTTTTCCGGTACATACACCAGCCCGAGGTGCCTGCATAGCTTATGCGGGCACCTCGCTTGCTTTAGGCTAGTCCCAGAGCCGCAAGGCCGGCAGCTTCCAGCCAGCGTACCGCTAACTTGGCCGCATGAAACGCAAAGCCCTGTTTGCTGTCCTGGCGCTGCTGGGCTTACTCATGGTCTTTAGCTGGCCCAGCTACCAGCTTCCGCCACGCAAAGAGCTGCGCCTAAAGGCTAATTATCTGGTGCGGGTCATCAGCACCCCGCCAGGCCTGGACTCGGAGCTGACCCGGCTAACCCAGGAAAATGCGGAGTGGGGCCTGTTTACGCTGTCCTACTCCGTATACGCTTTCACCAACATGGCCCGCTTGGACAGCAGCTTCCGGGCTGAGGCTGCCACCAGTACCCAGCTGGCCATCCGCCGCATGCTGAGCGGCCCCGTTGCCCAAGCGTTTCGGGACCCGGACGTAGCAGAGGGCGCCGACACCATCAGCTCGGTCTTGTATTTGGGCCACCTCAACCTGATGCTGGGCTGCCATCGCCTGCTGTACCCGGCCTCGCCGTACCGCGCCCTGCACGACTCGCTTTCGGCCAGCCTGCACCGCCGGCTCGTGGCCGCTCCCCGCCACTGCCTGCATTCCTATCCCGGCGGCGTGTGGGTGCCCGACAACACCGTGGCCCTGGCCTCCTTGCAGCTGCACAGCGACCTGACCGGCAGCTCCTACCAGGCCTTCTGCCGGCAATGGGTAGCCTATGCCCGGCAGCACCTGACCGACCCACGCACGGGCCTGCTGCTTTCCAAGCCCGCCACCCGCCACCAGGAAGCCGAGGAGCCGTGCGGCTCCCACCTGGGCTGGAGCATTTTCTTCCTCTACCGCTGCGACCCGGCTTTTGCGGCCGAGCAGTACCGCCGGTACCAGCAGCACTTCAGCACCAACTTCGGCCCCATCCGCCTCTACCGGGAGCGGGCGGGAAGCTACGAAACCAGCCTCGGCGACATCGACAGCGGCCCGCTGGTGCTGGGCTATAGCATTCCGGCCAATGCCTTCGCCTTTGGCAACGCCGTGGCCCTGGGCGACGGGCGCAATGCCCAGCGCCTGCGCCGGGTCATCAGCATCGGCAGCCGGGAAATAACGGAGGGTGATGAGTTGCACTACGGCGTGCGCTTCGTTGATTTGTCGGTCAGCCCCATGGCCGAGGCGCTGCTGCTGCACGCCGAGACGATGACGCCGTGGCAGAACAAGCCTCACTAGCTTTAAGCACTTGAAATCTCATTCCTGATGATGAGCGCACTGCCCAAGCCTCGACCCTGTGACCAGAAATGGCTTGCCATGCAGCCTACCAAAAACGGCCGGCTCTGCGGGCAGTGTGACAAGGAGATTTACGACTTCTCGGCCATGAGCTGGGCCGCAATTGCCCAAACTCAGGCCCAGCACGGCAATGCCCTGTGCGGCATGTACACCCCGGCGCAGCTGGCGCATTGGGGGCAGTCGCCTCCCCCTGGGGCCTGCGCCAAGCTGGCGGCCGCCACAACGCTCGCCCTTGGCTTGTCTGCAATTCAAGCCCCGGCCCAAACAGCTGCCGTAACAACTGCTGGTCTGAAGCTCAGCGGCACGGTAATGACAACCTCTGCCAAAGGCAAACCCGAGCCGCTACCTTTCGCTTCGGTGTATTTACTTGCCACCAATCAAGGCGTCCTCACCGATGAGAAGGGGCATTATGAGTTGTCTATTCCAGCTGACTTGAACAGCAACGACTCCACATTCGTCGTCTTTATAAGCCTGGGATTCAGCAAAGTCCAGTGGGCAATACCGCGTCAAAGCCAGGGACAGCTGGAGCACGACGCGTTCCTGACAATAGACCACAGTTTCGTGGGGTTTTCAATTCGAAAGCCTACCTTGATGGAACAGGTAAAATGGAGTCTGAAACGCTGGTTTGGTCGAAAAGAGGAGTAGCAACCTTCTTTTCAGCCCTGATTAATCAGGTTTCCGGGCTTATCAATTATCCCGCAGCCACTGCTCAGCCACCTGCCCTATCTGGCGCGAGTTTAGCGCAGCGTAACTCGTGACCAGCCATGAGGTGGAGGCTGCGCCTCCACTGCCGCGTAGCGGCAAGCCGGGCCTGCACCGCCTGGCCAAGCAGTTGTTCTGATGCGAGGCACAGCCTCGCCCGAACAGCCGACACGAGTTATGCTGCGCTAAACTCGCGCCAGAAGAGGCAGTGCAGCAGCTCCTTTTCCAGTGGCCAGAGCCCGGCTCCGGCTACCCCCGCAGCCGCGCCCATTGCACGGCAATCAGCGTCTTGGCATCCTGAATCGGCTGGGCCAGAAGCTCATTCCAGCTCAGCTCCACCACTTCAATCTGCTCGTTTTCCTCTTCCAGCCCGCCGCCTTCGCCGGTTTTGCGGCTTACCTCGGCGTAGAACACGGCAATGGTTTCAGAATTGCCGCCGGGCGAGGGCCACATGGTCACAATTTCCTCCAGCTTGTCTACCTCGTAGCCCAGCTCTTCCTGAATCTCGCGGCGGATAGTGGCATCGGCCGGCTCATCGCCGTCGCGCATGCCGGCGGCAATTTCCAGCATTTCCTGTTCGGCTCCCACCCGGTACTGCCGGGTAAGCAGGTAAACCTGCCGGGCCGTGTCGTACACCAGCGCCGCCGCCGCATGCCCCGGCTCAAACCGCTCACGCTTGAGCTGCTGCTCACCGTCCTGCACCACGAGCTGGCTGAGCTTATAAAATCCATCGTAAACGCGGCTGCGTTGAACTATCTCCATGGTCGGGGGGCTATGTAGTACCTTTGCGTAGAATTGGGCCGCCGTCGGAGTGGCCCGGGCCCCGCTTTTACGGGCCCTGCGCTGCGTCGGCTGACGCTTGCTGGCGCGAATCTCCCACATTTTTCTCTTTTCGAGGGACCACGGCACCTTTCCGACAGGCCGCCGACCCGGCCGCCGCGTACCCACGCGGCATTTATTTCTATTGATGACGTTTGACGAGTTAAACCTGATTGACCCCATCCTCAAAGCACTAAAAGAGGAAGGTTACACTACCCCCACCCCCATCCAGGAGCAAGCCATTCCGCACGTGCTGGAGGGCAAAGACCTGCTCGGCGTGGCCCAGACCGGTACCGGCAAGACGGCTGCCTTTACCGTGCCCATCCTGCAGGTGCTGCACCGCACCGGGCAGCTGCAGCAGCACGCCCGCGGCGCCATCCGCTGCCTGGTGCTCACGCCCACCCGCGAGCTGGCCATCCAGATTAATGAAAGCTTCGGCGCCTACGGCCGCCACCTGAGCCAGATTCGCCACACCGTCATTTTCGGCGGCGTGGGCCAGAACCCGCAGGTGCAAACCCTCAAGCGCGGCGTGGAAGTCCTCATTGCCACCCCCGGCCGCCTGCTCGACCTGATGAATCAGGGCTTTATCGACCTGCGCCAGATTGAGGTGTTTGTGCTCGACGAGGCCGACCGCATGCTCGACATGGGCTTTATCAACGACATCAAGCGCATTCTGCCCAAGCTGCCCACCAAGCGCCAGACCCTGTTCTTCTCGGCCACCATGCCGGGCCAGATTCAGGAGCTGGCCGCCACCATCCTGCGCCCCAACCCGGTGCGCGTGGCCGTGACGCCCGTCAGCAGCACCGCTGAGACGGTGACACAGTCGGTGTTCATGGTGCAGCAGAGCGACAAGCCCGCCCTGCTGCGCCACATCCTCGAAGACAAGGGCATCAAGCGCGTGCTGGTGTTCACGCGCACCAAGCACGGCGCCGATAAAGTGGTGAAAGCCCTGGCCCAGTACCAGATTCAGGCCGAAGCCATTCACGGCAACAAAAGCCAGAACCACCGCCAGCGGGCCCTGTCCAACTTCAAGGCCGGCAGCACCCGCGTGCTGGTGGCAACCGACATTGCCGCCCGCGGCATCGACGTCGACGAGCTGACCCACGTCATCAACTACGAAATCCCCAACGAGCCCGAAACCTACGTACACCGCATCGGCCGCACGGGCCGGGCTGGTGCTTTCGGTACGGCCTTCTCCTTCGTTGAAGAGGAAGAGCGGGCCTATCTGCAGGATATTCAGAAGCTTATCAAGCGCCAGATTGACGTCGATACCGACCATCCCTACGTGACCACGGCCGTGCGGCCGGTGTCGCTGCACGGCACCGAGCGCATCATCCGGCCCAAAGGCCCGGCGGGTCGCCCGCCCCGCCCCGGCCGTGAGGGCGGCGGCCGTGGCGGCAATGCCGGTCAGGGTGGCGGCCGTCCGGCAGGCAGCTCCTCGCAGGGCGGGGGGCGCTCGGGTGGCAGCAGCCGGCCCGCGGCCCCGGCCGCCGGCTCTTCGGCCGATACCAACCGCCGCTTCGGCAGCGGAGGCGCCCGGGTGCAGGCCGGCGGGGGCGGTGGCCGCCGCCCTTCGCGGGGCGGCGAAGGGGGCTCCCGCCGGGGCTCCTTCTAAAGAAGTAACCAGCGCTTCGGTAAAGTCAGGATTTGGCTTTTAGCAGGTATTGCCCGAGCGGGCCGGAAAACTTTTTCCGGCCCGTTTTGCTTTTTCAGGCAAGTCCAACGCATTCCAACTTTTATGGCTACTTCCTCGCTTCCGCTCATTCAGGCCCTGCGTGCTACGGCTCAGCGCCTGGCTACCCAGGCACCCTACCAGTGGGGCCACATGGGCAGCTGCAACTGCGGCCACCTGGCCCAGACCATCACCAAGCTCAGCAAAGGCGACATCCATGCCCGCGCCATGCAGCGCTACGGCGACTGGGACCAGCAGCTGCGCGACTACTGCCCCACCAGCGGCCTGCCCATCGATGAAACCATCGACGAGATGCTGGCCCTGGGCTTTACCCGTCACGACCTGGCCCACCTCGAGCGCCTCTCCGACCCGGCCATCCGGGCCGCCATTCCGTTTGAGCGCCGCAATGCCCTGCGTCATAACCAGCGCGACGACGTGGTTCTCTACCTGCGCACCTGGGCGGCCCTACTTGAGGAGCAGCTGCTCGATAGCATCAGCCTGCCCAGCCTGGAGCCAGCCCCTGCTCCTCAGCCTGTAGCGGCGCTGCTGGGCTAAGCTACCGCTTCCCTACCTTGACTTACACGCGAAAAGCCCCCACCAACTTGGTTGGCGGGGGCTTTCTGTTTTTCCGGAGGTGACTAATTCACCAGTCGTTATTAGTGAGTAACGTTGCTGCGCTGGGCCTCACGGTACAGCTCGGCGCGGTGCCCACGCTTGTAGGCCGCATCAGCGTTAGGGTCAGCTTCAGCTTCGGGAGCTTGGGAACAGGAAGCCGTCAGGAACAAAGCCGCAAAGGCGGCCAGCAGAAGATTCACGCGGGTCAGTTTCATGCCGCGAAGGTAGCCACTGCCCGGCAAACTGCCAACTGCTTCGAGTAGGAGCACCTCCCGCACTAAACGTGTTAACAGCCGGGTTGAGCGCAGCAGTGAGCGTGCGCCAATATTTACAATTAGTAAGTCTCGCTTCCCGCTACCTGTTGCCTCGCATGCCGGCTCCTGCTTTCCAAGCTCACCTGATAACGTTCGGCCATAGCGCTGCTACTTGGCTCCCTGTTTTTTCGTATTACTCAAGAAAATGCACCCGCCCCCTGTAAAAGCTGTTGCTGCCAGGCTCATCTTCTTAGCTAAGCTTCCAGGGAGCAATGTCATTAAAATTGCACTTTTCCTACCTCTGCGCGGGGCAATATTCTTAGCACTACTAATCTCATTTACCTGCTTACAAGTGGCTTCTCCAAAACCAGGGCAGCCATTATACCCCTTGAAAAACCTGTTGCACCCAGACGTATCGACACTGCTGTTTCAACCAAAATAGAAGGTTTCATTAGCACAGAATCACTACTTGATTTACAGGATGTTATGTAAAAAATAAATTCAACCTTAAGTCGTCTATTGAGCCACCCACAGAAATTAGCACGCATCCGCTAAGCTTCGGTTGCCAAGCAAGCTCAAAGGGGGGGGCTACCCAGGCGCTACAGACCTCGCAAAAAGCCCGTCCAAGGACTCTGCCAAGTTAGATAATACCTCAGTCATAATTTGGGCAAGGTTGGAGAGCATGCGCAAGCGTCTCACTGAAGACACAGTTATCAAGGCCATTTAGGGCCAGTAGGAACTACCGGAAACCTACTCGGCAGCAGCTGCCTGTACTACTCCATCCAGCTGTTAGGACATGGAAAATCAAGGCATACTGAGCCGGCCCATGTGTTTACTTTACTAAACTCCAACGAATGCTTACTCTGGCCGGAAATCAGCAAAGGAGCCGTCCTGGTAAAAAATAACGATGCGGCGAATGGGCTTTTCAGCAGACGCCATCAGCGCGTTCGCCGTTGGCTGGCCCATAGCCTGGGCTGTCAGCGCGCCCGGCAGGGGCTCTGTTTCCCGTGGCACAGCCTCCACTGGAGCTGCTGGACTAGTATTGAGCCTGGGAGGAGCAGTAGGCTCGGGCACGGGAATAGCCGGCCCACTACCGCCTGTAAAGCGCTGAAGCGGGGGCATTGGTGACGTTTTACGGGGCTTGGGCGCAACGGGCACGGTCTCTGCCGCATCAGGCACAGGCCGGGAAGCTCGCCGGGGTGGCGCCGGGCTGGGGGCCTGGCCCTGAGTAGGGGCTGCGGGTGGCGAAACGGGGGCAGGTGCACTTTCCGATGGGCTTTCTGCGTCAGCCGCAGCAGTGCCAAGGGTCATTTCACCTATGCCATTAAGCAGCCAGGCCATGGAAAGCTCGGGGAAGGCGGCCAGTATTTTCTGGACGACCTCCAGACTGGGCTTGTTACGCCCCGACAGAATATGGCTGATAACCGGACGCGCTGCCCCGATGGCATCGGCAAACTGAGTTGGGCTAAGCTGCCGGGCTTGCAGAATAAGGCGGATGCGGTCGACCATGTGCTCCATTTTGGTTTACAAATGTGGGGCAAATATTTCAAATGACAGAGGAACCCGAACCGTTTACATATGTAATACAAATGTTAACCGAGCCACTACCTTGTTACTCCAGTTTACCTTTGTGAATACAATTGTAAACTAACTTCTTTCCCTCTGCACTACGCTTTGCTGAGACTATAAAGCAACAGCCCGGTCGCTGGGGAGCGACCGGGCTGTTGCTTTGTGGCAGACGAAGCTGCCTCTATCAATCCCTTAAGGGGTGGCGTTCTTCTTAATCAAACAGCTCGCGAGCCAGCTGCTTATCGTGGCCGTAGATGTCTTCCCGGAAGTGCGGGTGCCCATCGGCATCGGCCCAGGCGGTAAAGTACACCAGGTAAACCGGCAGCTTCTCCTTCATGGTAACGTACTTTTCCCGACGCCGGGCAATGGTATCCTGAATGGCTTGCTGGCTCCATTTCGGCTGGTCGCGCAGCAGGTAAGTGGCCAGCTTGATGGGCTCCTCTACCCGCACACAGCCGTGGCTGAAGCTGCGTTGCGACTGGGAAAAAAGGGCGTCGTGCGGGGTATCGTGCAGGTACACGTCGTTCGAATTTGGGAAGATAAACTTGACATCCCCCAGGTCATTTTTCGGTCCGGGCTTTTTTCGGAGCGTGTACTTAAAGTTCTTTTCTGTCACGTTGGCCCAGTCGATGCTCGTGGGGTCAACGACGACGGCCTTGCGCCCGGAGCCTTTTACGACCTCCATATCCAGGCGATTGAGGTAGCCGGCGGGGTCGGCCACGAGCTTCTCCCGAAGCTCATTGTCGATGATGCTGAACGGCACATTCCAGTAGGGCGACAGCACCACGTACTCCATTTTGTCGCTGAAAATCGGCGTCGCGTTGAGCGCCTTTCCAACAATGACGCGCATGGTGAAAGCTTCTTTTCCGTTCTCGTACATGTAGAGCCTGTACTCCGGAATGTTTACGAGCAGGTAGTTGTCCTCAAACTTTTTGGGCAGCCAGCGCCAGCGCTCCATGTTCAGAATAAGCTGGTCGATGCGCTGGCCGATGGGAACGTTGAGCTGCTTGAGCGTCTCGCCGCCCACTATCCCGTCGGCTTTCAGGCCTGCGTCCTGCTGAAATTTTTTAACGGCTTCAACCAGCTCCGGACCGTAAATCTGGTCGGCAGTGGGGGCCGGGGCCCCCGCGCCACCGGGGTTGGTCGATACCGGCGTGGCCGTCATCGGAGCCTCGGCGGGCTGCCCGCCCGCTGCTCCGGCCGTACCCAGCAGACGCTGCCTCAGGGCGGGCACTGCGGGGTTGGACTCGCCGGGCTTGAGCTTCAGCGAAGCCGGCAATACCGGCCAGCCTCCGGCTCGCTCCTGGGCCCGGTAGGCCTGCAGCGCTTTCTTCAGGTAAGCATATTCGGGGTGCAGCGGCGCAAACTCATAGTAGTTATAGCGACTCTTGCGGTCGCCCAAAAACGTTAGCAGGGCTTTGTGCAGCTTAATCTTATTGGGCTTCACTTTCCAGTCGGCGCTCTTCATATCGCGCGGATTGGCCACCCCACGATAGTAATCGGAGGCCCAGTTGAGGTAGGTTCCGGTAAGGGCAACATCGATTTCCCGCTCCAGGCTGTTACGCCGCGCAGTATCGCCACGGGCCTGCTCGAAGTCCGCAAACAACTTTTTAAAGTCCTTAACCTGGTAGTCCTTAGGCTCCAGGCCTTCATCTCGTGCTTTAGCTATAATGCTTAGCAAGTCCTGGGCCCGCGGCACCAGCTGATGGTTTTTAAACCACCCTAGCTCAAACTGCCGCTCCCGGTAAAAGCGCCGGGCAGCCAAAGTATGCTCCTTGAAGCGTGGCTCGGCCTGCAGGGCCTTGATGACGTAGGTGCTGTCGAGCCGGGGCTGGGCACCCACTACCGCCGGACGGGAGCCGGCCTCGGTGTTGCTGCTGCCTTGGGCGCTGCTTTGGTCGGAGCCACAGGAGAGCAGGGCCGGCAAGCCCAGCATGCCAGCCAGCAGCACCCACACCAACGTAGTATAGCGAACGAAAAAAATCATGGATTGAGTCGTAGCAAAAAGGGACAGAAGCCCCCGGCACCCGCCGGCGGCATTGCTTGTACTGTCAAGCTTGCCGGCTGGTTGCCTTCAGTCGGTTCTGGCCGACCAAGGCGCAAGTTACATGAAGCCGGCGCTCGGGCCTCTTCCCAGGCAGGAGCAGACCAAAATATTTTGCCACCTTCCCGCGAAGCTTAGTCCTACATTTGGGTGAATGGCAAAGTTCCGGTGGCGCCTCCATGCTGTCGGCGCTGCCGGCTTTGCCTGCCCTTTCCTTTTCTTTCATTATCCCATCCATGCCCCTTCCCACCCCCCACGCTTCCGCCCCTCTTTCCGCCGACCCCCACAGCCATGCCAGCCGCAGCCCGGTCCGGGTGAGCCATCTGGTACTGGAGCTAAGTGTCGACTTTGAGAGCCGTACTCTGGCCGGCCTTGCTACCTGGCAGCTGGCCAACCCCGGGGCTGGCTCAGAGCTGGTCCTGGACGCGCGCGACCTTGTCATCGAAGGCGTCGAGCAAACCGGCCCCGGGCTGGCAGCATCCGCCCCGGCTGCGTTTGAGCTGGGCCCCGCCGACCCGCTGCTGGGGGCGCCGCTGCGCATTAGCCTGGCGCCCGGGGCCGCGGCCGTGCGCATCCGCTACCGCACGGCTCCCGGCGCCGCGGCCCTGCAGTGGCTTGTCCCGGAGCAGACCAGCGGCAGCCAGCCTTTCCTCTTCACGCAGTCGCAGGCTATCCTGGCGCGCACCTGGCTGCCTTGTCAGGATTCGCCCGGCATCCGGTTTACCTACGAGGCTACGGTGCGCGTGCCGCCGCACTTGCTGGCCCTGATGAGCGCCAGCAATCCGCAGGAGCTTCATGCTACCGGCACCTACCACTTTCGCATGGACCAGCCCATCCCGGCTTACCTGATGGCGCTGGCCGTGGGCGACCTGGCCTTTGCCCCGCTCAGCTCCCGCACCGGCATCTACGCCGAACCCGCCACCCTCCCCCTGGCCACGGCCGAGTTCGGCGACCTCGAAAACATGGTAGCCGCCGCCGAGCAGCTCTATGGCCCTTACCGCTGGGAGCGGTACGACTTGCTGGTGCTGCCACCCAGCTTTCCTTTTGGAGGGATGGAAAACCCCCGGTTAACATTTGTAACACCCACCATCCTGGCCGGCGACCGCAGCCTGACCAGTCTGGTTGCCCACGAGCTGGCCCACTCCTGGTCGGGCAACCTGGTTACAAATGCAACGTGGAACGACTTCTGGCTAAACGAGGGCTTTACCGTGTACTTCGAGCGGCGCATCATGGAACATTTGTATGGCCGCGACTATGCCCAGATGCTGCAGGTGCTGGGGCGCACCGGCCTCGACCACACCATTGAGGAAATTGGCCCGCTCAGCCCCGACACCCACCTGCGCCTGCAGCTGGCCGGCCGCGACCCGGATGAGGGCCTCACCGAAATTGCGTATGAGAAGGGCTGCTACCTGCTGCTGACCTTGGAAAGCCTGGTGGGCCGCCCCCGCCTCGACACCTTCATTAAGGAGTACTTCGCCCGCTTCAGCTTTCAGGCCATGGACACAGCCACCTTCCTGGACTACCTGCGCCGCGAGCTGCTGGACCGGGAGCCCGGGCTGGAAGCAAAGCTGCGCCTGGCGGAATGGGTCGACGGCCCCGGCCTGCCCGACAACGCCCCGAGCATTTCTTCGACCCGTTTCGCCCAGGTGGAAGCAGCCCTGGCCCGACTGGCCGCCGGTACCGCTCCGACCGAGCTGGCCACGGATACGGTGGAATGGAGCAGCCACGAGTGGGTGCATTTTCTGCACGGCCTCCCCCCTGCCCTCCCGGCCGACGAGCTGGCTGGCATCGACGCGGCTTTTGGTTTTAGCACTTCGGGCAATGCCGAGGTATTGGCCGCCTGGTTTCCCCACACCATCCGGGCCGGGTACCAGCCGGCCGAGGTGCCGCTGCGAAAGTTTCTGCTGCATGTAGGCCGGCGCAAGTTCATCGTTCCGCTCTACAAAGCCATATTGGCTACGCCGGGCGGGGCCGGGAAGGCCCGGCAGCTTTATGCTGAGGCGCGGGCCAACTACCACTCCGTCGCAACCGGCACGCTTGATGCTCTGTTGAAGTAAGCGGGGGCTGTTGAATTCCCGCTGCTTTTTATCTTTCGCCTCGTATCAGTCATTTATAAGTTGAAAACTCGCATTCCTTTAGGTAAGCTCATTGCCGTGGGTGGCAATGAAGACAAGGGGACCTACCCTTCCACGCGCACCAAGCGCAAGTACTACCTGAACTTCTTCGAGCTCGGCATCCTCAAGCGCATCGTGCTGGAGTCGGGCAAGGCCGACCCTCGAATTGAGGTTATCACCACCGCCTCGATGATTCCCCAGGAAGTAGGCCCCATCTACGTGTCGTCGTTTGCGATGCTCAATTGCATGAACGTGGGCGTGATGGATATTCGCACGCCGGAAGATGCACGGCAGCCCGAGTACCTGGAGCGCATGCTGGCCGCCGATGTCATCATGTTCTCGGGCGGCAACCAGTCGCGCCTGCGGGAGATGTTTGGCGAGACGGACTTCCTCGACCGCATGCTGCAGCGCTACTACGCCGAGCCGCACTTTGTGATTGCCGGCACCAGCGCCGGCGCCATGGCCATGTCGCAGCACATGATTCGCGGGGGCTCCGTGCCCGATGCCCTGCTCAAAGGCGCCGTAAAGATGGGCCCCGGCCTGGGCCTGCTGCCGTCGGCCATTGTCGACTCCCACTTCGTGAAGCGGGGCCGCTTTGGCCGCCTCATCGAGTCGGTAGCCCTCTACCCCAAGCTCATCGGCATTGGCCTGGGCGAAGACACCGGCGTGCTGATTACCGAAGGCAACCTTGTGGAAACCATTGGCTCCAACCTGGTTATCATCATGGATGGCCACACCATTCAGCACAACAATGCCGCCGCAGCGAAGAAAGGCGCTGCCATTTCGGTGGAAAATGTCACCATGCACGTACTGGCCAAGGGCAACGTCTACGACATGCGCGAACGGAAATTCTATGTCAGCAAAGAGGCCATGACTGGTAAGGCCCAGCACTCACCGGCCATCGCCAGCACTGCCCTTTAAGTTGTCAGTTGTTAGTTGTTAGTTGTTAGCCTACGTGTAAGCATCTCACTGACAAATAAAAACGATACAATTGGCTTACTTGTAAAGGCCTACTCAAGCGAAGCCTAAGCCAGGTTGGGACACAACTTATTTTACTAACGCCTAAACCGCAAACAAAAGGCCGCTGCCCGAACAGGCAGCGGCCTTTTGTTTGCGCAGCATTTCCTGCTATTCCTTGTAAATAGCCACGTAGGGTGCCTGCACGGCCGTACGGCTGGCCCGGTACATGCCTTCCGAGTTAAAGGGCAAAGTCACGTTGCCGGCCGCATCGACAGCCACCAGGCCGCCTTCGCCGCCGGCGGGCGCCAGCTTGTCGTGCACCACGATGCGGCAGGCTTCCTGCAGGCTCAGGCCTTTGTACTCCATCAGGCAGGCGATGTCGTAGGCGGCCACGGCCCTGATAAAGTACTCGCCGTGCCCGGTGCAGCTGATGGCGCAGCGTGCGTCGGCCCAGGTGCCGGCCCCGATGATGGGCGAGTCGCCGATACGGGCGTAGCGCTTGTTGGTCATGCCCCCGGTGCTGGTGGCAGCGGCCAGGCTCCCGTGCCGGTCGCAGGCCACGGCGCCCACCGTGCCCTTCTTCCAGTTCGGGTCGGCCGTGGCTTCCACGAAGTGGCCCGGCTCTTCCAGCGGGGCCGGCTCGGCCTGGGCCCGGGAGTGGTCGAGGCGTACGCGGCCTTCGCGCAGGGCTTCCTGCAGCTGGTCGTAGCGGTGCTGGGTGAAAAAGTATTCCGGGGGCTGCACGGGCAGGCCGTGCTCAATGGCCAGGGCATCGGCGCCGGGATAGGCCAGCAGCACGTGCTCGGTTTGCTCCATTACCAGGCGGGCGGCGCGGATGGGGTTTTGCACCTGCCGCACCCCGGCCACGGCCCCGGCCCGCCGCAGGCGGCCGTCCATCAGCGCAGCATCCATCTCGTGGTGGCCTTCGTGGGTAAACACCGAGCCGCGCCCGGCATTGAACAGGGGGCAGTCTTCGAGGCTGCGCACCGTGGCTTCCACGGCATCGAGGGCCGCGCCGCCGCTTTCCAGGATGCCGTAGCCGGTGTCGAGGGCCGCCTGCAGGGCCGCCCGGTAAAGTTGTTCTGCTTCGTCGGAAAGCGAGGCCCGGGCAATGGTGCCGGCCCCACCGTGCAGTGCTAATGCGAGCATAATATAATAAGGAGTGGAATGCCCGGTTGAACGGGGCACCGTAAAGGTAGTTGTCGGCTTTGGCTGCAAACCGGAACGTGGCCTGACATTGGGAGAATCCAGGCGTGAGAACAAAAAGCAGAGTGTAATGCCGCGTTCCGGTCCGGCCCTATCCCTACTACACCTACCGGCTGAAAAACCGGCTGTATAAAACTTACAGCTCTCCTACCCTGCCAAGGCCAACTTTTAAACGCCACAGCCACACGGCGGCCAGCCCTGAAAAGCAAAGCTCTAAGGCGTGGCTGAAAAGCGTAAGAAAGTGCTTTGGCAGGCGAACTAGAGTTTTTTTTCGTACGTTTGAGGGTATAGTTTAACATTCCAAAACACCCCTTTTATGGCATACGACGTAACCGGCCGGCTGCATGAAATCTTTGACGAACAGCAGGTAAGCGAAAAATTCCGCAAGCGGGAATTCGTGCTTGAGGTTCAGGATGGCCAATATCCCGAGCATATCAAATTCCAGATGGTGCAGGACAAAACCAGCCTCATCGACCCCTACAAAATGGGCGACGAGGTGAAGGTAACCTTCAACCTGCGCGGCCGTGGCTTCAATAAGAACGGCCAGATGATTTACTTCACCAACCTCGAAGCCTGGCGCATTGAGCCCGCTTCGGGCGGTGCTGGCGGTGGCAACTTTGGCGGCGGCCAGCAGCAGGCGGCTCCCCGCCCGGCGGCCCAGAACCAGAACCCGGGCCTGCGTGCCCAGCCGGCAGCTCCCATTGCCAGCGACGACGACAACGACCTGCCTTTCTAAGGCTGAGGGCCCCGCGCCCTTCGTGAACCGACCGGTATTTGCGTACTGATAGACGTGACACCACCCTCACGCGGCGTGCCGCCCCCGATTGCCGGGGGCGGCACGTTTGCTTTACATCCCTCGTATAGCTGGCATGAACCTACGGGAATTACTGGAGCTCATTGGCCGCGGAGAAGGCGAAGAGCTGGAATTCAAAAAGAAAACCACTCACCCCCACCGCATCTCGCGCACGCTGGCTTCGCTGGCCAACACCCGCGGCGGCTACGTGCTGGTGGGCGTCGACGACGACGGCCGCATTGTGGGGGTGCGCGATGCCGAAGAGGAGATGTTTGTGATGCGCGAGGCGGCTGCGCACTACATCGAGCCCCCGCTCACCACCCTGCGCTTTAAGGAGATTGAAGACGAGGGCCGCAGCGTGGTGGTGGTAGCAGTGGCTGAGAGCATCAACAAGCCCCACCGGGCCCAGGTGGCACCCGGCGACTGGCGCGGCTACGTGCGCGTGCGCGACGAAAGCGTGCAAACCAGCGGCCTCACCGAAAAAGTGCTGGAGCGGCAGCAGCCCGCCGCCCGCTTCGAAAAGCTGCCCCTCAACCGCCAGGAGCTGGCCGTGCTCGACTACCTCAAAACCCACCCGCGCATCACCCTGCCGCAGTTCATGAAAATGGTGAACTTCGGCAAGCGCCGGGCCTACCAAACGCTGATAAAGCTGGTACTACACGGCTACATCCGCCACCACGACAAGGAAAAGGAGCCGTACTACACGCTTTAGTCTGAACCACGGATTGACACGGATTTTTCGGATTACACGGATTTTGTAGACGATTTCCTTATGTCCCATTGAAAAATAAAAAGGCCACCCCATCGGGTGGCCCTTTTATTTTATGTGGCTTTTTTATCTGGCTGACGACTTCACGTTCGCGCCGTTCACAAAATCCGTGTAATCCGAAAAATCCGTGTCAATCCGTGGTTCAGACAATCTATTCCTGCCGCATTTGCTTCTGGCGTTTCTTTTCGTCTTTCTCCGCCTTCTTCTCCTTCATGGATTTGGCGGGTTCCTTCTTTTTTTCTTTGCGGGCATCTTGCGCTTTGGCCATACTTGAAAGGAGGTTGAGTGGTGAGGTTCAGTAAAAAATCAGGCTTCAAACGAGGCTGGCGGGCCCCTTGTTGTGAGTGGCGAAGGTAGAAATTTTAACGAACTCCGAGCACGGGCAGGTAGCGCTCCTGGAAAATGTTCAGGTGGTGGCGCTCGTGGCCGGGCAGGATGTACAGCAGGGCGTTTACCGTAACCCGGGCGCCGTTGGCCGTGCCGCTGCGCAGCAGCTGCTCGTCGGTGAAGCTTTCAAGCAGGGCCAGGGTGGCGGCGCGGGTGGCCCGGTATTCCGCCAGCAGGTTGCTCATGCTGCGCTCGTTGGCGCCGCTGTTTTCAGCATACTCATTTTCATCGAAGCCGGCCAGGGTCTGGCTGTCGCCGCGGGCAAAGCGCAGGGCACGGTAAGCAAAAATGCGCTCGGTATCAATCTGGTGCAGCAAAAATTGCTTCACCGTCCACTTGCCCTCGGCATACGCCAGCTGCGCCTGCTCCTCGCTGAGGGCTCCCAGGGCGGCTTCTACTTCGGCCGTCTGCTCGCGCAGCATCAGGCGCGGGTCAGCGTCTTCGGGCACGAGGCTGATATACTTTTCATAGTAAGGCAGAAAGTCGCCTTCGACGGGGCGGGCAAGTTGCATACGGTGGGCTGGTTCAGGGGTGAGTGGCAGTGGTTCGTCGGTAGAGTCATTTTGAGCGCCGCTTTCTTCAGCTGCCATTGCGGCGCCGGTTGAAATCAGTGCCTCCTCGGGCAAAGGCTGTGCGGGCGTCAGCTGCAGGCGCACCATTGGAATGGGTGTGGGCAGGGCCGCCGCAGTAGCCCCGAACGCCCAGAGCAGAAAATCAGGCATCACCTTGCCCCAGGTGTCGGGATGGTGGCGGCCGCCTTCCGCTTGGACATAGCGCAGGCGCTGGCTTAGGTCGAGCCCCTGCCCTGCCAGCGCCTCAATCAAATCCAGGCAGTCGTCGATGGAGTCGATGACGCCATTGCCGTCGCGGTCGGACTGCTCGTCGAGGGTACCGGTTTGCAGCCAGAACCGATGCAGGGGGTGCAGGGTGCCGGCCTTCACCAAGCCGTGCATAATGCGGTCGGCGCTGGTATAGCCGGCATCCAGGGCTTTACTGCGCCACCAGAACGAGCCCGAAAACGCCCCGGCCCGTGCAAACGCGGCGGGGTGGTGCCATACTAAGTCAAAAGCCGACAGCCCCCCCAGGGAAAAGCCGGCGAACACGGCTTCGGTGGAGTTGGCCGATACCTTATAATGTAGCTGCACGAAGGGCAGCAATTCTTCGAGCACAAAACGGGTATACGCGGCGGCCATGCTGCCCCGGCCCAGGTAGTCGGCCTGCGCGGCGGTGCCATACTCCTGCTGCCGGGCTTCGCTGGCATGAATGCCCACCAGCACAAAGGGTTGCAGCAGGCCATTGGCAAACATTTCGGCCAGGGTAGCCTGCAGGCCCAGGCGCTCTATATCCTGGCCATCGTTAAGATAGAGCACCGGCAACGTTGGCATCGCCTGGGGCTCAGTCCCGGGGGGCAGCAGAATGCTGAGCTCAACCTTTCGCCCGAGCAGGGCCGACTCAATTACCTCGGCGCAGAGCCGCACGCTACTGGCCGGCTGCATTTCGCTGGAATGTTTTGAAACCATCAAACAAAGTAAAGCCACTGCGGGCACATGCTTCTGATGGGGTTATTTTTTATCTAAGAATTGCGCGGAGCCAATATTTTTTTACTAGTTTGCCGAGCCGCTGTGTATGCAGCGTGCCTTTTTTCACTTCTTCGCTCATCTCATTTTGCAGGAACAACACCGCCGCTTTTACTCGCATCACCTGGGCCAGGACATTGACATGCTGGTATTTGGCAGCTGGGGCTATCCGGTTGTCATCTTCCCCACTTCCGGCGGGCACGACAATGAAGCCCGCGACTTCAAGCTGATTGAGGCCGCCCGCCCGCTGGTGGAAGCCGGCCGCGTGAAGCTGTTCTGCATCGATAGCATCGACCGCTACTCCTGGTATGCCAAGCACCTGCCGCCGGCTGTGCGGGTGCAGAACCATGTTTTCTACGACCAGTTTCTGAGTGAGGAGCTGGTGCCCATGCTGCAGCGCGAGTGCAACGTGGACAAGATTGGCGTAGCCGGCTGCAGCTTCGGCGGCTACCATGCCCTCAACTTCGCTTTCCGCCACCCCAATCAGGTAGCCCACGTCTTCACCATGGGCGCCGCCTTCGACATCCGCCAGTTTGTGGACGGCCACCACGACGACAACGTGTACTTCAACAACCCGCCCGAGTACATGCCCCATGCCCACAGCGAGCATTTTCACTGGATGAACATCATCCTGGGCACGGCCGAGCACGACTTCTGCAAGGAAGACACCTGCCGCATGTCGGCCCTGCTGGCCCACAAAGGCATCAACCACCGCCTCGACATCAAGCCCTTCGGCAACCACGACTGGCCGGTGTGGCGGGAGATGTTTCCGCAGTACCTGAATACAATTTAGGTTTTAGGGACTTAGGTGTTGGGACTTAGTAAGTTCTAGCACCTCTGTCATTGACAGGCAGACGGCTTACCCCTTTTATGCCTACATCAAACCAGACAAGCCTACTCTAAAACCTTACCACTGGGCAAAAACTAAGACCCAAAACCAACATCTTAAGACCTAACACCTAAGTTCCTAAGACCTAACTAAGACCTAAACACTATGAAAAAGATTGGTATCCTCTTCGGCCAGGAAAACACCTTCCCGCAAGCTTTCGTCGACCGGGTAAACGAGAAAGCACCGGCCGACATCCGGGCGGAATTCGTGCAGATTGACCAGGTAGAGCAGCACGTTGCTACCGATTACGCCGTCATCATCGACCGCATCTCCCAGGACGTGCCCTTCTACCGCGCTTTCCTGAAGAACGCCGCCCTCATGGGCACGGCCGTCATTAACAACCCCTTCTGGTGGAGCGCCGACGAGAAGTTCTTCAACAACGCGCTGGCCGTGCGCCTGGGTGTGCCGGTACCCAAAACCCTGCTGCTGCCCAGCAAGGAGCGCCCCGCCGACACCTCCGAACGCTCTTTCCGCAACCTGGCCATGATGGACTGGGAAAAAGCCTTTGCCCACATCGGCTTCCCGGCCTACATGAAGCCCCACTCCGGCGGCGGCTGGAAAAACGTGTACAAGCTGAACTCGCCCGAGGAGTTTTTCCGCGCCTACGACGAGACCGGGCAACTGGTGATGCTGTTTCAGGAAGCCGTGGACTTCACCGACTACTTCCGCTGCTACTGCATCGGCGGCAAAGACGTGCTCATCATGCCCTATGAGCCCCGCAACGAGCCCCACCTGCGCTATGCCACCGAGATGAAAACCACGGGCGAAGCCGGCCAGAAGCTGCTGGCTACCATGAAGGACTACGTGCTGCGCCTCAACCATGGCCTGGGCTACGACTTCAACACCGTAGAGTTTGCCGTGCGCGACGGCATTCCGCTGGCCATCGACTTCGGCAACCCCGCCCCCGACGCCGACGTGAACTCTGTGGGCCAGGCCAACTTTGAGTGGGTAGTAGAAGCCGCTGCCAACATGGCCATTGCCCGTGCCCAGGCCCAAAAGCCCGGCCAGGACAACCTGACCTGGGGCACTTTTGTGCACCCCACGGCTATGGCAGCCCAAGCTGCCGCTCCCAAAACCGCCGCGCCTAAAGCGGCAGCTGCACCGAAGGCTGCTCCGGCCAAAAAAGCGGCTGCCCCTAAAGCGGCGGCTGAGAAGCCTGCTGCTGAGAAGCCCGCTGCCAAAGCCAAAGCGGCTCCCAAAGCGGCGGCCAAGGCCAAGTAAGCCAGCCCATCACTCCTGCCTGCCCACTGCTAGAACGCTGACCAGTATGGCCATGCCCACGTTTACCCTCGGCATCGAGGAGGAATTCCAGACAATCGACCCGCAGACGCGGGAGCTGCGGTCCCACATGTCCAAGATTGTGGAAGACGGCCGCATCACGCTGCACGAACAGGTGAAGGCTGAAATGCACGAAGCTGTGGTGGAAGTCGGCACCGTCATCTGCAAAAACATCGATGAAGCCCGGGCCGAGGTGCTGCACCTGCGCCGGCAGGTAGTGGAGCTGGCCGACCGCGTCGGGCTCAAGATTGCCGCGGCCGGCACCCACCCCTTCTCGCGCTGGCAGGACCAGCCCATCACGCCCGATGCCCGCTACGACAAAATCGTGGAGGAGCTGCAGGAAGCTGCCCGCTCCAACCTGGTTTTTGGCATGCACGTGCACGTGGGCATCGAAAACCGCGACATCGGCGTGTACATGATGAATGCCCTGCGCTACTTCCTGCCCCACCTGTTTGCGCTCAGCACCAACTCCCCGTTCTGGGAGGGGCGCGAAACGGGGTATAAGTCGTTTCGTACCAAGGTGTTCGAGCGCTTCCCGCGCACGGGAATTCCCGGCTACTTCCACAGCGCCAGCGACTACGACGAGTTTATTGCGCTGCTCATCAAGACGGGCTGCATCGACAACGGCAAGAAAATCTGGTGGGACGTGCGGCTGCACCCCTTCTTCGACACCATCGAGTACCGCATCTGCGACCAGATGATGCGGCCCGACGAAACCATTGCCGTAGCGGCGGTGATGCAGGCACTGGTAGCCAAAATCTACAAGCTCAAAAGCCAGAACCTTAACTTCCGCATCTACCGCAGCGCCCTTATCAAGGAAAACAAGTGGCGCGCCGCCCGCTACGGCCTCGATGGCAGCATGATAGACTTCGGCAAGCAGGAGGAAGTACCCACCCGCCTGCTCATCCTGGAGCTGCTCGACTTTATCGACGATGTGGTTGACGAGCTCGGCAGCCGGCACGAGGTAGAGTACGTGCTGAAAATGCTGGAAATGGGCACCGGCGCCGACCGGCAGTTGAAAGTATTCCGGGAAACCGGCGACCTGAGCAAGGTGGTCGACTACATTTTGTCGGAAACTACGCACGGGCTTTAATTGGACTTTTCTACTTTTGTGAAACGCCAGCCGTATGGTTGGCGTTTCTCTTTTTTGCCCTTATTCTACCTGGTGGCTATCAACTAGTTCGCTGGACCACGCTCCGGCTGTAGTCCTATTCCCCTTACCCTCTATGACTCCTATTCGCATAGCCATTCTGGATATGTACAACAACGCGCCCAATGAGGGCATGCGTTGTATCCGTCAGCTGCTGAACCGCGGCGCCGTCGAAAGCCAGCTTGCCTTCCACATCGACACGTTCAACGTGCGGGCCGAAAACCAGGTGCCCGACCTGAGCTACGACATCTACCTCTCCACCGGCGGCCCCGGCAGTCCCCTGCCCTCCGACGAAGCATGGGAGCCGCGCTACTTTGGGTTTATCGACAGCCTGCTGGCATTCAACCGGCAGCATGAGCAGAAAAAGCACCTTTTTCTGATTTGCCACTCCTTTCAGCTGGTAAGCCGGCACCTGGGCATTGGCTTAATCAGCCAGCGCAAGTCCACTTCCTTTGGCGTGCTGCCTGTGCACCTGACTGAAAGCGGCTTGGCCGAGCCGGTTATGCAGGGCCTGCCCGAGCCCTTCTTCATCGTGGATTCGCGCGACTACCAGCTGACCAACCTGGAGATGGACCGGCTGGAGGAGCTGGGAGCCGAGGTGCTGTGCATGGAGAAAGAGCGGCCCCACGTACCCTTGGCCCGCGCCGTGATGGCCGTGCGCTTCACGCCCGAAGTTATTGGCACCCAGTTTCATCCCGAAGCCGATGGCGAAGGCATGCTGCGCTACATGCTGACGGATGAGAAAAAGCAGCAGGTTATTGCCAACCACGGCGAAGCCAAGTACTACGAAATGGTGCGCCTGCTGGCTGACCCCGATACCATCGAGCTGACCGAGTCGGTGATTGTGCCGACCTTCCTGCGCCGGGCCCTGGCCCAACTGGGGGAGCTGGCAGCGGCGTAATTCTGATTTCTTTTGCCAAATTGCGCAAAGCAGGAACTGGCCCCGGCACCGGCCCTTTCTGCTTTGCGCAATTTCATTTCAGCCTTATGATTCCTTCACACCGCCAGACATACAACGCCGGATTCTCAACCGAACGATACCAGGAAATGCTTGCGGATATAGCCCGGCAGCTGCCTGGGCAGCTGGACTTCCGCATTGCCGAAACTCCGGTGTTTATTCCCGCGGTTTTGCGCGATAAATTAATTGCGGCGGGGGAGTCTATTATCAGCGTAATTCAGCAGGATAATTTCAAGGAATTAACCCAGAACGCAATTCCCGCGCACCAGCACGTTCCCGGCGAGGAGGGCCGTCCGGAGTTTTTAACCTTTGACTTTGCAGTGTGCCGCGACGCCCAGGGCGAGCTGGAGCCCCAGCTAATTGAGATGCAGGGCTTCCCTTCTCTCTACGCCTACCAGGCCTGGATGCCAGGCATGTACGCCAAACATTTTCCGGTTGCCGACGGAGTTTCACCCTTTATCGAAACAGCCAACTTCGATTCCTATCAGGAGGCAATGCGGCAGTTTTTACTAGGCAACGAAGCACCGGAAAATGTTATTCTGCTGGAAATATTTCCAGAGAAACAAAAAACCAGGATTGACTTCGCGCTAACCAAAAAACTGTGGAATATTGAAGCCGTATGCCTGACTAAAATTCGCAAAAAAGGCCGCCAACTATTCTATGAGAAAGAAGGTCGCCAAATACCAATTAAGCGCATTTACAACCGCGTAATTTTTGATGAGCTGGAGCGTTACCCCGACCTGCCGGGCGAGTTTAAATTAACCGACGACGTGGACGTAACCTGGATTGGACACCCCAACTGGTTTTTCCGCATCAGTAAGTACACGCTGCCCTTTTTGAGCGGTCCGTACTTCCCGCCCAGCTATTTCCTGCACCAGCTCAGCTCCTACCCTGCCGACCTGGAGAACTACGTGCTGAAGCCGCTATTTTCCTTCGCCGGAGCCGGTGTACGCCTGCACGTTACCGCAGAGGAATTGGATGCCCTGCCCGACAAGCAGCATTATTTATTGCAGCGCAAAGTGCAGTACGAGCCGGTGGTGCAGTCGCCCGATGGCTTGGTGAAATGCGAAATCCGGCTGCTTTACATCTGGCCGGCTGACCAAGCCCAGCCCCGTTTAATGCTGGGTCTGAGCCGCCTCAGCCGGGGTGAGATGATTGGGGTGGACTTCAATAAAAACAAGGATTGGGTAGGTGGTAGCAGCCCGCTGTTTGAGGTAGGTTCATAACTTGAATGTGACTGCACGGCACGCAGCCTCCTTTCTGATTACCAATTGGGCATTACCTTACATTCAGTCGAAAGCGCTAGTAAATAATAAATGCAAATGGAAAATGTGCTCAAAAACAAGTTTAACAAATGGGCATTTATATTATCGTTATGTCTACTTGGACTTTCATCTTGTTGGTTTCCTTGCGCCCCAGCTATCCATGGAATGGTTTTAGACGATAGTACAGGTAAGCCAATCGATAGCGTGAAAATTAATTTTTTTGAGGAGGGTGATTTTATTAAAACAGATTACACGGACTCAACAGGCGTATTTTCTTTCTCAGCAGGTTCAAAAGGGGTGTTTATGACAAAAAAATGTGAAAGAGAATTTATGATAAATTTTAGTAAGCGTGGATACATTGAACAAGACTTCAATGATGATGCACCAAGTACTAGAATTGAAGTCAGATTAAAAAAATAACTACTACCATCAGCAGCTTTGGGTTAGACCGTGCTATGGACTTGTGAGCGAAATTAGCGGGTATGGAACCTACCCGTCGCGCTTATCCCACGACTTAACCGACGACGAATGGGCCTTTTTGCTGCCGTACTTACTGCTGGTGTTCGAGGACGCCGCCCAGTGCCAATACCTGTTCCCGTTGCGTGCACTATGCAAGGCCCTGCGTTATGTGATGCGCACCGGCTGCACCTGGCGGTATTTGCCTCATGATTTGCCGCCTTGGGTCACATGCTCCCCGCAATGGGCCCGCTGGCGCGACGCTCGCGTCTTCGAAGCGCTGACCGACGATTTACGCCAGGTGCTGCGCCTGAACGAGACGTGAACCGCCGACCCTAGTGCCGTGATTTTCGATTCGCGTACGTTGCTGAGCACGCCCGAGAGCGGGCACCGGGCCGGATACGATGGGGCAAAACGGCGCAAAGGCAGCAAGGTCCATGTAGCACTCGACACGCTGGACCATTTACCGGACGCGCTGGTGATGCTGGCCACGGCCCAGGACTGGGCCCAAGAGGCCGCCCTGGCCGACGAAGTGCAGGCCGTCACGGGAAAAACCGTTACCCCGGCCTACGCCAACCAAGGCTACATGGGCCAAGAGCCGGCACTAGCCGCGGCTCAGCACGGCATTGACTTGCACGTCGTCCAATTACCCCTAGCAAAGCGGGGCTTCGTGTTGCGGCCCAAGCGCTGGGTCGTGGAACGCTCCTTTGCCTGGGCCGCCCTGTTCCGGCGATTAGCGCACAATTACGAACGACTGACTACGACCTTGTAAGGCATTTATTACCTCGTCTTGGCCTGCTTGATGCTCCTCAAAGCCAATTAGAGCAACTTCCTAAGTCATTAACACGCTCTAAGCTATGCTTTCCGATGCGACGTGTTTTCTCGTTTTCCAACCGCGCCACCCGTTGACCAGACGCCTCGTAGGCCTATTCGTACAGCAAGTACCAGAAGTGACATTGCGACCAGGCATTGAATCCCGCTTGGTGGAATTAGCGGCAGCCGCTGGTAGAGTTGGCCTCATAGTCTTTCACAACTTGGATACTCTTGGCTTGGACCCTACAAAAGTTGCCTGGTTTCATTCTTTAGCTCGCTGATTTTCCAACACAACAACCTGGAGGACCACTCGACCCACCTGCTGCAAAGTCTCCTTATCAATGATGCCCAGGTTATCGAGGTGGGTGTGGTGGTATGCCCCAAAATGTGGTTTTTTGGCGTTAAGCTCTACAATGTCGAGCATGGGAATATGCAGCGCATTTATTATAGGGAGGTGGTCGTCGATGACGCTAACGGATAAGCTATCTCGGAAGCTCGTACTGCCGAGCGCACGTGCGATGGCCCAAACCCTGCGTTGCAACTCAGGGGCGGATTGAGCCGACATACCCTCTCGGTAAAATACAGCATTTTGGGCCCCTACCATATCGAGCAGAATCCCATATTCGGCTTGGTAATTGGGTTGGTGTGGAAGGTGTGCCCAGTAGCGGGATCCAATGCACCATGAACGGTTCTGCGGATCCTCCTGCTCACGGCCTTTAGGCACCCCCTGGTCTTCCGCATCAAAAAAAATAATGTCCACGCCTAAATCAAACGAGTCCATTTTTTTGATTTGGCGAGCTAATTCGAGCAGTATTGCAACGCCGCTCGCTCCATCGTTTGCTCCATCGTTGGGCTGGTCTTTGTTTACATCGGCCTCGTCTGTTCCCCATCGGGTATCCCAATGTGCGGCTAATAAAATTCTACGTTTAGCTCGTGGATTGTACACGCCAATGACGTTCTGGCCGTAAGCTGTCTTTCCATTATAAGACCGATAGCTAAATGGTTGCACTTGCACCAATGCTCCTTGTCGCCGAAGTTGTTGGACATACCACGCGCGACACGCAGCCCGGGTGGCAGCGTGTGGCGTGCGGGGACCAAACGATACCTGGTGCACAAGGTAGGAGTAAGCTGAATCTTTGGAAAAGGTGGGGTTCACCCTGCGGTCTTGCAGGCGATGGGGGGCAACAACCTGTAAGTGGTCATAAGGCCGATTGCGGGTAATGCCAACTGCGATGCCCAGGGTCAGGACGAGGGCACCGACAGCCGTCACTGTGGCTTTCCTCGTCATTTGAGTTGGGAGAGGTTTTCTCCTTTTTCATCAAATAGCTCCTGTATCGTTACGGCAAAAGTATTGGCAATTGATGGGACGTGGCGCATGTTAGGGAAACAGGAACCCATTTCCCATGAACAATACGTGCTTTGGCTTATGCTTAGCAGATGGGCAACCTGCTGTTGTGTGAAGTTTCGCTCTCGCCGTAACTTAATGAGTTTGGTAGAAAATGTTTTGCTATTCATCGGAAAGAAAAAGGAAGGAATTAATTGCAAAGGGCATATAACTCAGAGCGAGCTAGGGGGTGCAGGAAGGCAAGAAGCGCTTTCTTGTCAGCTTGGGATAGGGGTAGCCTTGCTTTTGCCGACTAAAAAAGACTGAAGCAGTTTAGACAACTCTCTGGCAGGCTTAGCTAGAAAATTGATTAAAAGAACATAAAATAGAATGGGAGGTATAAGCTCTAATATTGCGGTATATAACCAAGTAAGGTTAATATCGGGGTAACTGCGGATTATTTTAACGCCAATGCTCCATACTAGGGAAGGCAGCAATAGAACTGACTTGGTATTGAAAAACAACACTGTCGTAAGCAAGGCTACTATCATAAGCTGGGAACAGAGCGCATAAAGAAATAGCAAGTAGTCGGAAAGCTTTTGAAATGGAGACGCCTCCCGCTTTCTCAACCAATGCCAACAAGATAAAAGCTTCCGAATTGAATCTTGGCGCAGATTTGGCCTTCCTAGAGCGTCCGCTAGCGCCCAATATCCGTCCATGCGCAAAAAAGGATTCAAATTACCATAAGTTCGCAGCAGTAGAATAAGGCACATGTACAGCAAGGCGATATTGCCGTAAAGCAAGAAGACACCGCAAAGCACTGTGCACAGCAAGATTTCCATGTAGAGCCCCGCTAGATCAATGATGACCCGTTGGGGAGCCGGCACGCGCCACGCATCGCTCACGTCAGCATAGAACACTGGCATGACGAGATAAAAGCCAAACCCTATATCCCCCGGGGTTGCTCCAAACCGCCGACAGGCGCTCGCGTGGCCTAACTCGTGCAGAAGGGTACTGAGGTAAAACATGCCATATAGAAAGGCAATGCTAAATGAGTTAACAGAATTGCTGCCGATGAGAACGGAAAATGAGCGAAAGTTGACAAAGTGTAGAAACGCCCAGCCGAGGCCGATTAGCATCAGCCCACCGGAAATGTAAAAGAATCTAGGTGTAAAAAGGAAGCTGCACAACCTCGCCAGCGGCATTATGTGACGAGACTTTATTAAGGTCAAGCGAAGCTTCAAATAAGAGGTGCTGACGCGGGGCGCAACCGGGTTGCTGGTCTGAATGACTCCGCACTGAGTCAAACGACCGGTGTACAATAATTCTAATAAACCATTTGGCTCGATCAGATGAGTCTCTTTGTTTAATTCACTCGCAATCTCGTGTAGGTTGCGCCGACCATCAACCAGTTCCAGCACTCGGTACAACTGAGAGCTGATGCGAAGCTGATGCTTATACAGGTGCTGCAAAACCAGATAGGTCGTCTTGTCAAAAGGAACTATTTCCACATCAGGGGAAATAACGGGTATCGCGTATTCGTCAACCTTCATATAAAAGACGTTTCACAGAGGCACTTTAAATTATAAAGAGCATGATATGCTTTATTGAAACCAAGTAATACTCGGCAACGAGTTAAAGCTAAAGAGTCAACTCTGATGCACTCCTGTTCGGTAATGCTATGCACCCCTCTACTGGACAGAGCGCTATGCTGAATTGCAGCCGATTAGATTTAGTGAGCGAGCAAGGAGCTATGCGCTAGATAAACAAAAGAAGTTGAACTGCTTTATGCTTGAATATCTAGTCTCAAACCTTACCTGTAGGGATATCCACCAACTAGACCACCTGCCGTGAAGACAGTTGGTTTTCGATTGACCAGTGAAAGAAATGCAGAAGCGGATACCTGCTAGTCCCTCCCCTATTATGACAGGTTATGACAGGGGCACTTGTAGCTCCAGGAGCTATAAATCGGTTATCCTAGTTAAGGAGCCAATGCTAAAGTAGGCAGCGGACTGTCTCAAAATATTTCTGCCGCTGTTGGTAAAGGCGGAACAGTAGCGAAGCCAGACTACTTGGGTAGTGGCTGGGCGGGCCTTCCTTGGCGATATGCGAATCGGATGAAACAACTGGTGCACGACCGGGTGTGCCAGCGGGATTCGTAGAATTGTGGCAACGCCACAACTTAAATAACAATTCATGCAAACGGGGGTAGAACGAGAGCAAGTGGAAACGCCGCGTCTGCTACAAAGCAGAAGCTAACAAATCCTTGAAAGAGAGGGTTTGTTGGTACAGGCAAACTTACAAAGCTGAGGGATACTTACCTAATGGGTAGACCTAATTCTAAATGGGGCGAGTAAAGCAAATGTCTTAGATTTGATTCTAATCGTTTGATATCTATAAACTTAATTAGCACTACAAAAGTGCAAAAATTTCGGAGGCTAAATTTCGGCAACTCGTGAGCCTGTTTGCCCTGGGTTTGACAGCCCGCCGGGTCGGCACCACGCGCCTGTACCAACGCCTGCGCCAGCACTTGAAGGGCTCACTGCAGATGCCAGTCGAGTTGCAGGGTACGTCGAAGTGGACGAGTCCTACTTCGGCCCACGGCGGGTGCGCGGCAAGCGCGGGCGCGGGCGGGCAGCAAAACCATTGTCTTTGGCCTGATCAAACGCGGCGGGCAGGTGTGCGTGGAAATCGTGCATGCCTACTCGAAAGCGACCTTGCAGTGTACTACTCCCAAAAAACTGGACAGCTTAGGCGGGGTATGTTAAGCAAATTGAGTAGGGTTGAAGGCATGAGTTTTGGCGAAGACTTGGGCAGGAGTTAGCCCCTTCAGGGCCGGTTGAGGGCGGTGGTGATTGTACTAGGTAAAGTAGGCGTACAACTTCTGGTAGAGGTACTGGCCGTAGGTAGAGGGATTGAGGTAGACGCATTTCCGTTTGACTGAGCGCCACAGGCACTCAATGAAGGCCTTTTCGGTGGCACGGCTGTGCCCGTCGCGGCTAATGCGGAAGCCGGCGTATAACAAGGCCTGCTCGAACGACTGGCTGGTAAACTGACTGCCCTGGTAGGAGTAGTAGATGAATGGGGCCGTTGCCACGCACAGGCCTGGTCGAGGGCCATAAGGCAAAACCCACAACGAGCGTGTTGGAGAGTTCCCAGCTGAGCACGTGGCGCACGTGTCGGTCGAGCACGGCCACCAAGTAGATGAAACCCTGGGCCAGGGGCATAAAGTTGATACCGGTGCTCCACACTTCATTCGGGCCGTAGCGGGCCGGTCCCGCTACAGCTACGGGTAGGGCCTGATGCCCTACACGCGCACGCGCACGCGCTTTTCATTGACGGCGTGGCCCTGCTGGCGCAGGTAGTCGCGCATGCCGACCACGCCCTTGAAGATGTGGCGCGTGAACTCCTCGTCCAGCCGCTGCATGAGCAGCAGGCTCAGGGCGCTTTCGCCCCGTGGCTGGTCGTAGTAGCTGCTGCGGGCCAGTCCCAGGACCCGGCAGCGGGCCTGCACTGAACCTTCGGCACTGGCCCGCAGCAGGGCGCGTTGCTAGGCTACGAACATGGCGGCAGCGTTTTTTAGCAACTGGTTCTCCATTTGCAGCCGGCCAATGGTGGGGTAAAGCGGCTCCACGTCGGGTGCAGCTGCTACGGCCGCACCAGGCTCAGTGAAGACCTGCGCCGCCTGCTGGCGCAGTTTCTGCTTTCAGCGAAGGAATTGTTCCACCGATAACTGGTAGCGCGTGGCCAACCCGGCCAGCGGGTGCCGCTCAGCAGAGCGGCGAGCGCCCTGCTGTTTTAAACGCAACAATGCAGCGACGACGCGTACGTTACGAGTTCATGGCATTGACTAAGATACCCGCCATTTACTGTCCAACTTTGGGAAGCATTGGTTTTTATAAATATATAAAACCTATATCAATAATTATAGAGAAATAAATGCCACTAGTGGTTACACTGTTGCTCAGGCATCCGCTTAGGGGCGAAGTAGGCGATGGTCGGGAACTGTGGCATTGTTGGCGCCAGGGAATGGAACGGCTCATTACGGGTGAGCGCGTCATTATCAGCGTGAAGCTCCACGGGTAACGGCACAGTGTCACGGCTTTGTGTACACATATATGGGTGCTGTAGCCATCCCCGTACTGAATGCAAGAATAAAGGCGTAGGCCGTAACCTCTTAACAGTCGTCGGGGCCAGTCGTCGGCGAGCAACGCGCGTGGTCTGCCATAGCCAGCATATAAAGCACGATAACACACATCAGACAAGCCTTTATCCATACCGACGTAAAAAAATCGCTTTTTCGATTTATCGTTTTTTCAATATGCATCACTCCATTCTTACTGTAGGTTTGCAGAGCCTGAAACAATGCAGTGTAATGTCATACTGCTTTAAGCCAATAGGCGCGAATAACATGGATAATTTCAACGAACAAGCTATTGACCTCTTCCGCATTGAGGAACTCGAGGAGCGTTTGGAAATGCAAACAACCTGCAGCGCTACTGTGAACAGCAACGGTACCTGCTCAGCTACAGTATCGCACACTTTCGACTGGTAGTCAACCGTATGTTCACTGTATGGGGAAGTGTACTCTGGTGCACTTCCCCTTTTTGCACCTAGTAACTAATACTAAGCCTGCACTCTAGAAAGTTAATGATTGTGCTATGTATTGTTCATAGGGGCTACATTATTTACAAAACCTATATTATCCATGGAAGCTACTGCGCCGCTACTTACCATCTGGAAAAATAAGTTCATAGCTTATGTGGGAAAAATGGCATTGAATAATTTTTTCAAGCATTTAGTAACCGATGAGCACTTCATATCCAAGGCGCTGCCAGCCTATTTGTACTATCCGCTCTTGTTTAACGAGGCATTTCAATATCATGAGCCAGAGAAGCTCGAAAAACTGTGCCTAGCCGGCTTTTTCTATTATCGGTCATTGATCGAATTAGATGACATTGTTGATTCTACCCACCCTACTAAACGACCATATGCACCCCTTGTCAGCAGCATTTGTCAGGAAGAGGCCATAAAGTTGCTTTCTTCTTTATTCCCACTTGATTCGATTTTTTGGTGTTATTGGGGTAACCGAAGGGATGAATACCTTAATGCTGTCGCTCAGGACAAGGCAAATCCTATTACTATACCGCTGCCAGCTTACGAAACCCACGCTGAACAGAAGTCAGCATTTGGCAAAATAGCTATTGACTCTTTGCATGTTCTTACTGAAGAAAAATATCTGTCGGTATACGAACAATTATTGAAGGCACACCGCCATTTCTCCGTAGGTTTTCAACTCTTGGATGATGTAAAAGATTATCGCAAGGATGCTGAGAATGCTCAAATAAATTGGGCACACATGGCTTTAAATGAGCATGCAAGCAGGCAACAGTACGAGCTTAATAATTGGCCATTAGCCAAACGCCACAGTTATCTTCACCTAAGTGGTGTGGCAAACAAATTGTTGAAACAATCAAATACTTGTTTTTCGCAGGCCTTGGAAATAGCGCAGGCTTTAGGTCTACACGCTTGGCAGGAAACCATAGTTCGACAAAACAAGGCAATAATGTACTTGCGTCTCTACTACGAAGCGCATGTAAAGCGAGCAATTTCAAAGTCCCGCTTTTCTACTACCCTGCGGTACGCCACGGCTAAAGGTGCGCCGTACGCGGCGAACGAACTGGCGTGTTGCCTTCGCTTGGCGGAGACGTTTATCACCGACAGCCAGAATGAGGATGGAAGTTGGCAGGATTTTCATACTAATGCGGGACTTAGCAATTCATGGGTCACAGGTTATGTACTAGCCCATATTGCTGACATTCCCTCCTGCAGTGGCCAAGCAAAAATTAAAGCGGCACGTTTTTTACAGAACTCCCACCAAAAGGGCAGTGGGTGGGGCTACAACACGGATTGGATTGCAGATGTTGATTCCACTACTACGGCGCTGCTTGCCCTTGATCTAAGCTGTCAGCCAATGTATCCACAGGCCACGTCATGGGTGGCCAATCAACGCAAGGACGGAGGGTTCAGTACATATACAGACCACCAGAAACTTTACCAATCGCTGGATAAGTCAAAGTCGAATTTGACGGGGTGGCTACAGAATCATACCTGCGTTAGCGCTATGGCCTACTACTTTCTTGCCAGAACCAACGACTATCCCGAAAGCCAATCCGAGGTGCGGAAGTTTTTGTTGCACGCGCGCAACCCGGAAGGAATGTGGGGGGCGTATTGGTGGACCTCCCCAATTTATAGTACCACATATATTATTAAAGGACTGCTTTTGGAAAGCGTCCCAGGTGCGTATGCTGATGTGATTAACAGTGCCGTCGAAGCCTTACTCAACCTACAATTAGCGGACGGCGGTTTCGGAACTGCCTTGCCGGCACCTGTGGCTTCGAGCGCCTATTATACAGGTCTGGTGCTGGACACCATTTGCAGCGACGCCGAACTATTTGCCCGCTATCGACCCCAGGCTGATAAAGCCTGCAATTGGCTTCTACGGCATCAGCATACGGACGGCTCTTGGAGCAGTAGTGCCTTGATGCAAATCCCGTCGCCGGAGGTGCAGCAGCCGCAAAAGGAGGTAAGCACTTGGCGTCTGTCGAGCAGCGGAACAAATATCATTGTGGAAGATGAAATGCGCGTTTTTTCAACGGTAATTGCGATGAAAGCAATTTCAGCTTATCGCAGGAGCCTGCCAGGATAAATTATTTATATTTACAATAAGTTAACTTCTGAGTTCATGAGAAAATTCACTGATTTTTCTTATTCTCAAATCTTCTGATTTTCATTCCGTACTTTTGCCTCTCTTACTGAATTTGAATTTAATAACTGTAAAACGCTTGACAAATTTTTATGAGAAGATACCATATTCTATTCCTCCTAATTTGTTTGAGTCGTTTGGCTCAGGGGCAGAAGTTAGAAGGCAAAGTAGTTGATGCCGTTACGAATAAGCCTATCCCGTACGCAAGTGTGTCGTTGCTGAATACCAGCATAGGCACCACATGTAATGCGGAGGGTGAGTTTGTTTTGCAGAAAGTCCCTGTGTCAAGCAAATTACTCGTTTCCGAACTAGGTCATCGGCGCGATACCATTGTGGTGACCTCGGCTGCGGTATTGCGTATTTCGCTTACTCCAGCATCTGTGGTTCTACCCGAAATACACGTTGGCAGCTACTTAGCGGACCTGTTACTGCAGGCTTATAACAAATCACGCCAACTTTATTCGCAAAAAACGTATGGACGGGCTTTCTATCGACAGATAACCCGTCACAACGGGGATGCTACCGAAGTGTTGGAAATGATTTGGAACACTAAAACCAACAATGCCGGTGTGGAAGGCACTTCCTTAGCCCAAGGTCGGTATGCAGAGAAAAAAGCTTTAGTTAAACTAAATAACTTTTCGCTTAATACCCGACTCTATGGCGTATACGATGCACAGGCAGATACCAGTCGTTCTATTTGGATGATAGGCCCTAACGTAGAGCGGTACTATTCACTCAACTTAGTTGGGGTGACAGAAAATGGCACGCAACAACTCGTAGAAGTAGAGTTTGCCAGTAAACCGGGCATCAACCCAAACCATCACCGGGGCAGCATCACCATTGACGCAATCACCCACCAAATTCTACGGTTTCAAATGGAAACAGAAGGGGTGCGAATTTCTTCAAACAGCGCTTCTACACAGTTTAAAGACCAGCGCACATTCTTTGAGATGGTATTTCAAGCTTCCGAAAAAGGGGCCCCCATTCTCAATTATGTCAGCGTTCGTTATCAAGCAGTTATTGCTCGGCCCAAAAAAGATGACGTTAACCTGCAAGTAAACTCCTTAACGGTTTTTTACGATGGACAGCCCGTTCCTTCGGGGATTGCTTACTCCTCTGCTGTAGACAAAGCCAACAAATCTGATTTAGTATCCATTAAGCGAACAACTTACAACCCCACCTTTTGGGCAGAAAATTCTATTGTCAAGCGAACCCCTTTGGAAGAGGGAGTAATCCAAGCGTTTGAGCAAAAGGGTGCTTTTGGCACGCTGCTTACGCACTAGGCTAATTTATTGGTCAACCTAATACCTATGAAGCGTTTCGCTCCTATTCTGCTGCCAAGTATACTTGGCGTATTTTTTCTTATCTCCGGCTTCGGTAAGGCTCTCGATACCGCTGAGTTTGCGGAAAGCATCGTAGGGTATGGCTTCCCAAAACAACTACGATACATTGCTCCTTTTGTCATTGCACTAGAGATTTGGCTCGGATTAGGATTGCTTTTGCAAGTGAAGGTTCGTCGTTTAGCCTTAATAAGCATGGTAGTGCTAGCCATCTTCACCGTTTCGTTTGCTTATGGCTATCTGCATCATGGAGTTACTGATTGTGGCTGTTTTGGCGCCTTTGATGCTCTACAGACGCCTCCATGGGTTTCCTTTTTGCGCAATGGTCTGTTGTTACTGGTTGCTGCATGGCTATACCGCAAGGCTCCCCCTGCCCCCTTGCCTACTCCATTTCCTTTACGGACACTGATTAGCGGGGCAACACTAGTCACTTTCTTATTGTCAGCTTTTTTGTATGTCCAACACGGCACAGCTCTTCGCTTGTCTGTCTCCGCTGGACAAGCTGTTCGGTCTTCTCCGATGGCACCGTTTTGCCCTCCCTCTCCTGATTCTACCTACGTTGTATTTATTTTCAGTCCAACCTGCCCGCACTGCTGGGCCGCAACCCCCAAAATAATGCAATACCGGAGCAGCGGTTTAGTTAGCAAAGTTGTGGCTTTGTGTCCACCTGCCACCAAGGAGAACCAGCAAAAGTACCTGTCTCATTTCAAGCCAGATTTTGGCATTAGGTCTGTAACTGGGAAGGAAATCCTTAGAATTAGCAGCTTGGTGCCCACCGCAGTTTTTGTCCGACGCGACACCATACTGGCTGTGTATACCACTCGCTTCCCAAGCGCTGACTCTCTACGGCTAGCTTTTGATGCGAGCCACCGGAACACTGGCTACACAGTAGGACATGTACGAAAGTAAGTAATAAACGCGCCTCAATGAGGCCTGGCAATTACTGAGAATAAAATTATTAAGCCATTTTGCAGCCTGCTCCGTTAAGTTGTACGAATTATTAGGGGACAGAAAGTAAGTCGGATGCGAAATAGTGCCTTTCCTAAATGCTGCTAGCGGTCCATTCGTAGCAGGGGCCAACCGGTGACACTGCTTGAAGCGGCTAAATAAGAGCACGACTTTGTTGCGGTCACGGTTCAGATTGCAGTTGCCGAAGCTCGTGAGCAAACGGGTCTTTTTGCTGGGGATTTCAGCTTACCACCCAAAGTGTATGGTCCCAGGGTGTGATGGGGTATTTTCAGGTCCGGAATTTCACCCTTCCTTATTGGACAAGTACTCCACGGCAGCGCCCGCACGGCGGCGGCGATACGGCGCGCTATCCAACATAGCCAAGAAAGCCTACAAAGCCTAGCCAGCCGGTACAGTATCAACCCGAAAACGGTGGCCAAGTGGCGTAAGCGCCCCACCACAACGGATGCGCGCAGGGGACCGGCCTCGACGGTGCTTACGGCCGAGCAGGAGGCCATCGCCGTGGCCTTTCGGCGGCACACCCTGCTGGCGCTTGACGATTGCCTCTACGCGCTGCAGGCCACGATACCGCAGCTGTTCCGCACGGGGCTGCACCGCTGATTCAAACGCCACGGCATCAGCCGTCAGCCCCTGAATGAGGACGGGCAGAGTCCGCCGAAAAAGAAATTCCAGGACTACCCCATCGGCTACCTGCACGTCGACTTCGCGGAAGTGCGCACCGTAGAAGGCCGGCAGTACCTCTTCGTCGCCATCGACCGCACCAGGAAAGTAGCTTTTGCTGAATTGCACCCGCGGGCAACGCGTATGGTCGCAGCGGACTTTAGCGGCAGGTGCTGTAAAAGCTGCCCTACAACGCCCACACCGTACTAACCGACAACGGGGTGCAGTTCACGCTGCAGCCCCATCAGTGGTTTCCGGGCGGACACACTTTTGCTCGTATCTGCCGGGCCTTCGGTGTGGAGCACTGACAGATCAAACCGACGCCCCGGTTGACCAAGGGGCAAGTTAAACGTCTGAACCGCACGAATTAAAGAGGCTACCGTCCAGCGCTACCACTACCAGACCACGGAGGAGCTCAACGAGCACCTGCAAGCCTTTTTGCTGGCCTTTAACCACGCCAAGCGCTTGAAGACCCTGCGTGGGCTCACCCCACACGACTTTATCTGTGTTCAGTGGCAAAAGGACCCGACTATCTTTACTCATGACCCTACCCAGCTCACCTTGGGATTATACAATTAGGAGACGGTTTTCGGTTTCGAAATCCCACAAACCCAAATCCCAAAACTGTTAGCTGCAATCAGGTGTAATTCAAAATAACGCGGGACCTTTTCGGTGACTTTCTCCTGCGCCATCTGCTCGCACAGGGTATTCCAGTAGCCCCGTGGCCTTCGCTCAACAAGTCTATTATGTGAATAAGGTGCGGCCCACATCGTTTTGCACTATGCCCGCACGCAGCTAGCACCGTATGTTGCGGTTGCTGTTACTAACCGGCTTTTGCCGGACCGGTAAAACCCGCCCCTAGCCCGGCGCGTAAGCCCGACATAAAACCTCAGGCTATGGCTACGCTCTCCGATAAAGGACTTAAGATTTCCAAGAACGTACTGTTCAACATGTTTGTGGGCCGCGCCACCAAGCTGCTGGGCCGCCCCTTTAAAGTAATTACCACGCTGAACGAGGTGGCTGACAAGCTCGCCGACAAAAAAAGTACGGACAGCAAGTTCAAGCAATTGTTTGACGTGGGCCAGACCCTGGTACGCCTGGTGCGGCGCTACATCAGCGGTGAATACCGCGACATCAACACTTCCACTATTGTATCGGGCCTGGCCGTGCTGCTGTACGTGCTGTCGCCCATCGACCTGGTACCCGACTTTATTCCCGTGCTGGGCTTTCTCGACGACCTGAGCCTGATTAGCTGGTTTGTGAGCAAGTTTCAGGAGGAAATTTCCCGATACCGCGCCTGGGAAGACTCTTCGCGGGGTAGCATAACTGGGGCTGTTCCCGCTACTGCTGCCGCCAGCGCCGATACCAGCCTGCCCAGCGTAGCGCAGCTAGGCCATTCCTGATAGACCCATTCAAGCTTCTCAGCAGTTCTTGCGCTAAAGCGGCCGAAGGACCTTAGCTGGGCAGAGGAAAAGCAGCCGACACGCGCTGCTACTTCTTCGGCCCGGCTAAGGTCTTTCCTTTTACTGCCCTTGCTATGGGATAGGGACAAGGGGCTTTGCTCCGCCATTCGGGCGTATTTTTGGGCTCCCACCCGATTTTACGTCTTTCTATGATTCGACTATTGCGTCCGCTGGCCCTGCTGGCCGGCTTACTACTCACGCTGCGCCCGGTGGCGTTTGCCGACGAAGGCATGTGGCTGCCCCTGCTGCTCAAGCAGCTGAATGAAAAGGACATGCAGAAGAAAGGCCTGAAGCTTTCGGCCGAAGACATTTACAGCATCAACAAAGGCAGCCTGAAGGATGCCGTGGTGCAGTTCGGCGGGGGCTGCACCGGCGAAATCATCTCCGACCAGGGTCTGCTGCTCACCAACCACCACTGCGGCTACGGCCAGATTCAGCAGCACTCCTCGGTGGAGAAGGACTACCTCACCAAAGGCTACTGGGCCATGGACCGCAGCCAGGAGCTGGCCAACCCGGGCCTGACGGCCACCTTCATCGTGCGCATGGAAGACGTGACCAAGCAGGTGCTGGCCGGCATCGCGCCGGGCACGGCCGAAGCCGAGCGCGAAAAGCAGGTGCAGGCCAATGGCCAGAAAGTAGCCCAGGCTGCCATTCAAGGCACCCACTACCAGTCTTTTGTGCGGCCCATGTTCGGCGGCAACGAGTACTACCTGTTTGTGACCGAGGTGTTTCAGGACGTACGCCTGGTGGGTGCCCCGCCGAGCAGCATCGGCAAGTTTGGCGGCGACACCGACAACTGGGCCTGGCCCCGGCACACCGGCGACTTCAGCATCTTCCGCATCTACGCCGGCCCCGACAACAAGCCGGCGGCGTATTCGCCGCAGAACGTGCCCTTCAAGCCGCGCCACCACCTGCCTATCTCCCTGGCCGGCGTCAAGCCCGGCGACTTCACCCTGGTGTTTGGCTTTCCCGGCCGCACCAACGAGTACCTCACCTCCTGGGGCGTGGATGAAATTTACTCCGTCGACGACCCGGCCCGGGTGAAGGTGCGCACCGCCCTGCTTAAAATCTGGGACCAGGACATGCTGGCTTCCGACAAAGTCCGCATTCAGTACGCCGCCAAGTACGCCAGCATTGCCAACTACTGGAAGAAGTGGCAGGGCGAGATGCGGGGCCTGAAAAAGCTCGACGCCGTGCAGCGCAAGCGCAACCAGGAAGCCGAATTCAGCAAGTGGGTGGCGGCCGACCCTGGCCGGCAGGCCGCCTACGGCACGCTGCTGGCCGACCTGCAGCGCAACTACACCCAGGAGCGTGACTACGTGCTGGCCCGGGCCTACGTGAGCGAAGCGGCCTTCGGCGTCGAGCTGCTCAAGTTTGCCAATGCCTTTGTGCCGGTCGCCGACTTAATTGCAGCCAAAGCGCCAGCCGCCGAGGTGAAGGCCGCGGCCGACAAGCTGCGCACGGGCATCGCCGGTTTTTTCCGCAACTACAACGCCCCCACCGACCAGAAGGTGGCGGCGGCCCTGCTGCCGCTCTACGCCGACAACACCCCGGCCGCCCTGCTGCCTGAGTACGTGAAGAGCCTCAAAGCGCAGAACACCAACGCCGAAAGCTGGACCCGCTTTGCCGCCGACCTGTTTGCCAAAACCCGCCTCGCCACCGAAGCCGGCGCCAACAAAGTAGTGGACGACCTGCTGGCCGGCAACGCCGCTTCCCTGACGTCGGACCCCGCTTACCAGCTGGCCAGCGCCGTACAGAACACCCTGCGCGCCCAGATTCAGCCAACTTATCAAGCTGCTGCCGACAACATCACCCTGCTGCAGCGCAGCTACGTGGCTGCCCTGCGCCAGTGGCAGACCTCCCGCACCTTCTACCCCGATGCCAACTCCACCCTGCGGGTAGCTTACGGGCAGGTAGCCGGCTACCAGCCCGCCGACGGCATGCGCTACGACTACTACACCACCCTCGACGGCATCATGGAAAAGGCCGACCCCACCAACCCCGAGTTTGAGGTGTCGCCGCGCCTGGTGGAGCTTTACCAGAAGAAAGACTACGGTCCTTACGCCGTGAACGGCACCGTGCCGGTGGCCTTTACCGCCACCAACCACACCACCGGCGGCAACTCCGGCTCGCCCGTCATCAACGGCCGCGGCGAGCTTATCGGCCTCAACTTCGACCGGGCCTGGGAAAGCACCATGTCCGACATCATGTTCGACCCCGACCGGGTGCGCAACATTGCCATGGACGTACGCTACCTGCTGTTTGTAGTCGACAAGTTTGCTGGCGCCGGCCACCTGGTAAAGGAAATGACCCTGGTGGGCACACCAGGCGAAAGTCCGAAAGCCCCAGCCGTAAAAAAGGTAAAGGTGAAGGTCAAAAGCTAGGACAGCATTAGTTTAAAGTTAAAAGTGAGGAGTTAAAAGACGTTCTGTCTTTTAACTCCTCACTTTTAACTTTAAACTATAAACCAGTCAGGGCTTTTCAATACCCTGCCGGCTTAATTCCTGCTCGTATTTCTCATAGATAACCCGCAGGTCGGCGTTGTGCTTGTCGGCGTCGACGCCAATGCTCACGTTGCTGCGGTGAAAGCGGTGCAGGTGGCTGATGTGGGGACAGAGCACGGGCAGGTGGCCAGCCAGCAGGAAGCGCACATACAGGTCCAGGTCTTCGGCCATGGTCAGCTCGGCAGTATAGCCGCCTACTTCGTCGAACAAGGCCCGGCTGTAGCACACGTTGCCCTGAATAAAATGCTCGGCCCGGAAAATGGCCCGCAGCATGTCGGCCGGGGAGTCGAAGCGCCAGCTGTAATAGTCTTCGCCGGGCATGTAGCGGCCCTGCTCGTCGACGCGCAGGAAGTCGGCCACCAGCCAGGGCCGGCCGGCGTGGGCGTTGATTTGGGCGGCGTAGTTGTGCAGGGTGCGCTGCAGCAGGAAGTCGTCGTCGTCGAGCGGCACAATCCAGGCCTCGGGCGGTGCTTCCCGGATGAGCTGGTTGCGGGCAAAGCCGGCCGTTTGCTTGCTGGCGTGCTGCCAGTACCGCAGGGGGGGCCCCGGCTCCTTGGCGGCTTCGCGCAGGTAAGCCGGGGTGCCGTCGCTGGAGCCGTTGTCGTAAATAAGGTGCTCGAAGGAGAAGTCGAGTGGGGCGCTGATGGTGGCCCGGACGCTGGCTACCGCATCGGGCAGCAGGTCCCGCCGCTGGTGCGTGGGGGTGATAACGGAAAAGTGCATACCCCTATTTTTCGGCTGTTGCGCCGAAAAGTTGCCCCGCATTCTTCCTTAAATTTAACTTTCCATTCGCACGCGGCGTTTAGGCCCTTGCCCTGGCTTTATTCCTATGCCCACTTTCGTAGTTTCCCTGCGCCTTCCCGAGGCTTTCGATGCGGATTTTATTGCCCTCATTCCCCGTCACCGCGCTTTTATCAACCAGCTGCTGGCCGATAAAGTCATCGAAGCCTATGCCATCAGCGCCGACCGCAGCCGGGGCTGGGTGACCATGCACGGCGACGATGCGGCCGCCGTGCAAGCCATGATTGAGCAGTTTCCGCTGTATGAGCACCTGCATGGCGTGGAAATTGATGAGCTGTTCATTTTCGACAGCGCCGCCTCGCGCTTCCCTCATATCAGCCTGAACTAGCTAAGGACGGCTGCAGACAAGGCTCGCCGTATCTTTCCTTATTGTATCAACATCCACTTATGCCTTCACTCTCTGCCCGCGCTTCTCTATTTATTCCAGCCGGACTGCCCCTACTGGCTTTTTTCTTTACCGGGGCCGCCCCGGCCGGCCAGCCGCAGGCCGCCATCACCACCGAGCAGGTTGCGGCCCGCATGGGCGCCGCCATCGAAAACCTGAAGACGCTGCGCTGCACGGTGAACGCGCAGGAGCGGGTAGCGGGCAAAATCAACCGGGCCCGCAGCGTCATGAAAATTAACTTCGCTCCGTTCCGGGTGTATGTAAAAAACCAGAAGGGCGTGGAAGTGCTGTGGGTAACGGGACAAAACGACGGCGACGCCTGGGTGTACCCGGCCACCTTCCCCTACGTCACGCTCAGCCTCGACCCCAACGGCAAGCTCATGCGCAGCAACCAGCACCACACCGTGCTGCAGGCGGGCTTCGGCACCATTGCCGAGCTGCTGCGCACCACGGGCAGACGTCAGGACCACAGCTATAGCCGCTCGTTTCGTTACGTAGGTGATAGCACCGTGCAAGGCAAAACCTGCCATATCATGCAATCCAACTACCCGCAGTTTCGCTACGTGAGCTACAAGGCCGGCAAAAACGAGACGGTCAGCACTGTAGCTGAGCGGTTTGGCTGCGGCGAGTTCCGCATCATGGAGCGCAACGACCTGAACCCCGAAGAAAAGATTCCCGAAGGCAAAGTGCTGCAGGTACCCAACGCCTACGGCCGCCGCACCATTCTCAGCGTCGACCCCAAGACCTTTCTACCCACCATGGTGCACGTAGAAGACGACAAAGGCCTGTTTGAGAAGTTTGAGTTCTCAGAAGTCATTCCCAACCAGTCCATTCCGCTGGAAGAATTCAAAAAAGGATACCCAGGCTACAAACTATAATCGCTGATTGGCGCTGATTTTTTTGATTGCGCTGATTTTTTCTGTTCATTTTTTCTTCCTGTTGCGCTATTCATGCTAGCCTCCGCTGGCAAAATTGATTAGACAAAAAAGAGGCCTGCTTATAAAAGCAGGCCTCTTTTTTATACAAACAATCGCAAAAGTCTGCAGAACGAAAAAATCAGCGCAATCAAAAAAATCAGCGCCAATCAGCGATTTATCGGCGCATGGTTTTCTCAATCTGGTCCCACATTTCCGGGGTCAGAATTTCCAGCTTATTGAATTCGCCGGCTCCGTTCAGCCACTCGCCGCCGTCGATGGTAACGACTTCACCGTTTACATAGGCCGAGAAGTCCGACACCAGGTAAGCGGCCAGGTTGGCCAGCTCCTGGTACTGGCCCACGCGCTTGAGGGGCACGTTGCCGGCTGGGTCGAGCTTGCTGGCCAGGGGCTCGGGAAACAGCCGGCTCCAGGCGCCTTCGGTGGGGAAAGGACCGGGCGCAATGGCGTTGGAGCGAATGCCGTACTTGGCCCACTCCACGGCCAGCGAGCGGGTCATGGCCAGCACGCCGGCCTTGGCTGCCGCCGAGGGCACCACAAAGGCGGAGCCGACCGAAGCGTACGTAGTGACGATGTTGAGAATGGTGCCGGGCTTCTTGTCGGCAATCCAGCGCTTGCCCACGGCCAGGGTGCAGTTGTAGGAGCCGCGCAGCACAATGTCCACAATTACATCGAAGGCTTTGTGCGACAGCCGCTCGGTGGGGCTGATGAAGTTGCCCGCGGCGTTATTCAGCAGCACGTCGATGCTGCCGAACTCCTGCACGGTGCGGTCGAGCATGGCTTCTACCTCGTCGTACTTGCGCACGTCGCAGGCCAGGGCCAGCACGCGCCCGCCGGTTTGCTGCCGCAGCTCCTCGGCTGTTTTTTCCAGCACCTCCAGCTTGCGGCTGGTAATGGTTACGTTGGCCCCCAGCTGCAGGAAGTACGTAGTCATGGCCCGGCCCAGGCCAGTGCCCCCGCCGGTCACGACAATGGTTTTTCCTTGTAAAGCATTGTCGCGCAGCATGGGCTGAGTGTAGGGTGTTGTCATGCGAAAGCAGTTAAATATGGTGGCGTCTATGAACCGGGCCCGAAGGTACAAGCTACAGCATTGGCTACTGTTTAAAAAGCTGGTGCAGGTTAACAAAATATCTTTAGACCCGCCATAATATAGTGTTTCATTATTTATTCGCATCTTCGCGGCTTGATTCCCGCACTATTGCATTAATTTACCATGAGCAATTCTAACCCTGGCGCCCGTTCGGACGGCAGCCCGGTGTCGGCATTGCCCACTGTGCTAGTATTAGGCTGTGGCTGGTTGGGGCTGGCCCTGGCTCGCTCCCTGGTTGCAGCTGGCAGCACAGTGCTCGGCACGACCACCACCCCTGAACAGTTGCCCGTACTGGCTGCCGCGGGCATTCAGGGCTACACCCTGCGCCTGGGAGCAGATTTTGGCCCCTCCCATGAGGCCCTGCTGCTGCGCCTGCTGCAAGCGGCCGACGTGCTGGTGCTGAACGTACCGCCCCGGGCCGCAGCCGCCGGCGCCTATCCCACCCTGCTGCGCCCTGTACACCGGGCCGTGGCTGCGGCCGGCATCCGCCACGTGCTGTTTGTCAGCTCCACCAGCGTGTACCCCAACGAGCCCCGCCTGATGCGGGAGCATGATGCCATGAGCACCCGCGATGCCGCCTCCGACGTGCTGCGGGCCGAAGGACACTTCGTGCCCCGCTACGGGCAGTGGCTGAGCACGGTAGTTCGCCTGGGCGGCCTCATTGGTCCGGAGCGGGCCCCCGGCCGCTTCCTGGCCGGCCGCCGCGACCTAAGCCAGGGCAACGCCCCGGTCAACCTGCTGCATCTCACCGACGCGGTGGGCGTGCTCTCGTCCATCATTCAGCACAACATCTGGGGCCACACCTTTAACGTGTGCTCGGCCAGCCACCCGCTGCGACGCGAGTTCTACCCGGAAGCGGCCCGCTTCCTGGGGCTGGAGCCCCCCACTTTCCGCGAGGAAACGGCGCCCATCACGGGCAAAACCATTGACACTTCCCTGGTACGCAGCATGGTGCCGTACCAGTTCCGGCACGACGACGTACTGGCTGCCCTGCCCTTCTGCTAGCGGCGTAGCTCAGCCGACAGCCTGGGTGCCGTACCTTTGCCCCGTGAACACTGCCCTTTCTTCCGTGGCTGTGCTGGGTGGCGGCGCAGCCGGCTTTTTCGCGGCCATTGCCTGCGCCGAGGCCAACCCGGCCCTTACGGTTTTGCTACTCGAGAAAACCGGCAAGCTGCTCAGCAAGGTGCGCGTGTCGGGCGGGGGCCGCTGCAACGTCACCCATGCCTGCGAAACCCCGGCCCAGCTGGTGGCCCATTACCCCCGCGGCGGCAAGCAGCTGAAGTCGGCCTTTCAGGAGTTTGGCGTGCGCGACACCATTGCCTGGTTTGCCCGCCGGGGCGTGCAGCTCAAGACGGAGGCCGACGGGCGTATGTTCCCCACCACCGATTCCAGTGAAACCATTGCCCGGGCCCTGGAAGATGCCGCCCGCATCGCCGGGGTTCGCATCCTGCTCAATACCCAGGTCGACGAGATACAGCCCCTGGCCGAAGGCGGCTTCCAGCTGCACCTGAGCGGCAGCGGCGCCCCGGCGGCCCGCTCCTTACAGGTGCGCAGCGTGCTGGTAGCCACGGGCGGGCAGCCCAAAAGCGGGCAGTACGACTGGCTGCGCCCCCTGGGCCACAGCCTGGCCGAGCCGGTACCTTCCCTCTTTACGTTCAACGTGCCCGACTCTCCCCTGCGTGAGCTTATGGGCGTGAGCGTGCCCCTGGCCCGGGTGGTGCTGGCCGGCGAGAAGCTGCAGTACGAAGGGCCCGTGCTGGTGACGCACTGGGGCCTGAGCGGCCCGGCCGTGCTCAAGCTCTCGGCCTGGGGCGCCCGCCGCCTGCACGAGCTCAGCTACACCGGCACGGCCCTTATCAGCTGGGTGCCGCAGCACAGCGATGAAACCCTGCGCACCTGGCTGCAGCAGTACCGCCAGGAAAATGCCCGCAAGACCATTGCCGTCAACCCGCTGTTTGGCCTGCCGCAGCGGCTGTGGCGCACGCTGGTAGCCGAGGCCGGCATTGGGGAGGAGCTGCGCTGGAGCGACCTGCCCGCCAAAGCCCAGAACCGCCTGCTGGAGCTACTGCTGCGCACCCCCCTGGGCGTGCGTGGCAAAACCACCTACAAGGAAGAGTTTGTGACCTGCGGCGGCATTCAGCTCGCCGACGTCGACCTGAAAACCATGCAGAGCCGCAAAGTCCCCGGCTTATATTTTGCCGGAGAGGTGCTCGATGTTGATGGCATCACCGGGGGCTTCAACTTCCAGGCCGCCTGGACCACGGGCTTCCTGGCTGGGCGGGCCATGGCCAGGGACAACGGGTAGCCGATGAACAAGTAGGCGGGCGGCCCTTGCCGGCTTTGTAACCTTCACTTGGCGCGCTTAGTAAAGAGGGGAATACCTTTCACCAACCCTTTTTCCTTATTTCAATGGAAGCCAAAGCCACCCAAGCCCTGCTCAATGAGCTGGTTGAAACCCTCAAAGATGGCCAGAAAGGCTATGCCGACGCCATGACCGACGTGGAAGACCCCACGCTCAAAGACACCTTCCGCACCTATGCCGCCCAGCGCTCCGAATACCTCACCGAAATCGAGGACCAGATGTTCAAGCTGAACCTCAAGCCCGACGAAAGCTCCTCAGTGACCGGTACCGTGCACCGCGCCTGGATTAACCTCAAGGCCGCCATCACCAGCAAAGACAGTAAGGCTGTCCTCAACGAGTGCGAGCGTGGCGAAGACTACGCCGTGAAAGCCTACCAAACCGCCCTTAAAGCCGAAGGGCTGCCCATGGCCCTGAAGTCGGTTATCGAAAAGCAGTACCAGGGCGTGCGCGAGGCGCACGATAAAATCAAGATGCTGCGCGACTCTTCTAAATAAGGACCGCAGATTCTAACGGATTTGACGGATAAGAACGGATTCAGAACCGTAAACCAGTCGAGATAAAACAAGAAAGGCCGCTCAATGAGCGGCCTTTCTTGTTTAAAACACTAAAAATCAACATAACATAGCGGGTAGCTACTCACAAAGAATGGGATAGAATCCGTTCTTATCCGTAAAATCCGTTAAAATCTGCGGTTCAGAATCCGTTAGAATCTGCGGTTCTATTCGTCGTAGTTCTCGCGGTTGGAAGGACGCGAGTCGTTGTCGCGGCCACCGCCGAAGCCACCTTTGTTGCCGTAGCCGGGCTTGCTGCCGTAGCTGGGGCGGTCGCCGTAGCTCTTGTTGCCATAGCTGGGCTTGTTGCCATACGAGGGCTTGTTGCCGTAGCTGCTGCCCCCGTCGCGGTTGCCTTTGTAGCCGCCACCGTAGCCACCTTCGCGGCGGTCGCCGTAGCTGGGCTTGTTGCCGTAGCTGCTGCCGCCGTCACGGTTGCCTTTGTAGCCACCGCCGAAACCGCCTTCCCGACGCTCACCGCCACCGAAGGGCCGGCGCTCCCGGTCGCCGCCGAAGCCGCCCGGGCCACGGGTGTTGCCTTCTTCCTTGGCCGCGCCTTCCTGTACCGGCGTGGCGATGCTGAAGCTTACGGGACGCCCCTGAATGCTGGTACGACCGAGCTGGCCTACCACCTCATCGGCAAACTCCGAGGGCACTTCCACGAAGCTGAACTTGTCGTAGAGGGCGATGTCGCCCACTTTGCTGCCTTGCAGGTTGGTGCTCTCGGAAATCAGGTCCACGATGTCGCGGGGGTGAATCCGGTCTTTCTTGCCCATGGTAACGAAGAGGCGCGTGAAGCCGGGGCGGGCGGCACCGGCCGTGCGGCTGGCATCGAGGCTCTGCTCGGCGCGCTTGTCCTCCTTCATGGTCATCTTCAGCAGCGCGGCGGCAATGTCCAGGGAAGTGATTTCCTCGCTCTGGTCGAGCAGGCGCTGCACGCGGGCCACGTACTTTTCGAGGTTGCCTTTTTCAATAACCTCCTTAATCTGACCCAGGAACAGGGTAGTCTTCACTTCCGACACGTCGGCAAACGACGGCACCTGCTCCAGCTTAATCTGGGCCTTGGTGAAGCGCATGATGTCGCGCAGCTTGTAGATGTCGCGGCCACTCACGAAGGTGAAGGCGCGGCCGCTCTTGCCGGCGCGGCCCGTGCGGCCGATGCGGTGCACGTAGTACTCCTCGTCGGCCGGCAGGTCGTAGTTGAACACGGCCTCCACGTTGTCGACGTCGATGCCGCGGGCAGCTACGTCGGTGGCTACCAGCACCTCCAGGGTGCCTTTGCGGAACTTGTCGAGGGTGTTCTGGCGCTGCTGCTGGCCCATGTCGCCGTGCAGGCCTTCGGCGAAGTAGCCCTTGGCTTGCAGGTCGGCCACGATTTCGTCCACCATGCGCTTGGTGTTGGCGAATACGAAGGTCGACTTTAGGTTATACATGTCGAGCACCCGGGTCAGCACGTCCTTTTTCTGGGGGCCGCGCACCTCGTAGTAGCTCTGCTCGATGTTGTTCACCGTCATGGCCTGGTGGTTTACCTTCACCACCTGCGGCTCCGTCTGGTACTTCTTGGTGAGCTCCATGATGGGCTTGCTCATCGTGGCCGAGAAGAACACCGTCTGGCGCTCCTCGGGCATCTTGCTCAGCACGTACTCGATGTCGTCGCGGAAGCCCATGTCGAGCATTTCGTCGGCTTCGTCGAGGATGATTTTCGTGGTTTTATCGAGCTTCAGCGTGCCGCGCTCGATGTGGTCCATCACGCGGCCGGGGGTACCGATAACAATCTGTACGCCACGCTCCAGGGCGCGGAACTGGCGGTCGTAGCTGCTGCCGCCGTAGATGGGCACCACGGCCAGGCCGCGCTTGTACTTGCCCAGCTTCTGGATTTCGCCCGATACCTGCACCGCGAGCTCGCGGGTGGGGCACAGCACCAGCACCTGCACATCGCGGCTTTCGGTGTCGATGCTCTCGATGGCGGGAATGGAGAAGGCGGCGGTTTTGCCGGTACCCGTCTGGGCCTGGCCAATTACGTCTTTGCCGGCGAGCAGGGCAGGAATAGCGGCGGCCTGAATGGCCGAAGCTTCCTCGTAGCCCATCTCGGTGATGGCACGTTGTACTTCTTCGGAAAGGTTTAGCTCGTCAAAGCGAACTACAATTTTTTCAGCTTCCATGAATTGGAATTAGTAAGGGGTAAGAGACTACGCTCTGAAAACAGCCGAATCAGCGACGTTTCCCCTCCTATACTACCTTCGACAATCAGGCGGGAAAAAACAACCGGAAAAACTACGCGGCCAATGCGTTATCACCCCTCCCGGGTATGCGCGGACTTATGGCCATTCTCAAATGCGGGTGCAAAGGTACGTAAATTATGGCAGAATAGCTAACAACTGCTACTCTTTCCTTTTTCGCCCTTCTGTTTCAAAGCGTAGGGCCATTGACGTAATAGCAGCGCTTATCGTTCCGGCGGGCACAAAAAAAAGCCCGCCAGAAGCGGGCTTTCTTTACGTCGTAAAGCAAGAGCTGAATTAGATCAGCGAAACTTTCACAGCATTCGGGCCTTTTTTGCCCTGGGCAACCTCGTATTGAACGTGGTCATTTTCGCGAATCGAGCTAACCTGCAGGTCGCTGATGTGAACGAAAATGTCTTCGCCAGTTTCGTCGTTTTTAATGAAACCGAAGCCTTTGGTTTCATTGAAGAATTTTACCTTTCCGGTGGGCATGGTGGTTGTTTGTGGAATTTCCCTAAGCTTTTGGGCCACCGCGGCTTGATTTCCTAGGTTGCGTCAAAGATAGGTAGAATTTTTAAATGACAAAGTCCGGCCATATTTTTTTCCATGCTGCCGACCTTTGCCTTCTTCCTGTCTTTCCCCCTCCCCATGCCCGATTCCGCCGCCTTTCGCTACTCTCATGAATTTCAGGTGCCTGTGGCAGCCATCGATGCCCTGGGCCACGCCAACAACGTGGAGTACCTGCGCTGGGTGCAGGACGTAGCCGGCGCCCACTGGCTGGCTATCTGCCCGCCGGAGCAGCGCGGGCGCTACGTTTGGGTAGTGCGCGAGCACCGCATCCGCTACCGGCAGCCGAGCTTCGCGGGCGAGTCGCTGCGGGCTACCACCTGGGTAGGCGAAACCAGCGGGGCGACCTCAGTGCGCCATACCCGGATTGTGAGGGTAGCCGATGAAGCGCTGCTCTGCGAGGCCGAAACCACCTGGGTGCTGCTCGACCCCGGCAGCGGCCGGCCGGTGCGGGTGGAAGCAGAGGTGGTGGGGTGGCTAACAGAAAAGGAATAAACCCGCGTTAGAATACCTACACTGACGACGGGTTAATTTATTAAAAGGTTTTGTGAAGCAAGCCATTCATAATAAATTATAAAACCTATTATGAGCAGGATTGCAAAGACAGCTGAAATTTGAGAAAAAAGCACGGAAAGGCCTCGTATATTTCCATTTACGAATCCAAGAATTCTTGCTACCCAGCTACCAATAATGAGTATAACCATCGAGAATGCAAAGGCGACAGCAAATAAAACCGGCAAGATAATGAGGGCCATAACTGCTTGTCCTAATAGTATTGGTTACTTAACCTCGAAAGTAATTTAGAACAAATAATAATGCCCCCCTCCTTCCGCATCTACTCCTCCTCTGCCGGCTCTGGTAAGACCTACCAATTAACGAAAGAATACTTACTGCTGGCCCTGGGCTCCGACGACCCGGCGTATTTCAAGCGCATTCTGGCCATTACGTTTACCAACGACGCGGCCGGGGAAATGAAGGAGCGGATAGTGGGCGCCCTGCGCCGCTTTGCCTACCCCGAAGCCGGCAAGACCGATACGCTGCTGGAAGAAGTAGCCCAGGAGCTGGCCCTGCCTACCGACGAAGTGAAGCGCCGGGCCTCAGAGACCTTCCGGCTGGTGCTCTACCACTACGCCGACTTCGCCGTGAGCACCATCGACTCCTTTGTGCAGCGCATTGTCACGGCCTTTACCCGGGAGCTGGGCTTGCCGGCTACGTTTGAGGTGGAGCTCGATACCGATGCCGTGCTGCAAACCGCCGTGGCCACGCTGCTGGACAAGGTAAACCGCGACCCCAACAGCAAGCTGCTGTCGCAAACCCTGGCCGAATACGCGCTGGGCCAGGCCGATGAGGGCAAAAGCTGGAGCCGCCTGCCGGAAGAGCTTGCCGGCTTTGGGCGGGCGCTGTTTAATGAAAGCGTGCAGGAAGCCGTGACCCAGCTGGGTCAGCTTTCCCTAGCCGATTTCCGCCGGCTCGACAAGGAAATAAGGGCGCGCCGGGCCGAGATTGAAGCGGCCTTTGCCCAGACCCGCGACCTTGCCGCGGCCATATTAGCCGAGGCCGGCGTGAGCGAGGAAGACCTGTACCGCGGCAAGCAGGGCATTGCCAGCTACGTGCAGAAAGGCGTGGCCCTGCTGGAGCCAGAAGCAGCGCCCAACAGCTACGTGCGCGCTACCCTGGAAGAAGACAAGTGGTACAGTGGCAAGGTGAAGTCGCCGGCCGACAAGCTGCGCGTGGATGCGGTGAAAGAGCCGCTGCGGGAATTAGTTGCAACCATCGAGCAGCTGCGAATTAAATACGGGCCCGACTACATCTTATTGTCGGGTATGCAGCCTTATTTATTTCACGCCTCGTTGCTGAGTGAATTAAATAAATTAGTCGAGCAAATAAGCCGCGAGCGGAACGTAGTTTTAATTTCCGAATTCAACCGTCGCATTGCCAGTATTGTACTTACCGAGCCGGTGCCGTTTTTGTATGAGCGGCTGGGCGAGAAATACCAGCACCTGCTGATTGACGAGTTTCAGGACACCTCGGTGCTGCAGTGGAACAATTTGCTGCCGCTGGTGGAAAACACCATTGCCAACGGGCATTCCAGCCTGGCGGTGGGCGACGCCAAGCAGGCCATCTACCGCTGGCGCGGCGGGGAGATGGAGCAGATTCTGCGCCTGCACCAACGCAACACACCCGCCCTGGTAAGCCGGGCGCGGGAAGAAGACATGCGGGAATTGCTGCGCCTGCGCTACGAAACCCTGGACCACGCCATTGAGCCCCGGGCGCTGCAAACTAATTACCGCTCGGCGCGGGAAATAATTAATTTCAACAACGAATTCTTTGAGGCCGTCAGTGAGCGGCACGACGAGCTGGAGCTGGTGCGCGGCATCTACGACGAGGAAGCCGGGCAGGAAGTACCGGCCGGGCAAACCACCCAATGCACCGGGCATGTGGAGCTGCTGTTTACGCAGCCCAACGCCCCGGCCCTGCTCTACGACCCGGCTGCGGGCACCTACACCACCGAGCCGCTGCCCGGGCACCTGCCCGAAACCCTGCTCAACTACGACGAAAGCACCTGCTACCTCACGTTGCAGCTGGTAGAACAGGCCCTGCGCGACGGCTTCCGCCTGGCCGACATTGCCGTGCTCTGCCGCACCCGCAACGCCAGTAAAGTCATTGCCAAGTTCCTGAAGGAACGCGGCTACGACATCATCTCGGCTGACTCGCTGGCCCTGGAGTTTGCCGAGGTGGTGAACCTGCTGGTGAGCATCTTCCGCGTGCTGCACCAGCCGGCCGACACCCTGGCGCGGGCAGAGGCTTTGCTGCTCGTGGATAAGGTAGTGCGCCGCCTCGCCCCCACCCCGGCCCGGGCCCGGCGCATTGCCGCCGTGGCCAACGACAAGCACGCCCAGCCCTTTTTCGACGAGCTGCGGGAGCTGGGCTTCGACGTGCAGGAGCAGGAAACCGGCAACCTGGGCCTCTACGAGCTAGCCGAGCGCCTGCTCAACGTGTTTGGGCTGCTGGGCCGCAACGGCGAGAGCGAGTACCTGTTTCGCTTCCTGGATTTGACCCTGGAGTACAGCCTGAAGTTTGGCAACAACCTGGGCAACTTCATCACCTATTGGGAAGAGCGCAAGGGCCGCATCAGCATCAACGCCCCCGGCGGGCGCGACGCCATTACCATCACCACCGTGCACAAAGCCAAGGGCCTGGCCTACGGCGTGGTTATCGTGCCTTTTGCCGACTGGAGCCTGGAGCCTTACCGTGGCACCCTGCTCTGGGGCCACCTTGAAGGTGAGCACAAGCCGCTGGCAGACATGCCCGACGTGGCCGTGGTGAGCCTCGGCAAGAGCCTGCAGCAGACCGTGCTGGCCGCCCAATACAACGAGGAGCGGGAAAAAACCTTTCTCGAAGGGCTGAACACGCTCTACGTAGCGTTTACCCGGCCCCGGCACCGCCTCTACGTCATCAGCAAGCGGCCCAAGGAGGCTTCGAGCTCCTCATCAAAAGAGGTGGCTAATTCCTTGTTTCTGGTTTCCGGCTCGAGCGAACAACCAGAAACCAAAAACCAGAAACCAGAAACTCCCGCCACCGCCCGCAGTGTGGCCGACATGCTGCACGGCTACCTGCTGGGCCGGGGCCTGTGGGACGAAGAAAAAATGTCCTTCATCCTTTCCCAAGGAAGTGCCAGGGAACCGGAAACCAAAAACCAGGAAGCAGCAACCAGTAACTTCCTGCTAACCAACCTTAGCTCGGCGCCCTGGGACGACCGGCTGAAGCTGCGGCGCCACGCCACGCAGCTGTTCGACTTTGACGAGCAGCAGCGCATTGGGGAGTGGAACCGCAAGCTGCACTACGGCCTGCGCCGCCTGCTCACGGCCGCCGACGTGGGCCGCGTGGCCACGCAGCTTGTGGCCGAGGGCATTATCAGCAGCCGCGAAAAAGCCGAGCTGACGGAAAGCCTGACCCGCGTGGTAACCGACCCGCGGCTGGCCCCCTACTTCGCGCCTCACCTGAGCGTGGAAACCGAGCGGGAAATTCTGGTGGGCGGCGTGCGCCTACGCGACTACAAGCCCGACCGCGTAGTGCTCGAGCCTTCGCTGGAGGAACACCACCGGGCCGGTGGCCGCGTCACGCTGCTGGATTTTAAATTGCCCCCGCCCCAGGAAAAGCACAAGCGGCAGATTCGCAACTACGCCACGCTATTCGAGCAGCTGGGCTACGCCGAGGTGAAGGGAATTATTTATTACTTCGGCACGGGCGAAGTGGTAGAAGTATAAAGCAACGCACTGAATCCATGCAAACCAGCTTTCGCACTTTCCTTGTGCTATCGGTATTAATTGTTATTTTTTCGGGTTTTATTACTCGGCAATTATTATCAGTTGAAAGCCGGAAATTTGTGGCAGCTCAATTAGCCAGCCGGGAATTAAAACCTACCGAGAAAAAAAATCAGTACCTAAAGTACGACTACGCTCCGCTCTGGCTGCATACGCCCCATGAAGCGGTTGTTGGCTTTATCGGTGCCGATTACCAGCGGCTGCAAATGAAGTTTCTGACGGCCGTCAAAGACCCGGCGCAGCCCGATACCTACCGCGTGAGTGGTAAATCAAAGGTAGCCAATTCCATCTGTGCGTTTACGGGCACCATTATCGTGCGGCACGTGCGTGAAAGGCGCAGCTTGCCGCTGCCAGTAGATGCGCGGGTGTCGCCGGCCCGCGAGGCTGGTCTGCTACTGGCCGAGTACCAGCTCAGCGAAATAACTACTCAGCCTAAAACGGGTGTATTCTCAGGAATTCTGCTTACGCGCTGGTTTCTCGACAAAACTGGCCGGCTGCACTATGATGACCTCGAAAAGTACGCTGACGGCTATTCTAACAACCAGTTTGTGGGCACCTGGACTCCGCACATCGGAACAAAAGTCCTGCGCTGCAACTGGGGCGATTACCGAATTCCCAATGCTGGTGACTTCGACATGGGTGCCGGCGAGTTCAGTCCAAATGAAAAGTACCGGGCTAAAGGCTGGCATACCTACACACAGGCCTGGATGCAGCAGGATAAAGCAGCGCAGCAGCGTGAGTCTCAGCGCTGGTGGTAAATAGCTGGCTCCTATCAGCAATTGACATAAAAAGCATTTCGATTCCGATAAATTGCCGTCAAGAGGACGTAGCCCCTGCCAGCAACTGTCTTTTATTTCCCCCGCTTTCCCTGCTCCAACACTTTAATTCGCTGAACCATTAACTCACCTACTCCAAATAATACGTCGTGGTGATTTACTCCAAGCAGCCACTCGTATTTTTTGGATACCAGGTAATACTCAAAGGCATACATCTCCCCTAACAGGGCCTATATTGCCTGTACCTGTCCTTCAAAAAGCCAGAACTTAGAAGAATCTTCTGCCACAAATCAAACCAGCTCTTGGGCAGGAATTAATTTATCCAGAATGTCGGGAGGATAATCAAAAGCGGCCGTGCTATAGCACGGTTTTTTGAATCGCTCCCACCACCAGATAAGACTGTTGTAAGGAGCTGCAACGAAGGTTTCTTCAATGCGCTTTATGACGGGCTCCCATTCTGCAACTCCAAGGGCTCGGAAGCTGGCGGCCGGCAGACGGAGCTTTACCGCTTCATTTAGTATCTCGTGCTTGAAATCCATGCCTTGGAACGATAGCCGGGGTGTAGGTGTAGCCGCAGCTTTTATACATTGAGCCTGGGAGCTGAACTAACCATTACAACTGTGTTTTGGTAAGGACAGACCCTTAGTCGCGCAGCTTCTGGTAGCGGATACTGCGGGGGTTGATGGTATCAATGTAGAAGGCAAAGTGTCCATTTTCCCCATACAGCTCAAAATGAGCCTCAGTGGGCTTAGCCTTCCTACCTACTGCCGACATCTGGGCGAAGCGGACCAGCGCCACCTGGGCGGGGGCGGCTCGGGGCAGCACGTACAGCCCCTGCCTCTCATCGAGCAGGTAGCCGGTAGCAGTGGCGCGCAGGAAGTGCCAGGGAATGGAAAAGCCCAGCTCCTCGTAAAAGCCCCGGTAACGGAATCGGGCCAGCTCCCGGCCACTTACGGTATGGCGCACAAAGGCATTGGGAGCCCGCAGCTGCTGGGGGCTGGGGTCGCGGCCGTAAGCATAGCTGCCATCGGGCAGTTTCCTGGCGCGGCTTTTCCCCGGCTCGTACAGCAGCAGCAGGGTGGTGTCGCTCAAAAAAAAGGCGCCCGCCAGGTCGGCATCGGGCTTGTCCAGGCGTAGCGGCGGCCGGCCGGGGCGCAGCAGCTCGTCGGGGGTCAGCAGTGCCCGGCCATCGCTGGAAAGCCCTACTGCCACCTCCGGCCCGCCCACGGCTTCGCCTTTGCAGATGCGCAGCACCTGGCCCTTCAGGTCGAGCAGCAGCAGAACGTTCCCGCCCACGTCGGAGTCGGGCACCATGAACGGCAGGTTAAACACCAACGCCCCAAACGCGGCGCTGTAGCCCAGAAGCTCAGGCGCGAAGGCTTCGCTTTCGATGACGACATCTTTGTTACCAACCTTATAGAAAGCTTGTTTTTGAAGTACCCGACGAAACACCTGCCCCCCGGTGCTGTCGAGCAGGGTGAAAGTGAAGCGGCCCTCGAAGCCGCGGGCCTGCTCCCGATGGCCGGGCGTGGTTTCGTACGTGGTACGCAGGCGCCGGGTGGAGTCGGTTACGGCCTGCACGCGTAGCGTATAGCGCCGGCCCTGCAGCCGAAGTACGGTATCGGAAGACGTGGGGGGTGCCCAGCCCGGCACGTACGCAGCGGTGAGGGCGGGGGCTGGTTTGGGGACGACTTTGGTCGGTGCGGGCGGCGGAACCGGGCTCGTAACTGCCCTGGGGGTTATCGGCGGCGCGGCCGTCTCCGACTGGGTGAGGCTTTGGGTGCAGCCGGCCAATAGCAAAATCGGTAAAACGTGGTAGAAAAGACGCATAGGCAGGCAAGTAGCGCAGATAAGGTACGTGAGGTTACCATTCGGGGGTAGGCCGCAGCCTGGGACGGATTGTTACTCCTCCATTAGCTGTGGTAAATCAGGCTTTCACGGTCTTGGCCGGGGGCAATAAGGTATGGGCCATTCGCAGTGCGCAGCACCAGTTGGCTGATTGCCGGCGAAGATGCTCTCCACGGTTATGCCAATTAAATAAAATGGAAACCCCGGCTGGTACACCCGGCCGAGCCTGCAAAGCTAAGCAGGACAACGACCATGAGGGGAAAACGAATTCAACTATTCCAAGTCGTCACCCAGATTAAATTTAGTTAATTATCAAATTGGTACAATTAACTCAACAGCCTCAATAGTGCCTTTTTTTCCGTATCCAGGCACTTTTAATGTCATTTTAGGTATTTTAAGCATGCGTTATGGTACTATTCACCGAACCTGACTGGTATTGCACTATAAATTGAACTCTACCGTACTCAGTGGTGTCTGGGTGGCATGCGAATGACCACTCTGCTTGCCCTCACGACCTTGGTAGGAAGTGCCGGCACCACCCTGGCTCAGAACACGCCTGAAGAAAACAACCCGAACGTTGATGCACCTTTTGTGCGAAACATCCGGGCCGACCGCCCCGGACAAACCGTCACCTCCCAGGTACTGCGCCCCGGTCGTTTCCAACTCGAAACCGGTACCCAGCGCCAGTCGGGCAACCAGGGCGCTGCCCTGGGCAGCAGCACCGCCCTGCTCCGGATAGGCTTCTTCAATGGCATGGAGCTTCGCGTGGCGCAGCCTTACCTCAACCAGCGTACGGTGGTTGATGCCGAAGGCAAGCAGCAGGTAGTGGGCGGCTGGGCACCGGCCGTAGCCGGGGCAAAGTTCATGCTTTCGCCCAACTACGACACCCCCACCCAGGTAGCCATCCTGGTTGAGACGGAAGTGCCCCAGACCGGCAGCACCGACCTGAAAGCCACCAAATTCACCCCCGCCGGTCGTTTGCTCGTAAGCCAGCAGCTTGGCGAGCGGTTTGGCCTGGAAGGCAACTTTGGCTTTAGCCAGCGCGGCATCACGGTGGCCGATATGGAGAAAGGCCAGTACCTCGGCAGCCTGGCCCTGAACGGCCCGCTGGGCGACAAAGCCGGCTTCTTCGTGGAAGCCTATGGCTCGGGCCGCGCGGCGCTCAGCACCGGCACCACGGCCGGCCTCTACTACCGTCCGGCAGCGCCCGTTCGGCTTGATGTAACCGCCGGCAAGGTACTCGGCGGACCAGCAGCCGGCAGCACGACCGTCGGCGCCGGACTTACGCTTAAGCTCGGTAAGTAAGAACGGTCCGAAACCGCTCTAAACAGATAAGTCAGAAGGTGGTAGCGTCGTACGCTACCACCTTTTTTTATGTCGCCTGGCCCGCTCGCACACGTTTTACGGTCATTGGCAGCTCTTTTTCGGTTGTTGGCACCCATTTCCGACACACTCAAAATGTATTTATCGTATGTTTGTATGCACCCTATTCATGAGCATGCTATGACATGTTTATGCTATAGCATTCGGAAAGGGTAGTCAGTACTTTTGCCTCGATTCAGTGGCTTTCAGCTTTTGCCTTGCACCTTTTTACTCTGGTTATGAAACATCTTTCCTCATTGCTCCTTCTCGGCTTGGTCTTTTATGGCGTTGAAGCCAATGCCCAGGACCTTTACAACAATGGCGCACAGATTACCCTGACCGGAGGCGCCACCCTGTACGTGCCCGGCAACGTAACCAATACCAACAGCGGCTCCATCACTAACAATGGCAGCACCATGCGGGTAGATGGCAACGTAACCAATAACGGTTCGGGTACCCTCAACCTGGGCACGGCCGGCGTGCTGGAAGTAAAAGGCAACGTGGTGAATACCGCCACTGTTACGCCCGGCACGGGTACCCTGCAGCTTACGGGCAGCAGCGCGCAGGTGCTGGACCTGGGCGGGGGCAGCGTCCACAACCTCACGGTAAACAATACCGCGGCCACTCCCCTGGTGACAGTACCGAGCAACGTCACCGTCAACAACCAGCTTACCCTGACCAATGGCATGGTGCGCACGGCGGCGGCCTCGCGCGTGATACTGCCCAACGGCGCCACGGTGAGCGGCGAAACCAACGGCCGCTACGTAGCCGGCAACCTGGAAGTGCAGCGCACCGCGGTGAGCGGCGCTTCCCCGGTATCCTTCGCCAATGGCCTGACCCTTACCCCGAACAACAACCTCGGCACAGTGAGCGTGACGCGCACGGCCGGCCTGGCGCCGGTGCTGGGAACGGGTGCTGCCAACGTGAGCTACGGGGTGAACCCCTCGGATGCCAACAAAAAAGGCATCGACCAGATTTGGACCGTGGTAGCCTCCACCCAGCCCGCGGCCGGCAGCCCCGCTACCGTTGCCCTCACCTGGCTTTCCGACAACGACAACGGCCTGACCAGCTTCGGCGCGGCTCGCATCTGGGAAAATATGGGAAGCGGCTGGACGGCGCTGGGGCCCTATGTGAATGCCACTGGCCGCAGCATCAGCACCTCCGTGACGTCGCTCTCGCGCTTTACGGTGAGCGACTACACCGCCCCGCTGCCCGTGGAGCTGATCAGCTTTACTGCTGTTCGGCAGGGTGATGCGGCCCGCCTGAACTGGCGCACGGCTTCGGAAAAGAACAATGCCTACTTCGACGTGCAGGTAAGCACCGACGGCCGCAGCTTCCGCAAGATTATGCAGGTAGCCGGCCAGGGCACCACCAGCCGCCCCACCGACTACGAGCGCAGCGACGCAGCCCTGCTTAGCTACAATGCCGACCCCGTTTACTATCGCCTGCGCCAGGTGGATACCGACGGTAAAGAGTCTTTCTCCGACGTTAGAACGGTGCGCGTAGAAGTTACCGGATTCACCGCCGTGGCCTACCCCAACCCTGTTTCCCAGAACGGCACCACCGTTCAGATTCGCACGGGTGAAGCGGGCCCCGCCGAGCTGGCAGTGTACGACGCCACCGGTCGCCTGCTGATGGGCGTGAAAACCGAACTGTTTGCCGGCACCAACGAAGTGAAGCTGGAAGCCGCCAGCCGCCTGGCTACCGGCGCCTACTTCCTGAAAGTAAACCAGGGCAAGCAGCACACCCTGCTGAAGCTGGTGCGCGAATAAGCTAGCCCACTTTTAAGCAATAAAAAGGCCTGCAGTGTAAACTGCAGGCCTTTTTATTTATGTGCATCAGCGCATTGCTCCTGACGACTACAGCCTACCGGAGCTTACCAGAACAATCTGCGTCTTCCGCGCAAACCTCTGCGTCCTCTGCGGGAACCCTCGTCAGGGTCATTCCACAAAACGGGCCCGGCAGTACAGCCGGATTGGCTGAAGCTGCCGGGCCAGCAAAGACCGACACAGGCTACTTACGCCACGGTCAGCACCAAATCATCGGCTCCAACGCGGGTACCTTCGCTGAGCTTGATGCCGTCGATGGTCAGGTCCTGAGGGGCGGTGATGGTGGTTTCCATCTTCATGGCCTCGATGACGAACAACGGCGTGTTGCGCGTCACGGCCTGACCGGGCTTCACCAGCACTTTGCTGAGCATGCCCTGCAGCGGAGCGCCTACGTGGCGCGGGTTGCCCTTGTCGGCCTTGGCGTTGCTGATTTTGGTTACCTCCACCGACTTGTCGCGCACCTCCAGGTTGCGGGTCTGGCCGTTGAGCGAGAAGAAGATGGTGCGGCAGCCTTCCTCGTTGAGCGGGCCCACCGACTGCAGGCGCACGATGACGGACTTGCCCCGGGCAATTTCGATAATGGTTTCCTCGCCCGGCTGCAGGCCATAGAAAAACACCTTGGTGGGAATCTGGCTGACGTCGCCGTACTGCTGGCGGTGGCTCCAGTATTCTTCAAACACTTTGGGATACAACAGGTAAGACAGCAGGTCGGTGAACTTACCGCCGGGGAACTTCTCCTGGAAATTCTTCCAGTCCTTTTTGAAGTTGATAGGCGACAGGTGCTCGTTGGGACGGTCGGTAAAGGGCTTTTCATCCTTGAGGATGACCTTCTGCAGCTCGGCGGGCCAGCCACCTTCGGGCTGGCCAATGTCGCCGCGGAACAGCTCGCGCACCGACTCGGGGAAGCTCAGGTTGTCGCCTTTTTCGAGCACGTCCTGGGGCGCGAGGCTGTTCGATACCATGAACAAAGCCATGTCGCCCACCACCTTGGAGCTGGGGGTCACCTTCACGATGTCGCCGAACATGTCGTTCACGTCGGCAAAGCGCTGCTTTACTTCTTCAAACTTGTCGAGCAGGCCCAGAGAAGCCGCCTGGGGGCGCAGGTTGGAGTACTGCCCGCCGGGAATTTCGTGCTGGAACACCTCCGAAGTACCGGCCATCAGGCCCGACTCGAAGGGGTAGTACATCTCGCGCACCGCTTCCCAGTAGTTACTGAACTCGTTGAGCGAGTGCTGGTTGAACTCGCGGTGCCGCTCGGTACCGCGCAGCATCTCCACCACGGAGTTGAAGTTGGGCTGCGACGTAAGCCCCGAAAGCGCGCCGATGGCTACGTCGACGACGTTGACGCCGGCTTCCACGGCTTTCAGGTAAGTGGCGGCCTGCAGCGAGGACGTGTCGTGGGTGTGCAGGTGAATGGGCAGCTTCACCGTGTCGCGCAGGCCCTGAATAAGCTCGGTGGCGGCGTAGGGCTTGAGCAGGCCGGCCATGTCCTTGATGCAGAGGATGTGGGCCCCGGCGTCTTCCAGCTGCTTGGCCAGGCGCAGGTAGTACTCCAGGGTGTACTTGGTGCGCTTGGGGTCGAGGATGTCGCCGGTGTAGCAGATGCAGGCTTCGGCCAGCCGGTCGGTTTTGTTGCGCACGAAGCCGATGCAGGACTCCATGCCCTTGAGCCAGTTCAGCGAGTCGAAGATGCGGAAGATGTCAATGCCGGTTTCGGCGGCCTGCTCCACAAACTTCTCGGTGAGGTTGTCGGGATAAGCCTTGTACCCTACCCCGTTGGCGCCGCGGATGAGCATCTGCAGCAGAATGTTGGGAATAGCGGCGCGCAGCTGGGCCAGGCGCTCCCAGGGGTCTTCGTGCAGGAAGCGCATGGCCACGTCGAAGGTGGCGCCGCCCCACACTTCCATGGAGAAAGTCTGGGGGTGCTGCTGGGCGTAGGCCCCGGCCACCTTCAGCATGTCGAAGGTGCGCATGCGCGTGGCCAGCAGGCTCTGGTGGGCATCGCGCAGGGTGGTGTCGGTGTAGTGAATCTGGGGCTCGGCGCGCAGCCACTGGGCAAAGCCTGCGGGGCCCAGCTCGTGCAGCTTCTGCTTGGTGCCGGGCGCAGGCGCGGCCATGGGGTCGAAGGCCGGCAGCTGGGCGCGACGCGGCTTGCGGCGCGGGTCGAGGTTGTTTTTCACGTCGGGGTTGCCGTTCACCACCACGTCGCCCACGAAGCTCAGCAGGCGCGTGGCGCGGTCGAGGCGGGGCTTGAACTTGAACAGCTCGGGGTGGTCCTTGATGAAGTCGACGTTGGCGCGGCCGGCCTGGAAGTCGGGGTGGCCCACGATGTTCTGCACGAACTGGATGTTGGTGCGCACCCCGCGAATGCGGAACTCGTCGAGGGCCCGCAGCATTTTCTGGGCCGCCCCTTTGAGTGTGGGCGCGTGGGCCGACACCTTCACCAGCAGCGAGTCGAAGAAGGGCGACACCACCACGCCCTGGTACACCGAGCCCTGGTCGAGGCGGATGCCGAAGCCGCCGGCCGAGCGGTAGGCCACAATGGTGCCGTAGTCGGGCTTGAAGTCGTTTTCGGGGTCTTCGGTGGTGATGCGGCACTGAATGGCGTAGCCCACCTTCAGGGGCGTCACGCTGGCGCCGAGGCCGATTTCCGGGTCGCTAAGCTGATGGCCCGAGGCAATGTAAATCTGGGTTTTAATCAGGTCGATGCCCGTAATCATCTCGGTTACGGTGTGCTCTACCTGAATGCGGGGGTTTACTTCGATAAAGTACAGCCGGTCCTCAGCCGGGTTTACCAGGAACTCCACCGTGCCCACGTTGTCGTAGCCCACGGCCCGGCCAATGCGCAGGGCGTACTCGTAGAGCAGGTGGCGCTGGTGGTCGGGCAAATCCAGGGCCGGGGCCACTTCCACCACTTTCTGAAAGCGGCGCTGCACCGAGCAGTCGCGCTCGTACAAATGCACCAGGTTGCCGTGCTGGTCGCCCACGAGCTGCACCTCAATGTGCTTGGGCTTTTCGACAAACTTCTCCAGGAACACGGTGTCGTCGCCGAAAGCATTCTGGGCCTCGTTGCGGGCCTCGAAAAAGCCTTTCTCCAGCTGCTCGTCGTCGCGAATCACGCGCATGCCCCGGCCGCCGCCACCGGCCGCGGCCTTCAGCATCACCGGGTAGCCAATGCGGTTGGCTTCGCTTTTCGCGGTTTCAAAATCCACCAAATCCGCCTCGCTGCTTTCAATCTGGGGCACCTGGTTTTGGCGGGCTACCTCCTTGGCCCGCACCTTGTCGCCGAGCGCCTCCATTACTTCCGGGCGGGGTCCTACGAAGATGATGCCTTCCTCGCGGCAGCGCCGGGCCAGGGTGGCATTCTCGGAGAGGAAGCCATAGCCGGGGTGAATGGCGTCGGCCCCGTTGCGTTTGGCCACCCGAATCAGCCCCTCAATGTCGAGGTAGGGCTTCAGGGGCTCGTCGTCGCGGCCAATCTGGTACGCTTCGTCGGCCTTGTAGCGGTGCAGGGAGTACCGGTCTTCGTAGGTGTACACGGCTACGGTGGGGATACCGAGCTCAGTAGCAGCGCGAAGCACTCGGATGGCAATTTCGCCGCGGTTGGCGACCAGGAGTTTGGTTATTTTCATAAAGGTGGGCGGGTGGCGAATATTCGCTGCGAAGCTACGCAAATGTGAGCCTCGATGTTGGCTTCAGACCAATATATCGGGGCATGGTCTTCCTGCTTTCGGGAACGATTGCAGCGCTGGCGTTGGGCTTAACCGTGAAACCTTGCTTCACCGGGCCGGTTGTCTGCACGCTCACTTCTCGCTTTGCTGTCTTGACCTTCACGAACAAGAACATCCTCATTGTCGGGGCTTCCTCCGGCATTGGCCTGGCTACGGCCCGCCTGCTGGCAGCCCAGGGCGCCATGCTGTTTACCGCTTCGCGCCATTTATCACCCGAGCTGGCCGCGCTGGGTACCACGCACGTCGAATTCGACGCCACCCAGCCCACAGCGGCCGCCCTTGACGGCCTGCCGGAAGCGCTGCATGGGGTGATGTACTGCCCCGGCAGCATCAAGCTGCGGCCCTTCGAGCGCATTCCGCTGGAGGACTTTCAGGCCGACTTCAACCTGAACGTGCTGGGTGCCGTGCGCGTGCTGCAGGCCCTGATGAAGCGCCTGAAAAAGGCCGAGGGCGCCTCAGTGGTGTTGTTCAGCACGGTAGCGGCCGGCACGGGCATGAGCTTCCACGCCAGCATAGCCACGGCCAAGGCCGCCGTGGAAGGACTTACGCGGGCCCTGGCGGCTGAGTACGCGGCCAGCAACATCCGCGTAAACTGCCTGGCGCCTTCGCTCACCGATACGCCCCTAGCCGCCGCCTTGCTCAGCACGCCCGAAAAGGCCGAAGCCGGGGCCAAACGCCACCCCCTGCAACGCATCGGGCAGCCCGACGACCTGGCCCAGATGGCCGCCCTGCTCCTCTCCGATGCCGGCTCCTTCATCACCGGGCAGGTGCTGGCCGTGGATGGCGGCATGGGACGGCTGAAGTAAGGTTTTTAGTTGTCAGTTGTTCGTTGTCAGTTGTCAGTTGTCAGTATCGTCTTAAAAGCAATTGTCAGAACAACCTGACAACTGACAACTGACAACTGACATCTATAGAACTATGAGAATCTGCCTTTTCTGGCACCGGCGTGACCTGCGCATTCATGACAACGCCGGCCTGGCGGCGGCCTTGGCCAGTGGCTTGCCGGTGCTGCCGCTGTTCATCTACGACGCCGATATTCTGACCCAGCTGCCCGAGCGGGCTGATGCGCGGTTCACCTTTATCTACGACCAGGTAGAGCGGCTGGCGGCCGAAACGGCGGCAGCCGGCGGCACTTTCCTGGCCCGCTACGGCCGGCCGTCAGAGGTGCTGGCCCAGTTGGCTCAGGAATTTGACCTCGCTGCCGTGTACACCAACGAGGACTATGAGCCCTACGCCCGGCAGCGCGACGCCGAGGTGGAGGCCCTGCTGCGGACGCGCGGCATCGCCTTTTACCGGTACAAAGACCAGGTCATCTTCGCCAAAGGGGAAATAATGACCAAGTCGGGCACCGTGCCCAAGGTGTTTGGTGCGTACCACAAAGCTTATCAGGGCCGGCTGACCGATGAGCAGCTGCACCCCTACCCTTCCGCCGTCGCTATTACCGCCGGAAACCTGGCCCGGCTGCCGTCGGCGCCGGCCGGTGCCCGCCCCACGCTGCTAGACCTGGGCTTCGAGCGCCGCGAGCAGTACGTACCCACCAACGAGCTGCCCCCGGCCGACGTGGTGCGCAGCTACCACCGTACCCGCGACACGCCGGCCAACACCAAGGGCACGGCCCGCATCTCGGTGCAGCTGCGCTTTGGCACGCTGAGCGTGCGCGAGGTGCTTAGTCAGGCCCGGGAGTTAAACCCCAAGCTCATGGCCGAAATCATCTGGCGCGACTTCTTCATGATGCTGCTCTGGCACTTCCCCAACACTGCCAGCGAAGCCTACGACCCCAGGATGCGGGACATTCCCTACCGCAACAACGAAGACGAGTTCCGGGCCTGGTGCGAGGGCCGCACCGGCTACCCGCTGGTAGATGCCGGCATGCGCGAGCTCAACGCCACCGGCTACCTGCCCAACCGCGTGCGCATGACCGTAGCCGGCTTTCTGGTCAAGCACCTGTTCATTGACTGGCGCTGGGGCGAGCGGTATTTTGCCGACAAGCTGCTCGACTACGAGCAGGCCAGCAACGTGGGCAACTGGCAGTGGATGGCCGGCACCGGCGCCGTAGCCGCGCCCTGGTTCCGGGTGTACAGCCCCCAGAGCCAGCTGGCGCAGGTAGACCCGCAGCAGGAATACGTGAAGCGCTGGGTGCCAGAGGTGGGCACCCCGGCTTATCCGGCGCCCATCGTGGAGCATTCGCTTGGGCGCGAGCGGGCTGTGGAGGCTATTAGGGCCGCCCGGATGCAGAGTTAAAAGTGGAGAGTTAAAAGTTAAAAGGCCGTTCTGGTTTTTAACTTTTAACTCTTCACTTTTAACTACCAACAGGGGAACCTATGCCCTACGCCGCGGTTGTACTACCATGGAAAAAGACCGCATCAAACAGGCTTACCTTGATTTTGTGCGCAGCGAAGGCCGCCCGCCGGCCTCGGTGTACAAGCTCACCCAGCAGCTGCAGCTGGAGGAGGCAGAGTTCTACCGTCACTACGCCAACTTTGAGGCCATCGACCGGGAAATCTGGGCCGACTTCGGGCGCCAGGCGCTGGATACGGCCCGGCTGGAGCCGGTGTGGGCCGGCTACAGCAGCCGGGAGCGGCTACTGGCCTTCTACTTCACCCTGCTGGAAGTGCTCAAGCAAAACCGCAGCTACGCCCTGATGAGCCTGCACCGCTCGCTCAAGTCCGTGCCTGGCCTCACCCCGCGGGTACTCGACGACTTCCGCCAGGACTTTGAGGCCTTTGTGAGCGGCTTGCTGCGGGAAGGCCGCGCCAGCGGCGAAATCGCCAGCCGCCCCCTGGTGCAGGACAGCTACCCCCGCCTGTTCTGGCAGCAGGCCCTGTTTGTGCTGGGCTACTTCGCCAAAGACGACACCGTCAACTTCGAGCGCACCGATGCTGCCGTGGAAAAGGCCGTGACGCTGAGCTTCGACCTGGTGGGCCCCAACACCCTGGACTCGGCCGTGGATTTCGTGCGCTTTCTTATTCAATGAACAATTGGCAAGGAGCAATGAACAATGTTGTTCTGGATGCTCCTTGCCAATTGTTCATTGCTCATTGCTAATTAACTAAATGGACGAATCCCAATCCTCGCTGCCCACCTCCAAGGTGGCCCGCGCCGCCCGCTTTGCCAAAACCGGCCTGAGCGTGGGGGCCAACTACGTGAAGCACTACGCCAGGCGGGCCGTGGGCGCCGAAGCCAGCACCGACGACCTGCACGCCGCCAACGCAGCCGAGCTTTACGGCACCCTGAGCGAGATGAAAGGCTCGGTGCTGAAGGTAGCCCAGATGCTGGCCATGGAGAAAAACCTGCTGCCGGCGGCCTACGCCGAGCAGTTTGCCCGCGCCCAGTACCAGACGCCGCCGCTGTCGGGCCCGCTGGTGGTGAAGGCTTTTCGGGACGCTTTCGGCAAGTCGCCCTTTGAAGTGTTCGACAGCTTTGAAGCCGAGGCCCGGCAGGCCGCCAGCATCGGGCAGGTGCACTTTGCCCGCAAAGACGGCCGCGACCTGGCCGTGAAGGTGCAGTACCCCGGCGTGGCCAGCAGCATCAAGTCCGACATCGGCATGGTGAAGCCCATTGCCCTGCGCATCGTGGGCATGAGCGAAGCCCAGGTGCAGCCCTACCTCGACGAGGTAGAAACCCGACTGCTCGAAGAAACCGACTACGCCCTGGAGCTGCGCCGCGGCCAGGAAATTGCTCAGCAGTGCCAGCACCTGCCCCATCTGGAGTTTGCCGCTTACTACCCCGCGCTTTCTTCGGCCCGCATCCTGACCATGGACTGGCTGCCCGGCCAGCACCTCAAGGAGTTTCTGGCCAGCAGCCCGGGCCAGGACGTGCGCAACCAGCTGGGCCAGGCCCTGTGGGACTTCTACCAGTTTCAGCTCAACACCCTGCGGCAGGTGCACGCCGACCCCCACCCCGGCAACTTCCTGCTGCGGGCCGAGCACGGCGGTACCGTGGCCGTGCTCGACTTTGGCTGCGTGAAGCAGGTACCGGAAGACGTGTACGCGCTATTTACGGACCTGCTCGCCCCCGCAACCTATGCCGACCCGCAGCGCCTGACCGCGCTGCTCACCCAGGCCGACGTGCTGCGGCCCACCGACCCCGAGCCCCTGCGGGCGCTCTACCTGCGCACCCTGCAAACCTCGCTGGAGCTGGTGGGCCGCCCCTTCCGCCAGCCGGTGTTCGACTTTGGCGACCCGGCTTTTATGCAGGACCTGTACCAGCTCGGCGACAACCTCATGCAGGACCCCGAGCTGCGCCGGCAGCGCGAGCCGCGCGGCTCCCAGCACTTCATCTACCTCAACCGCACCTACGTAGGGCTGTTTGCCCTGCTCACGGAGCTGAAGGCAGTGGTGCGAACCCAGTAGGCGGCCTGCTTACACGTTAGGTAAAAGTTGAGAGTAAAAGTTAAAGCCCTTACCGTTTTTAACTTTTAGAGCGTATCCCAAGTTGCTGTAAGGTTTTTCCAGACCGGCTCCCCCTCTCCCTTTCGGAAATGCGAATTAAGCATTTTGTGGGGGCGGGGGGTGAGGCGGACCCTAGAACTAAGACGACACTCACACTTAGGAGTGGCTTTTAACTCTCAACTTTTAACTACTTTTTCGGAGCATGAACCTACAGGCAGAGCTAGTTCGGGAGCATTCCGCCCGGCAAACCCGGCGGCTGACTACCTACGCCTGCTCCCACCCGCGCTGCCTGGCGGAGCTGCTGAAGGTGTTCTGGTACGGCACGCCCCGCGAACGGCAGCTGGCAGCCGATGTGCTGGGCCAGGTGGGCGAGAAACGGCCCAGGTGGCTGGTACCCCACCTGGCGGGCTTGCTGGCCGCCGTACACGCCGGGGCCGAGCATCACCCGGCCGTGCGCCGCGGTGTAGCCCGGGCCCTGCAGTTTGTGCCAGTGCCCGCCGACTGGCAGGCCCGGGCTTTCGATACCTGCCTTGAATTGCTGGCAGCACCAGCCGAGCCAGTGGCTACGCGAACTTATGCGCTGACGGCCGCCGCCCGCCTGGCCCTGCCCCACCCCGAGCTGGTAGCGGAGTTGCTGGAAGTGGTCGACCTGGCCTTGCGCACCACCAGCTCGGCGGCGCTGCGCAGCCGGGCCGCCCGGGAAATTCCGAAGCTTCGGGCGGTTTTGCGGGAAGATTTGCCGAATTAGCTGTTGGTGCTGCTCATCCGCTTCAACTTATTCAACTTTCATGAAAAAGCTTTTTCTTTTCTGCGCAGCGCTGTTTGGCGCTTCACTAACGGGCTCGGCCCAGCAGGTTGCCAGCTGCTGCGCGCGCCCGGCAGCCACCGAGGTGTTTGCCATGCTGGCTTCCAACAAAGACTTTTCCGGCGGCCACGAGGCGCCGCTGCCCTATGAATACCTGGGCGAAGGCAGCATGATAGAATTCAAAACCCCGGATGGCAAGAGCGGCCGGGGCTTCGAAATCAAGAGCGCCAAGCCCTCTAACAAGTACCTATTTGTGATACACGAATGGTGGGGCCTGAACGACTACATCAAGAAGGAAGCAGCTAGCTACGCCGCCGATTTACCCGGCGTTAACATCATTGCCCTCGACCTCTACGACGGGCAGCTGGCCACCACGGCCGACGAGGCCGGTAAGCTCATGCAGGCCGTGAATACGGAGCGGGCCCAGGCCATTATCAAGGGCGCCCAGGCCTACGCCGGGCCCAAGGCGCAGTTTGCCTCGGTAGGCTGGTGCTTCGGCGGTGGCTGGAGCCTGCAGGCCGCCCTGCTCGGCGGCAAGCAGACGGTGGGCTGCGTGATGTATTACGGCATGCCGGAAAAGGACGTAAACCGGCTCAAGACCCTCAACAGCGACGTGCTGGGCATTTTCGCCTCCCAGGAGAAATGGATAAGCCCCGAGGTGGTGGCGCAATTCCAGAAGGACATGGCCGCCGCCGGCAAGAAGCTCACCGTGCGCAGCTACGATGCCGACCATGCCTTTGCCAACCCTTCCAACCCCAAGTACAACAAGGAGTTTGCGGCCGACGCCCACAAGCTGGCCGTGAAATACCTGCGTGACCGGTTCAAGCTTAAATCCTAGCCTTTCCGCTGGCATACTGCCAAAAAGCCTTCCGCTACCGGAAGGCTTTTTTGTTGCTAATCACCTCAAAATGCGCTTACTTACCTGCTCAACCCTTTCCTTAGCCATGGCCGCCTTACCCGCTCTGCTGTCTGAATACGGCGAAAGCCACCAAAACCCCACCAACAAGCTGGTGCACTGGGTATGCGTGCCGCTCATTATGTTTTCGCTCATTGGCCTGCTCTGGAGCTTACCTTTTCCGGCCTCGCTGCGGGCCCTCAGCCCCTGGCTAAACTGGGGTACTGTGGTAATGGCCCTGGCCCTGCTGTATTACCTGCGCCTGTCGCCGAGCCTGGCGCTGGGCATGGTGCTGGTATGGGCCGCCATGGCCGGCGCGCTGCGGCTGGTAGAGCGCACCGTGGGGATGCCGCTCTGGGCGGTGTGCCTCCTCGTTTTCGTGCTGGCCTGGATTGGGCAGTTCTGGGGCCATAAGGTGGAAGGCAAAAAGCCCAGCTTTCTGAAGGATGTTCAGTTCCTGCTTATTGGCCCGCTTTGGCTGCTGCACTTTGTGTACCGCAGCCTGGGCTGGCGGTATTAACTGCTGTTTTAAGCACTATCTGCTTTGCTTGCAACAAGTATCCCGCTTTATGCCCTTGTTGCTTACGCTCTAGCTGGGAGGTATTTCCGCATAGGGAAGCAGCCTTTGCTCCGGAAGCCCGGTCAGTCATCAAACATTATCAGGGGCTAGCCCTTTAAAACAAGTACAGTTTTTGCTCCAACGGGGCCGGTCCTTGCCGCTTGTTTTAGGGTCTGCCTTTTCCTTTCACACTTTACCGCCTGCTTATGTCCATTTTTACTTTTCGCAGTAGCTGCTTGTTAACGGCTATTGTTGGCCTGCTCTTCAACATAAGCTTGCTTAGGGCGCAGGCTCAGCAGCCCCGGCTGACCGACCCCTCGGTGCTCGACCCTACGTACAACGCCCGCAAGCAGCAGCTGGCGCAACCTCTTAGCCCTCCCCCGGCAGCTACTATTCGCCGGGGCATACAGCCGCCCGGCACCCCGCTGCCCGAGTGCTTCGAGCCCCTGGACAAAACTACGTTTACGGCCTTGCCCCGCAACGACGACGGCTTTTTTGGTCCCATCAACCTGGGCTTCCAGTTCTTTCTTTTTGGCACGCCTTACACCCAGGTGTACATCAACACCAACGGCAACATCACCTTTAACGCCGGCCTGGAGCAGTACAACGCTGCAGGCTTTCCTATCTCGACCCCTATGCTGGCGCCTTTTTGGGCCGACGTAGACACGCGCACTCCCAGCACTGGCACGCGGGGCCAGGTCTGGTACCGGCTCTACAACGACCGGCTCGTAGTTACCTGGGACAGCGTGGGGTATTTCAGCAACCAAATCGATAAGAAAAACAACTTCCAGCTCACCATCTACGCCAATGCCGGCGGCACCCTGACCCAGGACGTGGTGTTTGCCTACGGTGACATGCAGTGGACCACCGGCAGTGCCTCCGGGGGCGCGGGCGGCTTCGGGGGCACGCCCGCCACGGCTGGCATCAACGAAGGCGGCACCGGCGGGCGCTTTACCCAGATTGGACGCTTCAACCTGGACGGCTACACCTACAACGACAACACGTCCAACAGCGGCATCGATTACCTGGACTACAAATGCTTTGGCTTCCGGGTGTACGATGCCGGCAACCAGCCCCCGGCCGTGGCCGGCCTGCCGTTAAGCGGCGCCATCACCGTCGACCAGGGCCAGACCGTGAACCTGACCCCTCAGTTTACCGGGCCGGAGGCCAACCAAACGGTGACGGTGAACGTGCAAACCAACGGCCTGTGCAATACCACTGCCGCCATCGGGCTGGGTGCCAACCCTACGGTTAACTTTTCTGTAACCGGGGCGCCCTGCAACATTGGCACCCACACCATCACGTTTCAGGCCCAGGACAACGGCACGCCCGTCGCCAACGCCACCTACACCCTCACTGTGGTGGTGAACCCGCCCGTGAACGCCGCCGTGTGGGACGGCGACGTGAGCACCGACTACCTGCTGGCCGCCAACTGGCAGGGCGACGTGCAGCCCCAGCCGGCCGACAGCGTGTTGATTCCGGCCTCGGCCCCGCGCTTCCCGGTACTTGACGGGGCGGCTACCTCCGGCACCTTCCGCATCCGCCCCGGGGCCAGCATGACCATCAGTGCCCTGGGCGTGCTCACCGTAAATGGCGACCTCCGCACAAACGGCATTCTGGATGGCACCGGGGTGCTGGAGCTGAGCGGCACGGCCCGGCAGAACATTGGCGGAACCGCCCTGCTCCGCGTGGGCGAGCTGCAGGTGGGCGCGGCCGGGGCGCTGCAGCTGGGTAGCGTGGCCGTGCGCCGCATTCTGGACCTGACGGGCGCCCTTACCACCAACGGCCAGTCGCTTACCCTGCTCTCCGACGCCAGCACCACGGCCATGGCCATCAACCGCGGCACCGGCCGCGTCATCGGCAACGCCACCGTGCAGCGCTACATCAGCCCCGCCCTCAACAGCGGCCTGGGCTACCGCCACCTGTCGGCGCCCGTGACGGGCGTCACCATGGGCAGCATCGCCAGCGCCGGCTTCACGCCCGTGCTGAACACGGCCTACAATACCCTGGGCAATACGGCGCGTCCCTTCCCCAACATGTTTGGCTACGACCAGGCCCGGGTAACCACCAGCGGCAGCGCGGGCGCCACCGACTTCGACAAAGGGTTCTTTGTGCCGGCAGCCACCACCACGGCCTTTGCCAATGCCAAGGGCTACACCGTCAACATGCTGCCTTCGGCTACGCTGGCCTTTACCGGCGCCTTGCACAACGGCACCTTCAACTCCGGGAACCTGGCCCGCGGCCTGCAAACGCAGTCGGGCTGGCACCTGCTGGGCAACCCCTTCCCGGCGCCCATCGACTGGGATGCGGCCTTTGCCAGCGCCACCGGCCTGGAAAACGCGGTGTATGTGTTTAAGTCGAGCGGGCAGTATGCAGGCTCCTACGAAGCCTACGTCAACGGCATCGGCTCGGCCCGCTTCATCGGCATTGGGCAGGGGTTCTTCGTGCGCACGGCCTTGCCCGGCACCAACGGGCAGCTCAACCTCACCAATGCGGCCCGGGTGACGAGCTACCTCAACCCCACCGTGAACCGCAGCGCCCCCACGGCCGGCGACCGCCGCCCCCAGCTGCGCCTGGAGCTCGTGGCCAGCACCCAGCAGCAGGACGCCGCCTACGTCTACTTTGAAAGCGGCGCCACCCCGGCCTTCGACCGTGCCTACGACGCCGTGAAGCTGCCCGGCGGCAACCAGCTCTACCTGGCCAGCGGCCTTAGCGGCGAAGCCTTCAGCATCAACGGCCTGCCGGCCCTCACCGCTGCCGGCGCCACCGTGCCCCTGCTGACCTACGTGCCCGCCGCCGGCACCTACACCCTGCGCGTGGGCGAGCTGAAAAACTTCGGCACCACCAGCGTGCAGCTCGAAGACCGGCTCACCGGCCGCTGGCAGGACCTGCGTACCCAGCCCAGCCTGAGCTTCCAGGCCAGCCGTCCCGATGCCGCGGCCACCCGCTTCGTGCTGCACATCGGCCAGGCCCGGGCCCTGGCCACCGCCGCCGCTACCCTGCCGGCCGATGCCGTGAGCCTGTGGCCCAACCCGGCCAGCGAAGCCCTGAGCGTAAACGTCAGCGCCCTGCCCGCCGGCAACGAGCAGCTGCAGCTCAGCCTGCTCAACGTGCTGGGCCAGGTGGCGCTGCAGCAGCAGGTGCCCGTGCGCAGCGGCAGTGCATCTGCCACACTTGCGCTGAGCGGCCTGGCGCCAGGCGTGTACACCCTGCGCGGTACCAGCAGCACGCACAGCTTCACCCGCAGCGTAGTGGTGCGGTAATTATTACTCAGCTAATAGCTGTTAGCTTTTTTATTAGCCAAGCCGGTAATTTTTAGCAATAATGGAAAACAATTAGCTGCTTAACATTGGAAGGCATTAGGATTAAAAAGGCCGTTGGGGGTTCCAACGGCCTTTTTATTTAATTACCAAGGTGTTTTAAAGCCGCTGACCTGTACTTTAGCAAGCCTACGCTACTTTTTACACCTGTTTACCAGCGCAGCCGATGAATCTTCCTTATTTCCGCATTACAGCCTGTTTTTTGGGCCTGAGCTTTACAAGCCTAGAGCAGGCTCAATCCCAAAATGCGGGGACGCTGGACCCGGCTTTTGGTAATGCAGGCAAAGTATTTACCTCGTTTGACTTAACCGGTGCCAGTATAGCCAATGCGGCTGTTCTGCAGTCGGATGGCAAAATCATAGTGGGGGGAAGTGGTAGTGCTGGCCTAACCCTGGCCCGCTACAATCCGAATGGCAGCCTGGACTCCAGCTTCGGAACAGGTGGCCTCGTGTATGCCGGCATGGGAAGCAGCCCACCCAGCAACGTATATCCCAATGGCAATAGCGACCCGGCATTTATTGTCAGTATAGTGGTGCAGCCCAGCGACGGCAAAATCCTGGTAGCCGGGAAGCGGGGGTTTGAGTTTATGGTGGCCCGCTACCACCCCAACGGGACGCTAGACCTCAGTTTTGGGACCAATGGTTTATATACCGATGTGTCGGCCCACTCGAGCAACATAAACCGGAAGATTCTGCCTACTAATTATGGCCGTTTGCTGCTGGTAGGTGAAGCCATTGGGTTAACCAACCACTATATCTCCGTGCGCTGCCTGCACCCCAATGGCACGCTCGATACCAGCTATGGGCAAAATGGCTTTGCGTTTGTGTCGCTGCAAACTCCTTGCGATGCCCTGCTCGACCAAGCGGGCAATCTGGTCATTGCCGGGCAGTTTCCTTCCGCATCAAATACCTCACATCATGCCGTAACGCGGCTTCTGCCCAGTGGCCTATTGGATACCAGCTTTGGGCAGAATGGCCGAGTCGTAGAATACCTGACGCCCTACAGTTTTGTCAGGGGCCTGGTGATGCAGGCAGATGGCAAGCTGGTGCTGGTAGGACGAGGCCATACGAGCGGCGGCTGGCTATGGCGATTACTGCCAAATGGGGCACTGGACTTCAGCTTTGGCTACCTGGGCTCAAGTATTATCAGTTTTGGCAACAGTACCGGCGCATTGAATAGCGTGTTGGTCCAGCCCGACGGCAAACTTGTAGCCGTGGGCCTGACCCAAAGCCCCGGGGCATTTTTCATCGCTCGTACCCTGGCCGATGGTAGTCCGGACCCTGGGTTTGGCACGAATGGGCAAACAGTATTTGCAGAAACCGGGGCTGAGGGACTAAACCATGTTCTGCTCCAGCCCGACAGCAAGCTGGTTGCGGTAGGCTACTCCTATGCACAAGCAAATAGCACGGGGCCGGCTCGGTATGCAGTATTCCGCTTTCTTAACCAGTTGGCCAGTGGACTGCCGGTCCAGGCGTTAAACTCACTACCCGATGTGTTTCCCAATCCGGCTGCCGGAATGCTTACGGTGCGCCTCGCTCCTTCCATAAAAGCCAATCAACCTATTAAGCTTACGCTGACCAATCTATTGGGGCAGCAGATAGTAAGCACCGAGGGCAAGACCAGTCCCGCCCAGCAGGACGTGTCAGTCGATGTAAGCTCGGTAAGCACCGGCGTTTATCTTTTGCGCGGTACCACCGGCTCAATCAGCTTCAGCCGAAAAATTACCATTACCCGCTAAGGTGACTTTTATCCGACAAAAAGGCCATTCCCGCGTTGGGAATGGCCTTTTGTTTTGATGGATTTTTTACCAGTTGCGTGGTCAGCCCAGCGCTGCAAGGCCAGGGGGCTCTTATCCAGGTGCAAGCTTTTTCTTAAGCCGCCACCTGCCATTCGCCCACCATGAGCCCGGACAGCTCGCCTACGCTGGCACTGAGCTCTTCCCAGGAAGGTAGCACGAAGTACTGCTCCTGGAAGCGGGTGTCGCGCACGGGCGTGCGCAGCACCGTGGCCAGGTCGAAGGCCAGGCGGGGCGTCTGCTCGCCGATGCAGTGGTGAATTTCGCCGGCTGAGGAAAGCAGGCCGGCGCCGTACAGCTTGGGCTGCTCCTGGTGCAGCACGAGGCCAAACTCGGCGGTGAAGAAGTACAGGGCCCAGAGCTGCCGCCAGGCCGCCGGGTCGCTGGACGAGAGGGGCCGGGCGGCTTGCCCCAGGGCGTGGAGGAAGCTGGCAAAGGCCGAGTCCAGCAGCAGGGGCAAGTGGCCGAACAAGTCGTGAAACAGGTCGGGCTGGGGGCTGAAGTCGAACTCACTCATGGACCGCAGGCGCGTCACTACCGGGAACTTGCGCTCGGCCAAGAGGGCGAAGAACGCGGTGAGCCCTACCTGCCGCTCGCCCGGCACCAGCTGCCAGCCACTGCGGGCAAACACCTCCGCACTTAGGGCATCTATATCGGGAATGGCCTCGCGGCGCAAGCCCAGCGCGGCCAGGCCCTGGGCAAACGCGGGCACGGCCCGGCGGTGCAGCAGGGCGGTCTGGCGGTCGAACAGAACTTTCCAGACCAGCTGGTCCTGGGCGGAGTAGCGGAGGGCGTGGGGCTGCTTAAACATAGCGGTAGGGCGAAAAAAAGCCCGATTTCCTCGCGGAATCGGGCTTTTGCTTGGGATATTATCGAAAGAAAGGCTTCATGCTGCTTGCTTCCGTAACGCCAAATGCGGCCCGATGTCGCTCCCATTGGGGCGAGTCATAAAGGCTAGGCAATTGACGTACTGTTGGCGCATGATGGGGCGAATATCGAAATATTTTCTGAAATGGCAACAGCTGCCGCACATTAAGTTTTTCTGCAGGGTGCTAGAGGTTATTGCGCCACACAGTTGTTAGTCCAGCTCATCAACACTGTTGAGAAAGCAATTATGCCTTCCCAACTCAATACTTTACCAGTGAGCAGTTGGGTTGTGGCTGTGCATGGCTTGGGGCAGCACCCGGCACCATACCTAGCGTAAACTGACGCTTTTGCATGGTGCTTGAGGCTAAGGGTTAGAAGGGTTCCAAAACAACCGGCAGCTTTCGCCTGCGCTACACACCATATAAACTCCGGACGGCATCGTTGCCAATAAAGGCAAATTCAGTGGACCGTTAGCAGGCATGCGGCACTGAGTTATAACTCGTCCAAGCACGTCATACACTTCCACCATCTGGCCCGGGGAAGGCCCATTCACCTTTACTGTGCTCGTCTCACTGGCTGGGTTAGGCCATAGTTCCAGGCCAGGTCGGCGGGAAATGGGAGCCAAAGCCGCCAGTGGGCCGGCCGTCATGCGGGCCAGCACCCCCGTTAGTTGGTTAGGACCCGCGGCGTTCAGAGTAAAATTACCAAGCGTGGCCGAAGATGTATAAAAGGCACTGCTTAAGTGCAGCCGGCTTTGCCGGTCTAGAAATAAAAAAGCACCATACAAGGGCTGTAGCGCCTGGGTATGTCGCCATGCCCCCGTGCCAGCATCCACCTGCGCCAATTCCTGATAGCCTCCCTGCAGAGGAGCGCTGCTCAAAACCCCAGAGGCATACAACCTTCCTTGTAAGTCGGCAGCGACGTGTGTGGTGTATTCACTATAGGGCCCGCCCCTTGAAATGGCCCAATCCCACGTTTGAGTAGCCAAGTTGAAGCGCGCAATGAAGGCGTCAGAGTAAAAATCATTTGTATACAGCGGCGACATCGGATTTGGTGGACGCTGCAGGCTCTGGTTGGGCAGTGTGAAGCTACCGAAGCGGGCAGCCGGCCCTTCGAAACTGCCATAGAAGTACAGATGCCCTTGCCCATCACTGATTCCTCCGCTAGCTCGTAGTTGGTTTTGCTGCACCAGCGGGTCCCCCTGAACAGCCCAATGCCAAGCTCCGGAATCACTACCTTTCGCTACGAATACGTCATAGCTCATGGGGTTAGGCGCGCCGATTAAGCGCCGCGTGAACAGGCGCGTGCTCCCGAAACGGACCGAGTCGGTGAAGTTTCCGGTAAAATACAGCTCGCCCTGCGGGTCCACCTCTAAGGTACCCAGGTAAGGGTTGCCATTGCCCACGTGCCGGGCCCAGAGCCAGGTGCCGGTGGGCGAAAGCTTGGCTAGGTAGGCGTCGCGGTAGATGCTGCCGCCACTGCCCGGTATTGACCGGTTGGGCAAATTAAGCGGCACCCCCGGCCCAAAGCTGTTGACCTGGCTTTCGCTGTTGCCAGCCACATATAAGTCCCCGGCTGGCGTTACTGCCAGCACGTTAATATAATCATCACGCGTGCCGCCCACCCGGCGCACCCAACTCCACTGCCCCGTACTGCCGCTGAGTTTGGCCACAAAGCCCTCAGCCATGTTGGTGCTGGAATTATAAACGATGACGCCAGGCCTTAAGCGGAAGCTAAAAGCCCTAAATCCCCCGCTCACGTATACGTCGCCTGCTGCATCTACAGCCAGCGCTGTGGCGTAGCCATCTTGGTTGTCATCGGTCTGCGTGGCCCAGAGGTAGTTGCCTTGGGCGTCGAGCTTGGCCACAAACAGACCCACAACATTGGGCGAAACCGACAGAATGGTACTGCCCAGTAGTACCGAGCCGCCGAACCGCCCAATGACGTATTGGTTGCCTTGCCCATCGAAAACCATGCGACCAGGGCCATAGGAGTTGTTATCATTAGGCCCACTGGCGCAGGTCATGGCCCGGTCAAAAGTCAGGGCTTGCGCGCTGGCGCTGGCAAGTGAAAGCAGCACAGCTGCTACAGCCATCATGGGCCGCAACAGGAATTTCCAGAGTATTTTCATGGCCTTAGCGGGCTGAGCGTTCCAGCACCTGTACCCGCTGCTGCAAGGCCTCGTTGGCTTTCTGCAACGCAATCAGGTAGAGCGTCAGCTCTTCTACCTTGCGCAGCAGCGTGGCATCCATGCTGGCCAGCTCGATTCCCTCAGCGGCTACTTCGGCGGCGGAGGGCACCTGGGGCAGGTGCTGGTGGGTTTGGATGTAGCGCTCTACCTCGGGCAGGGGCGTCAGCTCGTAGGCCGGTGCAAAGACGTAGTCAGGCCAGGCAACTCCCAGCTGCATGACATGCACCGCCTCGCGGGCTCCAATCTTGCCGCCTACGGCCAGCGTAAGGTTATTAATGCCGAGCCGGGTGGCACAGGGCGGGGTGCAGGGCACGTTGCCGATGCTCACGCGGCCATCGGGCGCAAACGCCACATCGCCATTTTTATAAAACCGGGTCGACATCCCGGCATAGTTCCCGTTGGGCGCCAGCACCAGTTGCCCAGCGTTGGCGTCGTTGGTCTGGTCGGAGCGGAAGGCCGAAACAATCCAGGCGTTGGGGCCATCTGCGTTGTTTAAAAACTGAATACTCCTGTACACTGTAATATCTCCGGTGGGAGGGGAAGCGCCGTTGGTGGTAGCAGCCGTGCCTACCGTTAGATTTCCCCCAATACTGGTATTGCCGGTGATAGTCTGGTCGCCTATGATTGGCGGATTTGGCTGACCCATTGCCGCTGGCGCTTTCAGCAGGGCCGTAAGCATGAGCAGGCTAAAGTAAAGTAAAGTAAAGTAAAGCGTGGTCTCATAAACGTGGCGATTGGTTAGGTGAAAAAAATGGGGACAACCATTGCGGCGGCTACGACCAGCGCAAGTGGCTCAATGTAGCATTTTTTACTTTAAATCAACCACTTCCGCCATTCTTTTTTCTTGACGGACCAAGTGCGTGTTTGGATATTGCCAAAACGCCATCCAGGACGTCATGCTTATCTGGCGTCCGCTTGCCGAAGCATCTCTACCGCTTCGTTGAACGGCCCATGCGAAGCGGTAGAGATGCTTAGCCTTCGCTCAGCATGACGTGCTTTTTTTGTGCAGCATGTGTAGCATAACAGACACCTAATTGGCTTAGGCGTTTAGTGGTGCCACGACCAAAAAGTCGTGGCACCACGCCGGTTACTCCTACTCCAGCTCCCCGCGCAGAGCAAACACCCGGCGCAGGTTGCGAATCAGGCGGCCCGACTCTTCAAAGTCCAGGGTTTGCTGCCCGTCGGAGGCGGCGGTTTCGGGGGTTTCGTGGGTTTCGTACACGATGCCGTCGGCACCGGCCAGCACGGCGGCCAGGGCCACGGCCGGCACGTGCTCGCGCAGGCCAATGCCGTGCGAGGGGTCCACGATAACCGGCAGGTGGCTTTTCTCCTTCAGAATGGGCACTGCGTTCAGGTCCAGGGTGTTGCGGCTGGCCGTTTCGAAGGTCCGGATGCCCCGCTCGCAGAGCATAAGCTTTTCGTTGCCGCCCGAAAACACGTACTCGGCCGAGGACAGCAGCTCCTCGATGGTGCCCGAGATGCCCCGCTTGATGAGCACGGGCTTGTCGACGCCGCCCAGGGCGTCGAGCAGGTTGAAGTTCTGGGTGTTGCGGGCGCCCACCTGGAACACGTCCACGTAGTCGTGCATCTCCTCTACCTGCGACACCTGCATGACTTCGGTCACGATTTTAATGCCCCGGGCCCGGGCCAGCTGGTGAAACTGCTTCAGCCCCTCCATGCCCAGGCCTCGGAAGGAGTAGGGCGAAGAGCGGGGCTTGAACACCCCGCCGCGCATCAGGCGCACGCCGTGGGCCAGCAGGTGGTCCATCACCTTTTCCATCTGCGCCTCGCTCTCGATGCTGCAGGGCCCGGCGCAGATGGCCAGCTCCCCCTCCCCGATGCGGACGCCGTCGCCCAGGTCCAGCACCGTGGGGCGCACCCGCCACTTTCGGCTCACCAGCTTGTAGTCGTCGGATACGTGGTGCACGTCGCGCACCCCCGGCAGCTGGCCGATGCCGCGGATGTCGATTTCCTTTTTGCCAATGGCCACCAGGTAGCGGGCGTGCTGGGTGTTGACTTCGGTGGTCTTGTAGCCCTGCTGGCGCAGGTGTTCCACGATGGTGGGAACCGGGGCGTTCTGTTCTAGCTGAATTATCACGGGGAAGAAAAATGAAGATGGAGAGCGGCAGGCCGCCGCTATGCTTTGATGGACCGCACGAAGCGCGCAGCCGCGGCCGGCGCATCGTCGGTATCCTGTAAGGCCTGAATCAGGGCCGAGCCGATGATGGCGCCGTCGGCATAGCGGCAGGCTTGCTCATAGGCGGCCTTGCTGGCGATGCCAAACCCGATGAGGCGGGGGTTGCGCAGGCTCAGGGCGGCGATGCGCTCGAAGTAGGCCTGCTGGGCCTGGGTGTCGGTAGGCGTGGTGCCCCCCGTGGTGCCGGGGCCCGACACGAGGTAGAGAAAGGCATCCGTCAGGCCATCGAGCCGGCGAATACGGGCCTCCGAGGTTTGCGGGGTGATGAGAAACACCGGCCGGATGCCGTGCTGCTCAAACAGCGGCTGGTACAGCTCCTGGTACTCGTCCAGGGGCAGGTCGGGCAGAATCAATCCATCCACGCCCACCGCGGCCGCCTGGGCCAGGAACTTCTCCATGCCGAACTGCATCACCGGGTTGAGGTAGCCCATGAGCAGCACCGGCACTTCGGGCAGGGCAGCCCGCAGCCCCTGCAGCTGCTCGAACAGCACGGGCAGGCTCATGCCATTCTGCAAAGCCACCGTGCTGCTGCCCTGAATCACCGGCCCATCGGCCAGCGGGTCGGAAAACGGCATGCCGATTTCGAGGATGTCGGCGCCCGCCTCCGTAATTGCTTTGGCCAGCGGCAGGGTATCGTGCAGCGAAGGGTAGCCGGCGGTGAAGTAGATATTGAGCAGGTTTTGCTTGCTCTGAAAGGCTTGTTGTATTCGATTCATGGCTGGTTTAACCGCAGAGGGCGCAGAGGGTACGCAGAAGGTTCGCGGAAGAGCTTCTGCGGTTCTTCCGCGCAGCCTCAGCGTCTTCTGCGGTGAAAAAAATCAAAGCAGTTTATCCAGGTTATTCAGATAAGTTTCCAAATCCTTGTCGCCGCGCCCGGACAAATTCACCACCACTACCTCTTCGGGCCCGGCGCCCAGCTGCCCCAGCGCCGCCAGGGCGTGGGCCGTTTCCAGGGCGGGGATGATGCCTTCCAGCCGGCTCAGCTCGCTTACCGCGGTCAGGGCCTCGTCGTCGGTGATGGACACGAAGCGGGCCCGGCCGGAAGCGCCTAGGTGGGCGTGCAGCGGCCCGATGCCGGGATAGTCCAGCCCCGCGCTCAGCGAGTAAGGCTCGGTAATCTGCCCGTGCTCGTCCTGCATCAGCAGGGTGCGGCTGCCGTGGATGATGCCCGGCCGCCCCAGCACCGAAGTAGCGGCCGAGTGGCCGGAATCGAGGCCGCGGCCGGCGGCTTCCACGGCCACCAGCTGCACGCTGGGCTCGTCGAGAAAGTGGTAGAAGGCACCCGCGGCGTTGGAGCCGCCGCCCACGCAGGCCACCACGTAAGCGGGCAGCTCAGAACCCGTCTGGGCCAGCAGCTGCCGGCGCATCTCCTCGCTGATGACGCTCTGCAGCCGGGCCACCAGGTCGGGGTACGGGTGCGGGCCCACTACCGAGCCGATGATGTAGTGGGTGTCGACGGGGTTGGCAATCCAGTCGCGGATGGCCTCGTTGGTGGCGTCCTTCAGGGTCTGGCTGCCGCTGCGGGCGGAGCGCACTTCGGCCCCGAGCAGGCGCATGCGGGCCACGTTGGGCCGCTGCCGCTCCATGTCCACGGCGCCCATGTACACCACGCAGGGCAGGCCCATGAGGGCACACACCGTAGCCGTAGCCACGCCGTGCTGCCCGGCCCCGGTTTCGGCAATGATGCGCTTCTTGCCCAGGCGCTTGGCCAGCAGAATCTGGCCCACGGTGTTGTTGATTTTATGGGCGCCGGTGTGGCACAGGTCCTCGCGCTTGAGGAAGACGCGCGTGCCGTAGCGGGCCGACAGGCGGCGGGCCTCCAGCAGCGGCGTGGGCCGCCCCACGTAGTCGCGCAGCAGCTGCTGAAACTCGGCCTGAAAGTCGGCGTCGGCTAAAATGTCCAGGTAGCGCTGCTGCAGCTCTTCCACGTTGGGATACAGCATCTCGGGCACGAAGGCCCCGCCAAACTCGCCGTAGTAGCCGCGGGGCGTAGGGGATTGAAAGGATGTGCTCATAAGGAAGGCCGCAGTACGGCAAAGAAGTTCTGTAGTAGTTCGGGGCTTTTCAGGCCGGGGCTGGTTTCAAAGCGGCTGTTCAGGTCGAGTCCTACCAACCCAGGCAGCCGCAGGCGCTGCAGCTGCTCGGCGTGTTCGGGGGCTAGGCCGCCGGCCAGGAAGTAGGGCACGCCCAGGGAGTAGCCGCGCAGCAGCTCCCAGTCGAACACCTGCCCATTTCCGCCGGGCTGCCGGCCCTGGGTGTCAAAGAGAAAGTAGTCGCACACCCCGGCGTAGGGGCGCAGCTTTTCCTGGTCCAGCTCCTCCCCTATTGAGAAGGCTTTGATTACCAGCAGCCCCGCCGCCCGCAGCTCGGCGCACTGGGCCGGGGTTTCCTGCCCGTGCAGCTGCACGGCGTGCAGGCCGAAGGAGTGGGCCGTGGCCAGCACGCTGGCGGTGCTCTCGTTTACAAACACCCCCACCGGGCGGATGTTCGCCGGCAGGGCCCGCACGGCCGTGGTGCGCAGCCGCCCCCCGGCGTAGCGCGCCGAGGCCGGGTGGAAGATGAAGCCCACGAAATCGGGGCGCAGCCCAGCCACGGCCAGCAGGTTTTCCTCCTCACAGAGGCCGCATACTTTCAGCAGGAAGGGTGACTTGGGCATGGCTGGCTGTCAGGCAAGGCTGTGACTGGGGTTAGGCAGCCGCTGGCTCAGCTCCTGCACCAGGGCGGCGCAGGCCCGCTCGGGCCGGGCGTGCTTCATAAAGGCTTCGCCCAGCAGAAAGCCGCGGTAGCCCGCTTCCCGCAGCTGCGCGATGGTGGCGGCGCTGGAGATGCCGCTTTCCGACACCTTCACAAACTCCGCCGGAATGGCTTCGGCCAGGGCCAGGGAGGTATCGATGCTGAGGCTGAAATCCTGCAGGTTGCGGTTGTTTACTCCAATCAGACTTACGGCCTCTGTATCGGCGCTGCGGGCCAGCTCGTCGGCGTCGTGCACTTCCAGCAGCACCTCCAGGCCCAGGCTCAAGGCCAGGCGCCCCAGGCGGCTAACTTCGGCCGGGCTGAGCACGGCGGCAATCAGCAGTACAGCGTCGGCCCCAATGCTCTTGGCTTCGAGCACCTGGTATTCGTCCACCACGAAATCTTTGCGCAGGATGGGGCAGAAATTGTAGCGGCGAGCCGTGGTCAGGTCCTCGTTGCGGCCGCCGAAAAATTCGGTATCGGTGAGTACCGACAGCGCTGCCGCCCCGGCCTGCATGTAGCCCAGGGTGCTGCGCTCTACCGGGGCGTACTGGTTTATCCAGCCCCGGGAGGGCGACTTGCGCTTGAACTCGGCAATGATGCCGCTGCTGCCCTCGCGCAGCAAGTACTTCCGCAGCGACAAGGGCTGCGCCGTGAAGTACAGGCTGCTTTCCAGCAGCTTTACCGGCACCAGCTCGCGGCGGGCCGCCACTTCCTGGCGTTTGTGGGCAATGATGGTTTCGAGGATGGTAGGCATTGGTTGGTATTAGGTAGTAAGTAGTAGGTAGTCGGTATTAGGTAGAAAGCCGGAATTAGTAAGCTCCCGCAGCAAGCCGGCAGTCGGGCGCATCGGGGTTTGGAATCTGGTCAGGAAGGACGAATCGGCCATCCTTAATCCCTTATCCCTTATCCCTAAAATCCCTCCAGCATTAGGCGGAAAGAGCGAAGGGCGGCACCAGAGTCCAGCGACTCGCGGCTTTGCGCCAGGGCTTCGTCCCAGCCCAGGCCGGGGCGGGCGCACTGCAGGGCCAGGGCGGCGTTGGCGGTCACCACGTCGCGCTGGGCCCGGCTGCCCTCACCGTCCAGCACCTGCTTAAAGAGCTTTGCCGCGGCCTCCACCGTGCTGCCGCCGGCCAGGTCGGCGGGCGTGCAGGCCGCCAGGCCCAGGCTTTGCGGGGTATGCAGCTGCTCGCCGGCCTGCCCCGATACTACTTTGGCCGGGCCCGTCAGGGCCAGCTCATCGTAGCCGTCGAGGGCATGAACTACGGCGTAGCGCAGGCCCGTGGATTGCATCAGGTAGTGGTAGAGGCGCTGCAGCTCCAGGCTGAACACGCCCAGCAGCTGGGCTTGTGGCCGGGCCGGGTTTACCAGCGGCCCCAGGATGTTGAAGAAGGTGCGCAGGCCCAGCTCCCGGCGCACGGGCCCGGCGTGGCGCATGGCCGGGTGAAAGGCCGGCGCGTGCAGAAAGCAGACGTTGGCCCGCTCCAGCTGCCGCCGCAGCTCATCCGACGAGGCCTCAAAGCGGTAGCCGAAATGCGCCAGCACATTAGACGAGCCGCAGACCGACGACACGCCGAAGTTGCCGTGCTTGGCCACTTTCACGCCCGTGCCCGCCACCACGAAGCTGGCCAGGGTAGAGATGTTGAGGGTATCCTTGCCGTCGCCGCCGGTGCCCACGATGTCGAGCAGCTCGCTGGTACCCAGCTCGGGGTCGCGGCACAGGTCGAGCAGGGCTTGCCGGAAGCCGGCCAGCTCGGCCACCGTGATGGGCCGCATGCGGTACACGGTCAGAAAAGCCGCGGTTTCGGCCGGGTTGGCGCCGCCTTCGCCCAGCTGCCGCAGGGCAGCATGCGCCTCGGCGTGCGTCAGGGGCTGGTGGTCGAACAGCTGGTTGAGAATGTGCTTCATTAGTTGTTAGTTTTTCGTTGTCAGTTGTCAGCTTGTTCTATTGTCGGCCTTGTCAAGAACAATCCTGACAACTGACAACGAACAACTGACAACCATTACCCCAGCCAGTTTTCCAGCATGCGGGCGCCGTGCTCGGTCAGGATGCTTTCGGGATGAAACTGCACGCCGCGCACGTCGAACTGCCGGTGGCGCAAAGCCAGCACCTGCCCGTCATCGTCGCGGGCGGTTACTTCCAGTTCGGCGGGCATGCTCTGCGGCTGCACGGCCCAGGAGTGGTAGCGCCCTACCTGAAAGCGCGTCGGCAAACCAGCAAACAGCCGCTCGTCCGGCGCGGTCACTTCGGCGGTAGTGGCTACGCCGTGCAGCACGGCGGGTAGGTTGTACAGCGCCGCGCCGAAGCTTTCCGCCAGGCCCTGATGCCCCAGGCATACGCCCAGAATACGTTTACTGGGAGCATAGCGGGCAATAATCTGAGGCATCAGCCCCGCCTCGGCTGGGATACCTGGGCCGGGCGAAAGCAGCACGGCATCGTAGGCCTCCACCGCCTCCAGAGCCAGCTGGTCGTTGCGCAGCACCTTCAGATTAGCCCCCTGCCCCAGCTCCCGCAACAGGTGCACCAGGTTATAGGTGAAGGAGTCGTAGTTGTCGAGAACCAGGATTTTCATTTGAAAAGTATCATTTAACATTTAACCACCCCATCAATATTCGTTGTACCCCGCAGCTGACTGCTAGCTGACTTATTTCCTGCTAACTGCTAACTGTTAACTGCTAACTGAAGCCGCCTGCAGGGCCTGGCGCAGGGCGCCCAGCTTGTGGTGCACTTCCTGCAGCTCCGAGTTGATGTCGGAAGCGGCCACTACGCCGGCACCGGCCTGGAAGTAGAGCTGGTTGTGGTGGCTGAGGAAGGAGCGAATCATGATGGCGTGGTTGAAGCTGCCATCGAAGCCCAGGTGGCCCAGGCAGCCGCCGTAGTAGCCGCGGGCGGTAGGCTCCAACTCGTCGATAAGCTGCAGAGCGCGGTGCTTGGGTGCCCCCGAAAGCGTACCGGCCGGAAAAGTGTCGGCCACCACCTGCAGCGTGTCCGCCTCGGGCGCCAGCTCGGCGGCCACGTGGCTTACCAGGTGAATGACGTGGGAGTAGAACTGAATTTCGCGCAGGGTGCGCACTTCCACCTTGCTGCCGTGCCGGGCCAGGTCGTTGCGGGCCAGGTCTACCAGCATTACGTGCTCGGCATTCTCCTTGGGGTCGGCGGCCAGGCGCTGGGCCGCGGCGGCATCGGCGGCATCGTCGCCGGTGCGGCGGTAGGTGCCGGCAATGGGGTACAGGCTGGCCTCGCGGCCCTGCACCAGCAGCTGGGTTTCGGGCGAGGAGCCGAAGATTTTGTAGTCGCCGTAGTCGAAGTAAAACAAGTAGGGCGAGGGGTTGATGGAGCGCAGGGCGCGGTACACGTTAAACTCGTCGCCGGTGAATCCCTGCTGAAACCGGCGCGACAGCACAATCTGAAACACGTCGCCGCGCCGGCAGTGGGCCTGCCCCTGCGCCAGCCGCGCCAGGAACTCCTCATCGGTCTGGTTGCTCTGCTCCTGCCCTGCGGTGGCAAAGCCAAAGGCCGGCACGCTGGGGTTGCGCACCAGGTTTTCGAGGCGGTCGAGGCCGCTCTCCTGGCTTGGTGAATCGGCCAGCCGGTGCTCAAAAAGGTGCAGCTCCTGCCGGAAATGGTTGAAGGCAATAACGAAGCGGTACACGCCGTAGCGCATCAGCGGCACGTCGCCGGCCGGCACCTTGGCGGCGCTCAGTGCAACGTCCTCAAAGCTCTGCACGGCCTCGTAGCCCATGTAGCCAAACAAGCCGGTGCTAATGAATGGGAAAGCCGGAGCCTCGGCATCAGGCTGAAACGCGGCCGCAAACGTGCGCAGCCGGTCCAGGGCCAGCCGGGGTTCGCTCAGCTGCTCCTGCCCTGCTTCCTGGCCGGGCAGGCCCTGCCGCAGCACGCCGCCGCGGCCCAGCTCAAAGGTGGCCAGCGGCTCACATACCAGGTAGCTGAACGCATTTTGCTGCCCGTGGTAGTCGGCACTTTCCAGCAGCAGGCAATTGGCGTATTGGTCGCGCAGACGCAGGTACAGGCTCACGGGGGTTACCGTATCGGCCAGCAAGCGGCGGTGAGTGGTGCGAAGCAGGTAAGTCACGGAAATTTCAGGTAGGATGGAAATACAAAAAGCCCGGCTTTGGGCCGGGCTTCTGTAGAAATGGAAAAGGTCGGTTTGACTTTACCACGCGCACAGGCTGTCCGGTCCGAGGATTCGGAGCAGCCACCACCAAGCATGCGAAGTCGTGATAAAAGTCATAGGTCGGGTGCGTTTACGTGAAACGCGTCGCAAAGGTAGCAGGGTTTTATTAAAAAACAAGCAATACTTTGAACAGTTTGTTGCCAACCCGGCAAACTTGCACTGTAACGCTATTTTTTTTTCAGGGCTTCTCCTGCCTTTATCACCGGTTTAAATAGCTGGTTTATTGCCACTACTGCCGGGGCCTGGGGGAGCCAGCGTTGCCAGGTGCCGGATTGAAAAGCCAATGGTAGGCGGCCGGAAACTCGCGCTGCCAGAACCATTCCCTATGCTCGCCATCGGCCGGCGCTACCAGGCGCACATGTGCCGCCGGCACCCCGGCCGAGCGCAGGGCATTGCGCCAGTACACGGTCAGCGGCAGCATGGTTTCCGACTCCTTGGGGCCGCACAGGAAGTAGAAGCGGGCCCCCACCGCTGCCCGGTGGCGGCGGGCATACGCTTGCAGGGAATCCTGACAAACCCAGAACGCGGGGGAAAACACCCCCACCCGGCCGTACACGCGGGGGTACTTTAACGCGGCGTAGAAGGAGATAAGCCCCCCGAGGCTGGAGCCGGCAATGCCGGTGCTGGCCGCCTCCGGACGGGTCCGGTAGCGGGCATCGACGTAGGGCTTCAGCGTCAGGGTCAGAAAATCCACATAGGCATCGCCCTGCCCTCCCTGGTGCGTCTGGTCTTTCAGGGCGGCGCTGCGCCAGGGAATGTACTCGTCGAGCCGAAACTCGCCGCCATTATCAACGGCCACCACGATGCAGCCCCCGGCCGCTTTGCCGCGCGCCTGCAGGCGGTCCAGGATTTCATCGACGCCCCACTCCCCGCTGAAGCTGCTGGCTTCGTCGAATACGTTCTGGCCGTCGTGCAGGTACAGCACCGGGTAGCGCCGGGCTTTGTTTTGGTGGTAGCCGGCGGGCAGGTATATCCATACCCGGCGCTTCCGGTTCAGCTGGGGCATGTTAAACGCCTCGGCCAGCACCCGCACATTGGCAGAGGCAGTGTGGCGCTTGGCCTGGGCAGCCGAACCGCTCAGGTCTTCCCAGGCCGCTATTTCGTGCCTGATAAGTGCCGGAGCACCGGCCGCGGCCTTACGGTTGGCCAGGGGCTGCCCCTGGGCAGTAGCCTCCGCCGTGGCCCAGGTGCCGCGGGTAAACTTGTATTCTGCGGCCCCGGTACCGGCGGGTAAGCTCACTTGGTAGCTGCCATCGGCCTGCTTGCGCAGGGCAAACCCGTCGCTGCGCGGATTCCAGCCATTGAAGGAGCCGGCAACATAGAGCGTGTCACCGGCCGGGGTATTGGCCGGCACCCGGGTCACGGAAAGCACCGTCTGGGCGCTGGCCGGTGCGGCAGCCAGCAGGGCAAGCAGCAACAAACGGCGCATGGTGCAGGACGGCTGCGCTTAACGAATGGTGGAGCCGCTGCCGGCACCCCGCTCGGCTGAGTCCATGCGCCGCAGCGTGTACACGGCCCTTACCGAATCGACTCCGGGCAGGCCATTCACCTGAAAGTCGAGCAGGGAACCTTGCTTTTGCGGCCCTTTCACAAAGTGACGGTATTCCTCAGCCGATTCGCGCACCACGTACAGCTCGCCGGGCGAGGGCACCCGCAGCTTGGAATAGGTGCTGCGGCCATCGCCGGCGGGCTTGCGGACGTCGTCGGCAATCAGGCTGGTGCCCAGCAGGCGGAACTTCTTCTCGTCGGTACCGGGCAGGCCCAGGTTGCCCACCCCGTCGACATACACTTCGCGGCGCATTACCAGCTCTTCCGGGCCCAGGTAGCGCAGCAAGGCCAGGTGCTCCTCGTCCATGATAAGCTGCTGCACCACTTTGCCGGGAGGAGCCTGCTCGTAGTACACGATTACCGGGTTCTTGAGCTTGGTCTTGCTTACAATAATGGGGGGCGCATCCTCATCGGCATTTTCCTTGCGGATAATAATCGGCCCATTCGCGTTTTTCCCTTTGCCCTTGCCTTGCTCCGTTTTCGTTTTGCCCTTGGACTTGGACGGCATCACGATGCCCGGCTGGTCCTGAGCAACAGCGTTGCCGATAGAAGCTGCCAGCACCAGCAGCATGAAGAGTAGTTGCTTTTTCATTTTCATGGTGAAACCCAAAAGTAAGGGGTTTAAAACCGCCAGTACGACCAACTCTCGTGCCAGCCGGTAAAATGCAGTGCAATTTCGCTTTGCGAGTTCCCGAATGCAAGCGCGAGTGGTTGCCAGAAGTGCCTGATTGATGCAAATAAACGATGGGACCGGCACTTTTTCTCCGACCTCGCCCCTATCTTGGGAACGTGCAACACAACAGGCAGGCTTCCAGGCTTACTGTATACGCTAGCTGCTAAGCAGTTCTGTTCCCGACGGCCTCCGGTATTGACCGGTTTTCTTAGCCGTACGGCACAGCCAGCACCAGGCCCGGCGCTGCTCTGCGAGCTATTCTGCGAATCTTTAAGTATACTCGCATAGGGATAATATATTTGGAGGTTTCTGTTTAATATCCAAAACGCAAGTGCCAGCAGTTGGTTTTGGAAACGATTTCACTAAAAAAGTTTTACGGCACCACTCCGAATTGTGATTCTCACGAAGAACACCATATCTTGCGTGGTTATTTGGATTTCCGGCAACGTTTGCGGAAATATTTTAGCCACTTTAGCCCTGATTATCAAGCCTGTATAAAATCCTCATTTTGCACTCTGGCTGAACGTTCCTCTGCTTTCTACCTTTTTGGCCTCTTTTCAAGCCTGTTTCGGATGACTTTCCCTCGATTTTCATTCGATTTTTTCCTCCCGGCCTCCAACGACTTAACCCACCATTCACTTTTTTTCAAACCGTTTCCTTTATGAAACACCATTACCTGGCGAAACTATTGTTTCTGCTGCTATTCGCGGGCTTTGGCTTCCCCTCGGGAGCATTTGCCCAAACTGGTTCCGTGAGCGGACGTGTCACGGATGACGCTAACGAAGGGGTTCCGGGTGCTACCGTGCTGATTGAAGGCACCACCATTGGCGGCTCGTCGAACGTGGACGGTACCTACAGTATCCAGAACGTGCCGGCTGGCCCCCAAACCCTGGTTATCTCCTATGTAGGGTACACCACCGTACGCCGTCCGGTATCGGTTGTGGCTGGCCAGAACACCGAAGTGTCGGCCAGCCTGGTCGAAAACACCACCCAGCTTTCCGAAGCCGTGGTAGTGGGCTACGGCACCCAGCGCCGCCAGGACGTAACCGGCTCCATTACAACAGTCGACGAGCGGCAGTTTGTGAAAGGCCAGGTTACCAACCCCGAGCAGCTGATTCAGGGCAAAGTAGCCGGGGTACAGATTACCACCGGCGGCGGTGCTCCCGGCGCAGGCTCCCAAATCCTGATTCGGGGCGGCTCCTCGCTGGCGGCTTCCAACGCCCCGCTTATCGTTATCGATGGCGTGCCGGTCGACAACTCCGGCCTGGCCGGCTCGTCGAACCCGCTCTCGCTCATCAACCCCAACGACATTGAGAGCGTGACGGTACTGAAAGATGCGTCGGCAACGGCAATCTACGGCTCCCGTGCATCGAACGGCGTTATCATCGTGACGACCAAGCGTGGCCTGGCCGGCGAAAAGATGCGCCTCAATGTTTCGACCCAGAACTCCCTGGCCACCATTGCCAAGTATGCCGACGTTCTCTCGGCCGATGAGTTCCGCACCCTGGTAAACGAGCGCGGCACCAGTGGCCAGAAGGCCTCGCTGGGCAACGCCAGCACCGACTGGCAGAAAGAAATCTACCGCACGGCTTTCACCACCGACAACAACGTGAGCCTGATGGGCTCGGCCGGCAAAACGCCGTTCCGTGTGTCGGTAGGCCACCTGCGCCAGGAAGGCCTGCTGAAGAACAACGACCTGACCCGTTTCTCGGGCTCGGTGGGCGTGACCCCCATGCTGCTCGACGACAACCTGCGCATCGACATCAACCTGAAAGGCTCGGTTATCGACAACAACTTCTCCGACCAGGGCGCGGTAGGCAACGCCGTGCGCTTCGACCCCACCCAGCCGATTCGCTCGTCTGACCCGCGCTATGCTCCTTATGGCGGCTACGTGGAGTTTCTCGAAACCGGCGGCTCGGGCAACCTCAACAACCTCTCGCCCCGCAACCCCGTCAGCCTGATTGAGCAGCGCCGCGACCGTAGCACGGTTCGCCGCAGCATCGGCAACATTCAGCTCGACTACAAGCTGCCCTTCCTGAGCGGCCTGAGCGCCAACCTCAACCTGGGCTATGACGTGCAGCGCGGCAACGGCACCACCTTCGTGCCGGCTACGGCGGCCTCGGCCTTCGGCCAGCGTGGCGTAAACAACGAGTACCGCCAGGACCTGAACAACACCCTGCTGGAAGCTTTCGCCAAGTACACCAAAACCGTGGGCGTAGGCCGCATGGAGCTGCTCGGCGGCTACTCCTGGCAGAAGTTCCAGAACCGTGGCTACATCTTCCCCAACCGCCGCGCCGATGGCAGCGTGTTCCAGGAGTCTTCGCTCACCTACACCAACCAGGACCAGGCCCTCAACCAGTACGTGCTGCTGGGCTTCTTCGGCCGGGCCAACTACAACATCGCCGACAAGTACCTGCTGACGGCTACGTTCCGTGCTGACGGCTCGTCGCGCTTCCCCAACAACAAGTGGGGCTACTTCCCCTCGGGTGCTGTTGCCTGGCGCATTAAGGGCGAGGATTTCCTGAAGAACTCCACGGCCATCTCCGACTTGAAGCTGCGCCTGGGCTACGGCCAGACCGGCCAGCAGGACGTGGGCTCCTTCTACCCTGGCGTGCCGACGCTGACGCTGAGCACCCTGACGTCGCAGTACCAGATTGGCTCGGGTGCCAACGGCTTCGTGCGTACGCTGCGCTCCGACCAGTACAACCCCAACATCAAGTGGGAAACGACCACCACCTACAACCTGGGTCTGGACTACGGCTTTGCCAGCGGCCGCGTGTATGGTAGCGTTGACTTTTATCAGCGCGACACCAAGGACCTGCTGAACTTTCTGCCCATCGGCCCGCTGGAAGGCCTCTCCAACGGCGGCACCTTTAACGTAGGCTCACTCACCAACAAGGGGGTAGAGTTTGTAACCAACCTGGACGCCGTGCGCGGCGACAAGTTCAACCTAACGGTTAACTTCAACGCCACCTACAACCGTAACCGCATCACCAAGCTCACCCGCAGCGACGCAGCCAACGACGTTGGTCAGCAGACTGGCGGTATTTCCGGCGGTGTGGGCAACAACATTCAGGTGAACACCGTGGGCTTCCCCACGCAGTCGTTCTACGTGGCCCAGCAGGTATACGGTCAGGATGGCAACCCCGTGGAAGGCATCTATGTGGACCGTAACGGCGACAACACCATCAGCAGCCTTGACTACTACCGCTACAAGTCGGCCCGCCCGGACTACATCCTCGGCGGTGGCGCTAACCTGACCTATGGCAAGGCCAGCCTGGCCTTCACGCTGCGCTCCAACATCGGCAACTACGTGTACAACAACGTACGCTCCGAGTCGTTCTACGACCAGTCGACCACGGGCTTCGCCGTGAACCGCAACCGCGAGGTGCTGCGCTCTAACTTCGGCACGGCTCAGTACTTCTCCGACTACTTCGTGGAGAATGCTTCGTTCCTCCGCATGGAGAACATCACGGTGGGCTACAACTTCGGTAGCCTGGTGAAGGAAAACACGAACCTTAACCTCACCTTCGCTGTTCAGAACGCATTCATTATTACCAAGTACAAAGGCATAGACCCGGAAATCATCGGTGGCATCGACCAAACCATCTATCCGCGTCCGCGCACCTTCACCGTTGGCCTCAACGTGGGCTTCTAACCCTTTAAATGCAACCTGATTATGCGTAATAAATTTCTTCGCACCCTGGGAATGCTGGCGTTAGTAGCCACTTTGCTTCCCGCCTGCACCAAAGACCTCGACCAGACCCCGGATTACTCGGCCAACGCGGAAGTCGTTTTCCGTGACCCGGCCCAAATTCGCCAGGTTCTGGCCCGCCTGTACGCCACCCTGGCCGTGAGCGGCCAGCAGGGGCCCGCCGGCATGCCCGACATTTCGGGTATCGACGAGGGCTTCTCCAACTACCTGCGTCAGTACTGGTCGCTGCAGGAGGTAACCACCGACGAAGCCATCATTGGCTGGAACGATGGCAACCTGCCCAACGTCAACAAAATGACCTGGAACGCCGACAACGAGTTTGTGCGGGCCCTCTACGACCGGATTTACTACCAGATTTCGCTCTGCAACGAGTTTATCCGGCAAACCACCGACTCCAAGCTCAGCGACCGCGGCATCAGCGGCGATGCGGCCGGCACGGTGCGTAAGTACCGCGCCGAGGCCCGCTTCCTGCGCGCATTGAGCTACTTCCACGCCATGGACATGTTTGGCGGGGGCCCCTTCGCTACCGAAGACCAGGACGTAGGCACGGTGCCCAGCCAGAAAACGCGTGCCGAATACTTCTCCTTCGTTGAGTCGGAGCTGAACGCCATTGAGAGCGAAATGCTGAACCCGCGCGCCGAATATGGCCGCGCCGACAAAGCCACGCTCTGGACCCTGCAAACCAAGCTGTACCTGAACGCACAGGTGTACACCGGCACGGCCCGCAATGCCGAAGCTATTACGGCAGCCCGCAAAGTGCTGGCCGCGGGCTACACCCTCAGCCCCAACTACAGCCACCTGTTCCTGGCCGACAACGACCGTTCGGCGGCCCGCAACGAAATCATCTTCCCGGTGACTTCGGATGGGGTGCGGACCCAGACTTATGGCAGCATGACCTTCCTGACCCACGCCCCAGTGGGCGGCCGCATGCAACCGGCCGACTTTGGCATCAACGGCGGCTGGGCTGGCCTGCGGGCCCGTCCTAACCTGGTGGGCCTGTTCCTGGCTCCCTCCCAGATGCCAGCCGATGTAACCGACCGTCGGGCCCTGTTTTTCACCACCGGCCAGCGCCGTGCGGTGGATACGCTGAGTGCTTTCAGCAATGGCTATGCGGTAACCAAGTACAAGAACGTTACCTCGACCGGTGTTCCCGGTAGCGGCGCCCAGGCCAATGGTGGCAGCGGCGACTTCATCGACACGGACTTCCCCATGTTCCGCCTGGCCGACGTGCAGCTGATGCTGGCCGAAGCCCTGCTGCGCTCGGGTGGCAGCACTACCGAAGCCCTGCAGCTGGTGAACACCGTGCGGACTCGCTCCAACGCGCCGGCTCTGAGCTCCATTACCCTGGACGGCATCCTCGACGAGCGCGGCCGTGAGCTGTTCTGGGAAGGCCACCGCCGTACCGACCTGATTCGCTTCGGTCGCTACACGGGTCCCCTCCAGTTCCTGTGGCCCTTCAAGGGTGGTGACACCCGTACCGGCCAGCAAGTAGACGTAACGCGCAACCTGTTCCCGATTCCGAACACCGCTCGCGTTGCCAACTCCAACATTCAGCAGAACCCGGGTTATTAATCGCAAGCCGCTGCCGTAACCGCGCTCCGGCTACAGTTACGGCAGCCTTGCATCACTCACTTTCTCATCTCAATTATATGTACAATAAATTCGCTAAACTGGCGGTGCTGGGCAGCTTACTATTCGCTTTCGCTGCTTGTGAGAAAGACGAAACAAAGGCAACCCTGAACGTTGTAGCCAAACCGGCCCTCACGGCCTCCGCTACCACCGCCACCATTGCCCAGTCGACGCCGAATGTCCCGGCGGTGACCTATAGCTGGACTGCAGCCGACTTCAACTTCCCTGCTGCGGTTACCTACACCCTGCAGTTTGCTAAAGCCAACACCAACTTCGCGTCCACCGAGGACATCAACGTTGGCTCGGCGCTGAGCAAGTCGTTTACCAACAAGGAGCTCAACGACCTCTACAACACCATCGACTGCAACCTGCCCAGCACCCCGGCTCCGGTGCGCCTCGACGTGCGGGTGAAAGCTTCGCTGGGCGGCAAGGTGGAGCCCGCCTACTCGGAAGTGAAGTCGATGGTGGCTTCGCCCTACCAGGCCGTAACCATTCCCACGCAGCAGTGGGGCCTGGTGGGCCCGGCTGGCAATGGCTGGCCAGGGGCAACTCCTAACGACATCATGCTGACTTACGACTGCACGGTGCGGGCCTATGTGCTGCGCAATGCCCAGCTGAATGCCGGTGAATTCAAGTTCCGTCAAGACCAGAGCTGGAGCACCAACCTGGGTGGCCCCGCCGGCGATTTCCGCCAAGGCGTACCCCTGACGCTGAACGGCCCCAACCTGGTGGCTGCCGCCGGCAGGTACACGGTTAAGCTGGTGGTAAACCGCGACGCTGCCGGTGCCGTTACGGGCGGTGTTGTTACGCTGACGCCCTGATTAACCGGGCCAGCCGCTGGCCCACCCTGTTCCAAAAAAGCCGCTGCCCTGCAGCGGCTTTTTTGTTTTCTGCCATCAAGGGTTTAAGTGGCTCTTGCAGGCATGAGGCAGTCAACAACCCGCCCCAGGGTCATATTCTGTGTCTGTTGCAGCCTTCTGCCGCATGGGAATTATACCTCTCCTCCTTCTAACAATGAAGCGCCTTCAGTAAGCCTGTACTTATGAATTTATAGTAAGACCACCGCCCTGACCAACGCGAAACCCGCCCGAAAATCAGGCTGTATACTGTAGCGCTTATTGTGAGCTCACCATAGCCAACCATGCCGTGAACAGCGTCAGATACGGCACTAAGCTACTGGCTTACGTTACTCCTATTAACCCCAAAGGCCAGGCGATAGAAGACAACTGGCCAACAAAAAAAGCCCCCGTACTGCCAAGAGTACGGGGGCTATTTTATGAATGAGGGCTAACCTACAGCAGCACTACCTTACGGGTAGCCAGGTTGTCGCCTACGCGTACCTGCACCAGGTAAGTACCAGCAGCAACATCCGCCGAGCTGATGCTTACCGTCTGCGTGCCAACGGTTTTGGCACCGGTTTCCAGCACGCGCACCGTACGGCCCATGAGGTCGGTGAGGACTACGCTAACCTGCTCGGAGCGGCTGGCCACGTTGTAGGAAACCGTAGCCTGGCCATTGGCCGGGTTCGGGAACACGTTCATGCCAATACTGGCGGCATCCACCACTTTGGTACCCAGCACGCCGTTGGCGCCCAGGGTGATGGTAGCGGCCTGACGGCCTACAATCGTGGCGAAGTCAACCATGCTCGAAGTAGCCAGGTTGCCACCGTTGGTGGTCAGCGGAGCCGAGGTCTGGGGGATGAAGTCTGAGGAGAGGTAGCCGCCATCGCCGCTGTTCTGCACCAGGAAGATGCTCAGCGAGGGCGTGCCAACGTTCAGGGCCATGTTGACGCGGTCCAGCTCAATCTCCCAGCCGTAGCTGCCTACGCCGCCGTAAGCCGCGCTGGTGTTGGGCGACACGTTGCCGGGGTTGGTGAGGATTCTGCCGTCGGTAGTGCCGCGGTAAGCTACCCGGGCACCGGCGAACTTGGCGAAAGTGCCAATGGTGGCAGCCATCGACAGGTTCTGGGGCATGCCGTTGGCAGCAACCGTGCCGGCGGTGGAAGTCAGCTTCTGCGAAGTGCCCACCGTACCCGAGGTGTAGGAAGCACCTTCAATCTGGTAGTCGCTGCCGTCGGCGCGCAGGGCCAGGGCCATGTCAGCCGCCAGGTCGAGACGGGCCGTCATGTTCTGGAAGGAAGTGGAGGCTGCACCAGCGGGCAGGGCCGTGCCAACGGGAACACCGGGCGTGCCGGGCAGGTCCATAAACAGCTGGAAGGCGTTGCCGTTGTTTTCCACCGTGCCGCCTACAAAGAAGTACAGCTTGGTGGGGGTGCTGGCCGCGTAAAGGCTCAACAGACCCCAGTCGCCGAAGCCGCGGGGGTTAGTGAACTTGCCAATAAGCTGGTAGTTTCCAGCCGTCACTTCAGCGGCCGTCAGCTGCCCATCGAGCGAAACCTGGGCCTGGGCGCTCAGCGAGCCTGCCGCCAGGACTCCCGCTGTGACGAGGGTAAAGATTTTTTTCATCGGTCTTGAAAAGGTGAAAATTGTAAAAAATGGTAGGTAAAATTGTGAATATGATTCCAGCGTGCTGGAACTAGGTAAAAGTAACATTTTTGGCTCACTTAACGCACTTTTTGGAGTAAAGTTTTTGAGACAAAAACGATTTTTATTACAAAAAATAATTTTTCAGACTATCGACGGCCTTTAACGCATTTGTGCGGCTTGGAGTTATCGGTTTGTGGCTATTAGGCGCTACTTTCGTCTTTGTATCGACCTTCAATTTTGCCACTTCCTGCCTTATGATTCTAATTGCCGATGGCGGCTCCACGAAAAGCAACTGGTGCCAGCTCGACGACGCCCACACCCGCGTTTACTTCAACACCGAAGGCTACAACCCGGACTTTGTAGACACCCCCACCATTGCGGCTTCGCTTCACCAGAACCTGCCCGACACCCTACCGCGGGACGAGGTACGCGAAGTGCATTTCTACGGGGCCGGGGTGTCGTCGCCCGCCAAAGCCGACGTGATTGGCAATGCCATGCGGCAGCTGTTCCCCAACGCTACCGTCACCGTGACCGAGGACCTGCTGGCCGCCGCCCGGGCGCTGCTGGGCCGCAAGCCTGGCTTTGCCTCCATTCTCGGCACGGGCACCAACTCCTGCCTGTACGACGGCGAGAAGATTATCTACAACGTGGATTCACTCGGCTACTTTCTCGGTGATGAAGGCTCGGGCTCGTTTATCGGCAAGCGCCTGCTGCGGGATTACCTGCGCGGCCTGCTGCCCGACGGCCTGCAGGACGAGTTCCGGAACGCTTACAACCTGGGCTCGCGCAACGACATCCTCGACCGGCTCTACAACCAGCCCCTGCCCAACCGCTTCCTGGCCAGCTTTGCCAAGTTCGCCTACGACCACAACAACGTGAGCTACTGCCGGGAGATTGTGCTGCAGGGTTTTGAGACGTTTTTCCAGAACCTGGTGCTGCACTACCCCAACTACCAGGCTTACACCTTCAACTGCGTGGGCTCGGTGGGCTACAACTTCCGCGATGCCCTGATGCAGGTAGCGCAAAGCCATGGCATGCAGGTGGGCAAAATCATCCGCTCCCCTATCGACGACCTGGTTAGCTTTCACGAGCAGGCGTAGCCTGGTTGGGCTGGTATAGCGCGGACTCTGCGAGTCCGCGCTATACCAGCCTTCCGCCTGAAGCTTAGCACATAAAAAAGGCCCGTCGTGTTGTACGACGGGCCTTTTTTTGCTTAACACCTTGCCGCAGTTAGCGGGTTATCACCAGGCGCTGGGTTTGCTGGCGGCCGGCGGCTTCCAGGCTTACCAGGTACATGCCCGGGGCCAGGCCGCTCAGGGGCAGCTCCAGGCTGTGGCCGCCGCCGCTCTGGCGCTTAGCCGGCAGGGTCAGCACATTCTGTCCCAGCAGGTTGCGCACGCTCACCTGTACCGTAGCAGCCACGGGCAGCTCGTAGAACAGCGTAGTGGAGCTGCCGGCCGGGTTGGGGGCAGCGCTGAGCTGGAAGGCATTGGCCAGCTCGGCCTTGTCGGCGCGAGCCGACAGCGCACGTGCCACGCGCCGGTTGGTGTACACGGCGTACTCGCCGGGGTTGAGGTTGAGCAGCGCCTGGGTGTTGGTCACCGTGATGCTGTCGCCGGTCAGGTAGTTGTACCAACGCCCGGTCTGGGGGAAGTTGGGGTTGATTTGGTCGCCGAAGATGCCGAAGTTGCCCACCACCGTCACGTTGAGCGTGGGGTGGGTAAGGTGCATCACCTTCGACTGCGACGCCAGCTGGTAAGTGAAGGTACCATTGGCGAAAGCGGGCTCGTTGCGGTTGCGCAGCGCAATCAGGTTGGCGTACACGTTGTACAGCTGGCGGCGGGCCGGGTCCTGGAAGTAGTTCCAGAGGATGGGCTTGGCGCCGGTGCGGCCGTTCTGGTTGATGCTGATGTCGTAGCCCAGCTCGCCAAACTGCCAAATCATTTTGGGGCCGGGGATGGGGAAGAAGAACGCCGCATTGGCGGCCATGCGCTGCAGAGCCGTGGCCTGGTTGCGGATGTCGTAGCCGGCGCCGTTGTTCAGGCCGAAGTTGAGGGCGCTGTACATGTTGCGCTCCTCGTCGTGGCTTTCCATGAAGGCAAGCAGGTTGGGCTGCTGCCAGTTACGAGCCCGGTAGTAGCCCCAGTTCAGGTTGGCCGACCGTCCTTCGGCGAGGTTGGTGTAGGCACCGTGCATGTTGCCCCACAGCATCATGCCGGCATTGGCCAGCACGGTTTCCTCGCTGTTGTCGGCAAAGTGCTCCAGAATGTTATAGGAGCCGGGGCTGGTGGCCTGCATGTGGTTGTGGTAGTCGAGCCAGATGTTGATGCGCGACTGGTCGTAGTTGCTCCACTGGCCAACGTTGGAGCCGGAGTTTACCTGGGTAAAGCCTTTGCTCAGGTCGAAGCGGTAGCCATCGAGGCGGTATTCCTGCAGCCAGAAATCTATTACGTCCTTGGTGAAGCGCTTGGTAAAGGGGCTTTCGTGGTTGAAGTCGTAGCCCACGTTGAAGGGGTGGGTGGCGCTGCGGTTGAACCAGGGGCTGTTGGCGGTGGGGTTGCCATCGAAATACATCTGCACCATGGGGCTCTGGCCGAAGGAGTGGTTGAGCACCATGTCAATCACCACGGCCATACCGCGGCGGTGGGCTTCGTCGATAAAGCGCTTGAAGGCTTCCTTGGTGCCGTAGTACTTGTCGACGGCAAAGTAGAAGCTCGGGTTGTAGCCCCAGCTGTCGTTGCCTTCAAACTCGTTCACGGGCATGAGCTCGATGCAGTTGACACCCAGGCGCTGCAGGTAGCCCAGGGTATCGCGCAGGGTCTGGAAGTCGTGGCGGGCAATGAAGTCGCGCAGGTGCAGCTCGTACACTATCAGGCTGGTTTTGGCCGGGCGCTGGAAGTTGGTGGTTTGCCACACGTAGGGCGTCTGGTTGGTCTGGAAGGTGGCCATGATGCCGGTTTGCCCGGCGGGGTAGCGCAGGCCGGGATAGGTCACGGCCGGAATAAACCGGTCGTTGTTGGGGTCCAGCACTTTCTCGGTGTAGGGGTCGGCTACGCGCAGGGTGCCATCTACCAGGTACTGGTAGGCATACTCGCGGCCGGCGGTGAGGCCGTTGAGCTGCACCCACCACACGTTGCCGTCGGGGGTGCGGTTCATGAAGGCCGAGTTTTCGGGCTGGAAGTTGTTGAACTCGCCCACAGCGTACACAAACTGCTTGTTAGGAGCCGTGAGGGCCAGGATAACCGAGGTGCCGCCGGGCAGGTAGGTAATACCGCCTTGTCGTGCGCCGGCGGGCAGGGGGGCGGTTACCACTGGCGGGCGCACCACCAGCACGACGGAGTCGGATACCGCCGTGGCGCCGCTGCCGGCGGTCAGGCGCAGCACGTTGCGGCCGGTGGCGGTGGGCGTTACGCTGCCCGTGATGGTGGTGGCATTGCTGGCCTGGCCAACCTGCACCCCGTTCAGCGTCAGCGTCAGGTTGGCGGCCTGGGCGCTGCTGCCGCTCACGGGCAGGGCCACGCCGGCGGTCACGAACTGCGGGTTGCCGCCGCTTACGGGCTGGGTCAGGCGCACGGCCGGGCCGCCCTGGTACACGTCGATGAACATGTCACTGCCATTGGAGGAGCGGCCTACGGTGTTGCCGGCGGCGTCCTTGAAAATCATGGCCAGCCGCAGAATGGTTTCATTGGCGGGCACGGGGTAGTAGGTGCGCGGCGTGAAGGTGATGCGGTACAGGTTGGGGTTGGTGGCGTCGCGGGTCATCAGCGCCGCCGGGTCGGCCTGGCCGAAGCTGGGGCTTTTCACGTGCCGCCAGGTGGTGTTGTTGGCACTCAGGTTGGTAACTACTCCGGTCCAGATGTAGACGTTGCCGGTGAAGTTAGCCAATGCTCCGTTGCCCTGGGTAGCATCGTAGGTAATGGTAACCTGGTCGGTTTCCCGGAAGAAAACCGGTTGGGTGGTCAGCACCTGCGCCTGTACGGCGAAAGGCAGCAACCCAATCAACAAGGCAAAATAGTGTCGAAAAAGGCTCATGTGGGAATTGGGAAAAGTGGAAAATATCCTATTAAGTGAGCAGACTGTCGAATGGTTCAAGCCTTAACCTGAGGGGCTGCTGCTATGCTAAAGCAAGATACAATACTACCTGCCCAAGCCCGCCAGGCCCAGCACTAGCGCATGCCGTATCTTTGCGGCCAAGCCCATGCCTTATGACGCCTATTATGAGGCAGTTAGTTCCTTTAAAATTACTACTCCCCCTTTCGTTTTTTTTCTGGGCCGGCCCGTTGGTGCCGACTCCCGGAAAGGCACAAGTGCTGAAGCCTGTACCACAATCGATTGCGGAAATGCATCCTGTTTTAGTACAGGATTTACCTGCAGATTCAACCCGCCGGACTGCCCGCCGGGTACGATTGCTGACGGCCGGCTCGGCCCTGGGCTACGGCCTCATCTACACCGGCCTGACGAGCAGCTGGTACACGGGCGAAAAGACCTCGCTGCATTGGTTCAACGACTGGCCCGAGTGGAAGCAGCTCGACAAGGCCGGGCACGCCTGGGGGGCCTTTCAGATTAGCCGCGGCGCCGTGGATATGCTGCGCTGGGCCGGCTTGCCGGAGCGCAAAGCCATCTGGTACGGCTCCTTCGTGGGCTTCGCAGTGCAAAGCCCCATCGAGCTGCTCGACGGGCGCGACCCGGCCTACGGCGCATCGGCCACCGACCTGGGGGCCAACTTTCTGGGCTCGGCCGGGGTGCTCGCGCAAGAGCTGGCCTGGGGCGACATCCGCATTATGCCCAAGCTCTCGTTTCGCCTCACGGACTATGCCCAGCGCCGGCCCAACGTGCTGGGCAAGACGGTACCCGAGCGCCTGCTCAAGGACTACAACGGCCAGACCTACTGGCTGTGCACCGACGTGGGCGCCTTTCTGGGCGCCGGCAGCCGCTGGCCCCGCTGGCTGCAGCCGGCCCTGGGCTACGGCGGCGAAGACCTGGTGTACAACGACGACGGCGTGAACGCCGCCCAGGGCCTGCGCCCCTACCGGCAGTACTACCTGTCGCTCGATGTGGACCTGCGGCGTATTCCTACCCGCAGCGTGCTGCTGAAGCGCGTGTTTTATGCCCTCAGCATCTTTCACCTGCCGGCCCCGGCCCTGGAGCTGAACGGCCGGGGGGAGTGGCAGCTGCACGGGCTTTACTACTAGCGGCCAAACCGTTGCCGCCCGGGCCTGGGTGGGCCAGTGCTTGAGGCTCAACCCATGGCGGTGGTTTGCGTTAGCCTAGTGGCCCAACAGGGCTATTGTGTTATGCTGCTTAGTACGAATCTTCCCATCCGCTACATCCTTAAACGCATCCTGCCCGATGTTATTCGGGTGCTGCTCATCTCCATCCTGTTCCAGGTGCTGAAGATGTACTTCGTGGATTATCTGCCCCAGATTCCACTGCAGCTGCCGACTATCCTGGGCAGCTCGATTTCGCTGCTGCTGGCATTTAAAATCAGCCAGTCGTATGACCGGTGGTGGGAAGCACGCAAGGTGTGGGGCGCCATCGTCAACGATTCGCGCACGCTGGTGCTGCAGCTAATGGGCTTCGTTCCCAACGACGTGCTGAAGGGCAGCGGCTCCAGCTCGCTGCTGCGGTCGGTCGCTTACCGCCAGATTGCCTGGTGCTACAGCCTGGGCGAGTCGCTCCGCCAGCATGACCCCACCGCCACGCTGCGTACCTACCTGCCGGCCGACGAAGTATCTTACGTTCAGGAGCACTCCAACAAGCCCCTGGCCCTGCTGTCGCTGCATACCCAACAGATAAAGCAGCTTTATCAGCAAGAGGCTATCAACGCTTTTCAGCAGGTGCAGCTGGATAATACCCTGGTACGGCTCTGCGATGCCATGGGCCGGGCCGAGCGCATCCGCAGCACAGTGTTCCCAACCAGCTACCGCCTGCTGATTTACTTCTTTATTTATCTGTTTCTCAGCACCCTCTCACTGGGTTTGGTTGAAACCATCGGGTTATGGGAAATACCTATCCTGATGGTTGTTGCCTCTACGTTCTTTCTGCTAGAACGAACCGCCGGCTACCTGCAGGACCCCTTCAATAACAAGCCCACGGATACGCCGGTTACGGCCATTGCCCGAACCATTGAGATAAACCTGAAGCAGCTGCTGCAGGAGTCGGAGGTGCCAGCACCTTATGCGCCGGAAAAATTCTACCTGATGTAGGCCCAGCATCGAACCGGGCAGCAGGGCTGGGGTATTTCCTCAGGCTCCATTCTACATAGCCCGCAAGCTTTTCAGCAATTACGAAAACGTAGCTACAACCCGGGCGGCTGCGTACGTAGCGGAACAGACGCCGTACTTTTGAGCGAAAACGTCGCTGTCGGCCAAGGAACCTCACTGGTTGCCCTGGCCAACAATTGCTTAGATAACGAACTATGAACGTAGGAGATAGAGTACGCCTGCTCACGGGCACCGAGCGTGGCATCATCACCCGCCTGCTCGACAGCGAGCTGGTGGAAGTGGCCATTGACAACGACTTCACCATCCCCGTGCTGCGCCGGGAAGTGGTGGTGATTGCGCCCGAGGAAAGCCAGACCTTCGACGGCGCCCCTGCCGAGTACAAGCCCGGCAAGGCCAACCAGAATCCCGGCCGCAACCCCAGCAAGAAAGACCGGAGTGCGCCCAAGCCCGCCCCCCGGGCCCCGCAGCCGTCGCTTGCCGACGCCTTGGCAGCCGTGGCCTCCAGCGGCCCGGGCAAAAGCGGTGCGCCCTCGGCGCCCAAAGCCCTGGCGGCGCCGCCCGCAGCGAAAGGCGTGTTTCTGGCCCTGGTGCATCAGTCGCCCGAGCTGCTGGGCGTCACGCTCATCAACAACACCGACTCGGAAATTCTCTTTACCTACGGCGAGGAAACGCCCCGCCGCCCTTACCGCGCCCTGGCTGCCGACAAGCTGGGGGCCAAGGCCAGCACCAGGCCCCTGGCCCACTTCCACCTCAAGGATTTTGAGCAGTGGCCGGCCGTGGTGGTGCAGCTCCTCCCCTTTCGCCTCAACGGCGAGGCCGCCTACGAGCTGGTGAGCAAGCGCCAAAGCTTTAAGGCCAGCACTTTTTACAGCAGCAAGCGGGAAGCGCCGGTAATCAAGCAGGACGCTTACCTGTTTCAGCTTGACGAGCGGGCCGCTCAGGCCATTGCCCCGGAAAAGCTGGCCCAGGAAGCGCCGGCTCCCCCGCCGGCGAAAGCCGAAGGGAGCGTAGATGTGCAGGCGCTGAAGGCCCAGCTCAGCGGCGACGCCCCGGCCAAACCCGCCGCAGTAGCCGCCGCTGCTGCTCCGGCCCCGGTGGCGCCCATTGTGGCCCCACCCCACGAGTTCGACCTGCATCTGGAAGCCCTGCGGCCCGACAACACCGAGGAGCTAAGCAACACGGCCATTCTGCGCATTCAGCTCGACGCGTTTGAAGAAGCCCTGAGCCGGGCCCTGGCTACCAACATGCACGAAATCGTGTTTATCCACGGCATGGGCAACGGGGTGCTGCGCAAGGAAATCCACCGCCAGCTGAGCCGCAACAAGGACATCAAGTTTTTTGAGGACGCCAAGAAGGAGAAGTTTGGGTTTGGCGCCACGCTGGTGCGCCTGAAGTAAAGTCCGTTGTCAGGTTAGTTAAAAGTTGAGAGTTAAAAGTTAAAAAGCAGAACGTCCTTTTAACTTTTAACTCTCAACTTTTACCTTTTAACTCCCCTCCATGTACGACCTGATTGGCGACATTCATGGCCATGCCGACGAGCTGCACCGCTTGCTGGCGAAGCTGGGCTACAAACCCGATTCGGCCGGTGTGTACCGCCATGCTGAGGCGCGGCAGGTGATTTTCCTGGGCGATTTTATCGACCGTGGCCCGGCCATCCGCCAAACGCTGCAGACGGTGCGTGCCATGGTGGAGGGTGGCTCGGCTCTGGCCGTAATGGGCAACCACGAGTACAATGCCCTGGCATTTTGGGCTTTCGACCCCACCGGCGGCCACCTTCGGCCTCACCGCCCCCTGCATATCCTACAGCACCTGCGCACCATTGAGGAGTTCAGCAGCCAAGAGCTGTTTGCCGAGTGGCAGGGCTACCTGCAGTGGTTCTACACCCTGCCGCTGTTTCTGGAGCTGCCCGGCCTGCGGGTGGTGCACGCTTGCTGGGATGCCCGCTACATTTCCTACCTGCGGGGGCAGCTGCCCGATGCCCGGCTAACTCCCGACTTCCTGCTGGCCGCCAGCCGCGTTGGCTCCGAGGAGTTTCGGGCCGTTGAAGTAACGCTGAAGGGCCACGAGATGCCCTTGCCTGACAACCACCACTTCTTCGATAAAGACGGGCACCGCCGCCACATGGTACGAACCGCCTGGTGGCTGAACCCGGCCCAGGCCACCTGCGGGCAGTACTTCCTGGAGTCCATCGAGGCCCTGGCCGAGCAGCCGGTGAACCTGGCCGCTTTGCCCAACGCGAGCTATTACCAAGATGAAACGCCGGTGTTTTTTGGTCACTACTGGCTGCGTGGGCAGCCGCAGCTACTCACCCCACATTCGGTGTGCCTCGACTACAGCGTAGCCAAGGGCGGCGAGCTGGTTGCATACCGCTGGCAGGGCGAGCAGGTACTGCGGGCTGAGGGGTTGGTCTGGGGATGATTTTGCTGGTAGTTGCCAGTTGTCAGGATTACTCTTTGGACGTTCTCAGGTTGGTGTATGGGACGTATGGCTCCCTTTCGGGGAGAGCTGGGGGAGCACGGCAAAACCTGAAAGTCTTTCTACTATGCCTCCCCGGTTTACACTCTTGTTAGGGGGCAGGCCGGCAAGGCTTCTGCTTGCCTTAGCGGCTGCATTTTCTTGCTGCTTTATCAAGACCTGACACTAGGTCGAGGACCGTCGGTTCATCCCCTGCCTCGATTTCCTACGAGCAATCGGGCCACTCACGACGCTACTAGACTTAGCTAAAAGCCCCATACGCTTGGTCTGGATGCTTTACTGTAGACGTCCTGCCACATCATCCTGCCTTTAGGCCCCTTGCTCTTCCCCCGGCGGCCCAGCGTCCGGCCCTAGCATCTTCATGCCATATCGCCGTGTTGGCGTCAGGACGTCCTTTGTAAAACCATAAAAATATTCTAAAACACCAGTTTTTTTTCCGAACACTAGGCCCCACTTCTCCCCTGCCTTCCGCCGCTTGCTGCTCCTTGTGGGGCTGGCCGGGGCCTCCCTCGCCACTGTAAAGGCCCAGACCACGCCCGGCGTTGGCATCGGCACCAGCACACCCAATAGCTCGGCCTTGCTGGAAGTCAATTCGACCACCAAGGGTCTGCTGCCGCCGCGCATGAGCCAGACCCAGCGCGACGCCATCAACCCGGCGGCCACGGCCGCCGGCCTGACCGTCTACAACACCAGCACCGGCAAGCTCAACGTGTGGAACGGCACCAGCTGGACCGAACCCATCAGCACCACCGAGCAGCCGTTAACCAGCCCCACCGTTACCTTCACCTACACGGGCGGGCCGCAGACCTACAACGTGCCCGCCGGCGTGACCCGCCTGGCAGTAGACGCCTTGGGCGCCGAAGGCGGGCGGCCAAGCTTCATAGCGGCCCCGCCCGGCCGGGGCGCACGGGTACAAACCACGTTGGCCGTTACGCCCGGGCAGGTACTAAGCGTTTACGTAGGCGGCCAGGGCAGCGGCAGCGGCAGCAGCGCCTCGGCGGGCGGCTACAACGGCGGCGGCGGCACGGGGGGGCCAGCGGGCTCGGGCGGTGGGGCTACCGACATCCGCATCGGCGGCACGGCTCTCACTGACCGCGTAGTGGTGGCCGGCGGCGGCGGCGGCGTGCAGTATTACGACTTCTCGTTCGGCGGCGCGGGCGGCGCGCCGAATGGCGGCAACGGCTCGGGCAGTGGCGGCGGCGGCGGCGCTACCCAAACCGGGGGCGGCAATACGGGCGGCACCTTCGGTCAGGGGGGTACTTCCACTGGGTATAACTCGGGGAATGGCGGCGGGGGCGGCGGCTACTACGGCGGCGGCGCGGCCACGGCCGGCGGCGGGGTGGGGGCTCAAGCTGGGTGACGCCTACCGGCAGCAGCAACACCACCATGATGGCCGGCTATGCCAGCGGCAATGGCTCCCTTACCCTCACGCCAGGGGTGGTATATGCCGCCCCGGCCCTGAGCGGGGTCAACTTCGTGAACGTGCCCGGCGACAACCTGGGTAACCACACCGCCACGCAAAACCTGAACCTGGGCACCAACCAACTCGTGGGCAACGGCGGCACCAGTGGCCTGGCCGTCAGCAGCACCGGCAGCGTGGGCATCGGCACCAGCACCCCCACGCAGAAGCTGGAAGTGGCCGGGCAGGTGTTCAGCAGCACGGGGGGCTTTAAATTTCCCGACGGCAGTGTCCAAATCTCCGCCGCTGGCACCCCGGCCGCTCAATCGCTGAGCCTTAGCGGGCAAAACCTGAGCATCACCGGGGGCAACACAGTTGTACTGCCAGCCACCACCACCACCGCCGGCCCCGGCCTGAGCAGCAGCGTGAGCAACGGGACTACTACCGTCAGGCTCGGTGGACCGGCCCTGACAGCGGCCACCGACGTGCCCTTGGGAGGCAACGCCCTCACGTTCTCGGGCACAGGCAGCGTTGGCATCGGCACCGGTACGCCCAATGCTTCGGCCGTGCTGGAAGTGAGCAGCACCACCAAAGGCCTGCTGCCGCCGCGCATGAGCCAGACCCAGCGCGACGTCATCAACCCGGCGGCCACGGCCGCCGGCCTGACCGTCTACAACACCAGCACCGGCAAGCTCAACGTGTGGAACGGCACCAGCTGGACCGAACCCATCAGCACCACCGAACAGCCCTACCAGGGCCCCACAGTGACCTTCAACTTCACCGGCGGAGTACAGACCTACACCGTGCCCGCCGGCGTGACCCAGCTGAGTGTGGCCGCCAGGGGCGCGCAGGGTGGCAGCAACGGCGGTGGCTACTACGGCGGCTCGGGCGCACTAGTCCAGGCTACGTTGACGGTGACGCCGGGCGAGACGCTGTCGCTCTACGTGGGCGGAGCCGGCAGCCCGGCCCCCTTTGCCGCGGGCGGCGGTGGCTACAACGGCGGCGGCAATGGCTCCTATTCCGGCGGCAACCGCGGCGGCGGGGGCGGCGGCGCCACCGATATCCGCCGCGGCGGCACGGCCTTCACCAACCGGGTGGTGGTAGCTGCCGGCGGCGGCGGCGGCGGTACCTACGGCAGTGGCGGTGCTACCGGGGCCGGCGGGGCCGGTGGGGCACCCAACGGGGCCAATGGCGGCTCTTCTTTTGGTAGCACTCCCGGAACGGGCGCTACTCAAACCGCTGGGGGCAACGCCGGTGGTACCCTGGGGCTGGGCGGTGACTCCCCCATCACTAGCCAAACCGGCACTGAGAACTCCTCCGGTGGGGGCGGCGGCGGCTACTACGGCGGCGGCGGGTCGCCCCACCTGGTGGGCGGCGGCGGCGGCTCCTCCTGGGTGACGCCCAACGGCAGTTCTGCCATTTCCATGACGGCCGGGGCCAACGTCGGCAATGGCTCGCTCACTATCACCCCGGGCCTGGCCTACGCGGCTCCCGTTCTGGATGGCAGCAACTTTATAAATGTACCCTGGAAGGAAGCCAACAATGCTATTGTTCCGACCACACTCAGCAACAGCGTCGGTATTGGCACCAGCACGCCTAATAGTTCGGCCTTGCTGGAAGTCAATTCGACCAGCAAGGGCCTGCTGCCCCCGCGCATGAGCCAGACCCAGCGCGATGCCATCAACCCGGCGGCCACGGCCGCGGGCCTGACCGTCTATAACACCAGCACCAGCAAGCTCAACGTGTGGAACGGCACGAGCTGGACCGAAGGGCTAACTACTACCGAGCAGCCCTACCAGGGCCCCGTGGCGACCTTCAACTTCACCGGCGCCGTGCAGACCTACACCGTGCCAACGGGCGTGACCAGCCTCAGCGTGCAGGCTAATGGCGCCCAGGGGGGCGGCGTGAATGGCGGCGCAGGGGCACGGGCGCAGACCACGCTGGCCGTCACGCCGGGCGAAGTGCTCAACATCTACGTGGGTGGGGCCGGTACTCCAGCCCCCTTTGCCGCGGGCGGCGGCGGCTACAATGGTGGCGGCAATGGCTCCTATTCCAGCGGCAACCGCGGCGGCGGGGGCGGCGGCGCCAGCGACATTCGCCGCGGCGGCACGGCCCTCACCAACCGGCTGGTGGTGGCAGCCGGGGGCGGCGGGGCCGGCACCTATGGCGGCAGCAGCGGCGGGGCCGGCGGGGCCCCCAACGGCAGCAATGGCGGCTCCATTGCGGGCGCTACCCCCGGCACGGGTGCCACGCAAAGCACGGGCGGCAGCAGCGGCGGCAGCCTGGGCCAGGGCGGCGATTCACCAGTAACCAGCCAGACAGGCACCCAGAATGCCGCAGGCGGCGGGGGCGGCGGCTACTACGGCGGCGGCGGGTCGCCCCACCTGCTGGGCGGCGGCGGCGGCTCCTCCTGGGTCACCCCTACCGGCAGTTCGGCCACTACCCTCTCGGCCGGGGCCAATGCCGGCAACGGCTCCATCGTTATTACGCCCGCGCCGGCTTATCCGATGCCAGCCCTCGATGGCAGCAACTTCGTGAACGTGCCCGGCGACAACCTGGGTAACCACACCGCCACGCAAAACCTGAACCTGGGCACCAACCAACTCGTGGGCAACGGCGGCACCAGTGGCCTGGCCGTGAGCAGCACCGGCAACGTGGGCATTGGCAACAGCGCGCCAAGCCAGAAGCTCGACGTGACGGGCAATGTGCGCATAGGCTCCACCGGTACAGCCGGCAAAATTCTGACGCAAGCCACCGGCACCAACAACATGCTGGCCGTAGCCTATGGACTATCCGGGTATGGCAACACCGCCGTATACAACGGCTCGGGCAACTTCACCGTGTCCCGCCTGGGGGTGGGCACCTACAACATCGTTTTTCCAGCCAGCAGTGGCCTGAGTGGCAGCACCATGTATGGGACATATGTTAGCCTCTATGGGGGCGGCGGTATGGCCAATGGCTTTATCTCGTTCAGCGTAAATGCACCTGGCACCATCACGGTGTATACCGCCAACACCGGCGGGGCACTTAGCGACAACTACTACTTCTCCTTCATTGCCTACGCGCCCTGATAACGGGCCGTAGCACCCGCGTGTTTACTTGCTTACCGCCCAACGCCCCCGGTCACTCTGGCCGGGGGCGTTTGCGTTGGGCTGTCCTCCCATGCCAGCCTTTGGGCCTCCTTTCCGTCCTCGCCTACGGAGGCCCAATGCCGGGGCCCCGCATCATCGGGCCATCCCCCCATGCTGGCTGGCCTCGCTGTCAACTTTGCCATAACCACCTACATGGCAGCACTTTCGCCACGCCCACAAGTATGTCAGTATCAACAGCTCATTTATAAGCAAACGCTGTCCAACGCCGTATAGCACGCCAAAGGCGCCAGCTGCGTCTCCATCCGGTTCGGTAACGAGGCCGGCCAGCGCTGCCCCAGTATGCGCGACGGGGTCACCAGCCTTGCACCTAGGGCCGCGCCCTGAACAACCTGCGCAAGCATGGCGAGGCCCTGGGCGGCAGCTTCCGCGTTGTCCCCAGGTCAGGGCTTTGCAGTGAGGACCTGCCCGCCCGCTTAGTAACGGGCAGCCCTCGGCAAGCGCTACTTTTGTTACTTTCCCTGCTTGCTCCTGCTTATGCGCTTTTCCTTTTTCGCCGTTCTGCTCCTGCTGAGCGGCGCCGCCCTGGCCCAGCCCGCCCTGCCCGTACCCCGCGACATTCAGGCCGCCTTTGCCAAAGGCACCCGCTCCGAAACCGGGCAGCCCGGCCCCAGCTACTGGCAAAACACGGCCGACTACGACCTGACAGTAAGCTTCGACCCCAAAACCCGCCTGGTGGCCGGCACGGTGCGCATTCTCTACCAGAACAACAGCCCGGACTCCCTGACTCACCTGTGGTTTAAGCTCTACCCCAACCTGTACAAAAAGGGGGTGCCCCGGGCTACTACGTTTAAGTCCGAGGATATTGGCGATGGCGTCAAGATTGAGCAGATGACCTTCAATGGCAAGCAGGTGGGCTCCAGCAAGCTCCAGGCCGAGGGCACCAACCTGTCCGTTCGGCTGTATAAAAAGCTGGGCAAAGGGCAGCAGGTTCGCGTGGAGGTGCAGTACTCCTACACCCTCAACAAAGGCTCGCACCAGCGCACCGGCGAGGTGGAGCCCAACGCCCACTTTATAGCATACTTCTTCCCACGCATCGCCGTGTACGACGACATCGATGGCTGGAACAAGCACCCCTACCTGGGCTCCCAGGAGTTTTACAACGATTTCTGCAACTTTAAAGCGGCCATTACGGTGCCCAAAGACTTTGTGGTGTGGGCCACCGGCGACCTGCTGAATGCGGAGGAGGTGCTCACGAAAAAATATGCCCAGCGCCTGCGCGAGGCCGAGCAGAAAGACGCGGTGGCCTTCATCATCACTCCCGACGACCTGAAAGCCGGCAGCATCACGGCGCCCAACACCACCAATACCTGGCGCTTCGAGGCAAAGAATGTGACGGACTTCGTGTTTGCCACCACCGACCACTACGTGTGGCAGTCGAGCAGCCTGGTGGTGGACCCGGCCACGCAGCGCCGCACCCGCGTCGATGCCGTGTACAACCCCAAGCACAAAGACTACGAGGAGGTGATTCACTTCGCCCGCAAAACCGTGGAGGCCATGAGCTACACGTTTCCCAAGTGGCCCTTCCCCTACGCCCACGAAACAGTGTTCGACGGGCTCGACCAGATGGAGTACCCCATGATGGTGAACGACAACCCCACCCATAGCCGCGAGGACGCCATCACCCTCACCGACCACGAAGTATTCCACACCATGTTCCCCTTCTACATGGGCATCAACGAAACCAAGTACGGCTGGATGGACGAAGGCTGGGCCACCATTGGGGAGTGGATTATCTCGTCTATTATCGACCCGAAAATAAAAGACGACTACGGTGTGCGCCCCTATGCCCAGAACGCGGGTACGGAGCTGGATTTGCCCATTGTCACGCTCACCACCCAGCAGAGCGGCACCACCATGTTTCTCAACTCCTACCCCAAGCCGGGCCTGGGCTACCTCTTCGTGAAAGACCTGCTCGGCGACGAGCTGTTCACCCAGGCCCTGCATACCTACATCCGCAGATGGAACGGCAAGCACCCCCAGCCCACCGACTTTTTCTACTCCATGAACGCCGGCGCCGGCCGCAACCTCAACTGGTTCTGGCAGCGCTGGTTTTACGAGGGCGGCTACCCCGACCTGGCCATCGGGAGCGTGAGCAAGATGAAAGGCGGCTACGACATCGTGGTGCTGGCCAAAGGCAGCAAGCCCGTGCCCGTGGACCTGACCATCACCTACGCCGACAACAGCAGCGAAACGCTGCACCGCAGCATCGCTGTGTGGGAAAGCGGTGCCACTTCGGTTACCGTGCCGCTGGCCTCGGGTAAATCGATAAAGCAGGTGACCCTGGGCAGCACCCTGGTGCCCGACAGCTTCCCGGCGGATAATGTGTGGCAGGGGAAGTAAAGCCAGGCAGAGCGCGGGAGGGTAGTCAACTTTGAAATGAGGGATAAAATGCCTACATTGAAGTATGGTAGTAACTTAACCCACACACCAATGCCACAGTATGTAATTGAACGGGAAATTCCGGGAGCCGGCAACCTGTCGGCCGAACAGTTGAAAGGCATTTCGCAACACTCTTGCGGAGTTTTAAATGAGATGGGGCCCGATATCCAATGGGTCCACAGCTATGTGACGGGCGATAAAATCTACTGTGTTTACAACGCCCCCAACGACGACATGGTACGCGAGCACGCGCAGCGTGGGGGCTTCCCGGCCAACTCGGTTTCCCGGGTGTCCACTATCATCAGCCCGGCTACGGCTGAGATGGAAACGGCTTAAGCCAAGTCACCGTCTCGGTTTTTACGCCGTACCTTTGCCCGCAAGTGATGGGTCGTCCCACCGCGGGGCCAATCGCAAGAGCGGCCACGAGGAAAGTCCGGGCAACACAGAGCACCCTGCTTCCTAACGGGAAGGACTGGCGAGTATAATGCTAACCAGGACAGCCAGTGCCACAGAAAAGTACCGCCGGAAGGCAATGAACAATGAATAATCAGCAATGAACAATGTCGTTTCAACGAAATTGCTCATTGTTAACTGCTCATTGCTCATTGCAAAACGGTAAGGGTGAAAAGGTGCGGTAAGAGCGCACCAGCGGGCGGGTGACCGTCCCGGCTGGGTAAACCTCAGGGGTTGAAAGACCAAATAAGCTGGTAGGCCGGCTCCTTCGGGGGCCGGCACCGGGCGGCTCGTCCGGCGCCAGCGGGTAGGTTGATGGAGCCTTTCGGCAACGACTGGCCTAGACAAATGGTGGGAACGTGCCCGCAAGGGCGCGGACAGAACCCGGCTTACAGATTCATCACCTAATTTCGGCGGCTGCTTCTGCTTCGGCAGGGGCAGCCGCTCTTGGTTAGTGAACAGTTAACAGTGTTCAGTTATCAGTTAAATGCTGAATGCTCCACTCCTACTTGTTCACTGCTAACTGTTCATTGTTAACTGTTAACTGACGTATGCCCCGCATTCTTATCATCGACGACGAAAAAGCCATCCGCAACACGCTGAAGGAAATTCTGGAGTTTGAAAGCTACACCGTCGACCAGGCCGAGGACGGCCCGGCCGGGCTGGACCTGCTGATTCAGCAGAAGTACGACGTGGTGCTCTGCGATATCAAGATGCCCAAGATGGATGGCCTGGAGGTGCTGGACCGCGCCCAGAAGCTAGGTACCGACGCGGCCTTCATCATGGTGTCGGCCCACGGCAGCATTGATACGGCGGTGGAAGCCACTAAGAAAGGCGCCTACGACTTCCTGCCCAAGCCCCCCGACCTCAACCGTCTGCTGGTGACGGTGCGCAACGCGCTGGACCGCACCAAGCTGGTGAGCGAAACCAAGACGCTCAAAAAGAAGCTATCCGTCACGAAAGGCTCGGAGATGGTGGGCTCTTCGGCTGCGCTGGGCGCCGTGCGCAAGGCCATTGAGAAAGTGGCCCCCACCGATGCCCGCGTGCTCATCACCGGCCCCAACGGCGCTGGCAAGGAGATGGTAGCCCGGCAGCTGCACGAGCTCAGCGGCCGCAACCAGGGCCCCATGGTGGAAGTAAACTGCGCCGCCATTCCCTCCGAGCTGATTGAAAGCGAGCTGTTCGGCCACGAAAAAGGCTCGTTCACCTCGGCCGTGAAGCAGCGCATCGGCAAGTTTGAGCAGGCCGACGGCGGCACACTCTTTCTGGACGAAATCGGCGACATGAGCCTCTCGGCCCAGGCCAAAGTGCTGCGGGCCCTGCAGGAAAACAAAATCACCCGCGTGGGCGGCGAAAAGGAAATCTCGGTAAATGTGCGCGTGCTGGCCGCCACCAACAAAAACCTGCTGCAGGAAATTGCCGAGCGCAACTTCCGCGAAGACCTTTACCACCGCCTGTCGGTAATCCTGATTCAGGTGCCGGCCCTCAACGACCGCCGCGAAGACATACCCGAGCTGGTGCAGAAGTTCCTGGGCGACATCGCCGCCGACTACGGCAACAAGCCCAAGAAAATCAGCGACGAGGCCGTGCAGTACCTGCAGGCCCTGGACTGGCGCGGCAACATCCGCGAGCTGCGCAACGTGGTGGAGCGGCTCGTGATTATGAGCGACGACACGATTTCGGTTGAGGACGCCAAGGCGTTTGCGGGGAAGTAAAAACCAGAATTTTAACGGCACTTAAAAAGGCAGCGCCAGAATCGATTGATTCTGGCGCTGCCTTTTTAGGTGTTATCGCCTACTACCAGAATTAAAAGGATTTCGCAGTGCTTGCCTTAAGGTCAAACCCTTCCAGGTAAGCAATTTTCCATTGGTTATTTTCTTTAACTGTCCTAAACCGGTATTTAAACTTTTTCCAACCGGGGTCATAACCAGGTACCGGGTCATGTTCAGGTCCGAGGCCACCCCATTTCCAATCCAACTCCCCTTTGCTGCTAGTCAAGCTCACTACCTCTGTTTCGATGAAGTCGTAAGGATTTGGCTTGTCGTAAGGAACATCCTGACACAGAGTCCAGGGGTCAACGTCACTTGCAAAAGTGAAGCTCGGCATGTCGCCGACTAACCACGGCCCGTAGCTCCCTTTTTTCAGCTGCTGGTTAAGCTTCAGAATGATTTGGTTGTAGTTGTTAATAAACTCTGCTGCAAACAAATTGGATGCCTCTAGTTTTTGCAGGTTTTGCTTGTGTTCGGCAAGGTCAAAGCCCGTATACGTCCTGCCTTTCTTATCCTGAACAGCAGGCAATAAATTAATGGTATTTTTTGAGTTAGCCCAATTAATAGCTTTCCGTATCAAGGCCTGAATTTCTCTTTTATCTTTTGAATCTGCAGCTCCTTTTGATTCAGTTGATACTTTTAAATGTTCCGTCTTATTTTCTATCGTGGCATTTGTCTGGTTGCAGCCACATAAAACAAGTCCGGTGATAAAAACCAAAGAGTTAATTGATTTCATTGTCTGTAGTGATTGTTATTTTGTGAATACTGCTGCCTTCTGGCTGTAACCATTGGTTTGCAGCCTACGGTGGGCTCGATAACACTTTGCAATATATGGAGAGGACGCTGTAGAAGCTATTGCCTCCCCGCTCCTGCTTGTCACACCAGCTGATTACACCCTCTGCTATCCGAGTTATCCATCCTTCCCAGCACCTCAAACAAGCCATCCGGATGCATGCAGGCTAGGTCCTTCGTTTCGATAAAGGCGAGCCCATGCAGTACCTGCAGGCCCTGGACTGGTGCGGCAACATCCGCGAGTTGCGCAAAGTGGTAGAGCGCCTTGAGATTATGACCGACGACACGATTTCGATTGAGGACGCCAAGGCTTTTGCGGGGAAGTAGCCTGTTGTCATTATCGATAAGGGTAGACTGAAAAGCCCCAACACCATGCAGGTATTGGAGCTTTTCTAGATTAAGTTTTTTTTGTGCGTTGCACAAGCCAGATAAATAATGTTTTCTCTAGAGTAAAGGAGCACCTCTTAAAGTTATAATGAATTCACTTATTAATAAGATAAATTCATGCTCTTCACTTACTTATTTTTTTTTCCAAATTTGCACAACTCCATTTCGTTCATTCTGTCTAGGCAGTTTATTAGACATAGGAAATGGATACAAATTAGTGGAAATTGGAAACGGACAAAAGTCCACTAGCAATAGATTATTTGGGTCTAGCTCGTTCAATACTGAATTAATCCGGGAGCGAGGAACTACAACTCGGTCAATATAAAGCGTAGGCAACTTAGCACTATTAAGCAAATATTTAACAAGAAAATTGTCATTGCCAACAAATAATTCTTTTACATATTCCATCTGTTCATTAATTTTTTCTTGAGGTTGTTGGTGAATCGAAATTATCGATACAAATCCCCTGCCCGGTTCATAACCACACATATTCATTTCAGAAAAACTCACTCTCACAATTTCATTCGGCAATATTTCTTTCAGCTTCGAACTTAAATCCAAAGTGTCAAAGGAAGTCAGACAATGCTCATTAATATAGTACCTCTTAACCGAGTCGATAGCAAACGAATTGTCAGCAGTTTTAACCCACTTGTCCACATACGCCTTATTAATTCCTTGCCCATTGAGCAAGGTTGAGAGTGAGAGTGAAAGAGTTGTCAGGATTATCAAAGTCTTCATTCTAGTTGCTAACATCAATTACTGTAAAGACACATACTAATAGGATGGCTGCCTCTATTGGTTAGGCTCCTACTACAAGTATAATGCAACCCCTCGCTTACACCATCTGATTACACCCTCTGATATCCGAGTTATCCATCCTTCCCAGCACCTCAAACGAGCCATCCGGGTGCAGGCGGGCCAGGTCCTTGGTTTCAATAAAGGCGCAGGAATCCACATTGGCTAGGTCGATGACATTAATAGCCCCGTCTCCCCTATTCTCACTCACCGAAAACGGGTCAGCGGGGTCGCGCAGGAGCACTCGCAAGGGCGGCACGCAATGAAAGCGGCCGTCACCCAGGGAATAGGCCTGGCTGAGCAGCTCCGTCATGCCGTACTCGGAGTGGATGCCGGCGGGGCCGAAAGCCTGCTGCAGTTCCTGGTGCAGCTCTTCGCGTATCATCTCGCGGCGCCGGCCTTTCATGCCGCCGGTTTCGAGCACAGTGAGGCCTTGCAGCTCGGGCGCGGGGCCACACTCGGCGGCGAAGTCGAGCAGGGCGTAGCTCACGCCCAGGAGCATCACGCGGCGGCCGGGCACCTGCCGGGCGTCGGCCAGGGCCTGGCGCAGGGCGGCGTGGTCGTGCAGGAAAAACGCTGGCTGCGTTTGGCCGGACTGCTTCACAAAGAAATCAACCATGGCCACCAGGGAGGAGGCGCCCTGCTCCAGGTAGGAGGGCAAAAGCGCCAGAAAAATCCAGTTGCTCAGCGGGCCGTAGTAGTGCTCGAAGATGCGGGCGGCGTTCTGGCGGTAGAGCTGTGGCTCGCGCAGCAGGTGGCGGCTGCGCTGCTGCAATGTGGTGCCGCTGCTTAGGAATACCTCTTCTGGCGCCCACTCTTCGGGACCGGTACGCACCTTGTGGGTTTTAAAAAACTCAATGGGCAGAAAGGGGATGTCCGTGAGCTGGGTGATGCTGGCGGGGTGGCGGCCCAGGTACTGCAGATAGGCAGCGTAGGGCGGGCAGTGCACGGCCTGGTGTCGGAATAAACGCAGAGCAGCTTCGGGGAAAGCCTGGGGCGTTAGTCCGGGTAGCGCAGCGATAAATTGGGAACGGAAACTCATAAGGAAATATCAGGCCGGCCATGATGGTGCCGGCCGAACCATTGGCCGGCTGCATTCGTTGTGAACAACGTACTTTGGGTGCGGTTTTTGCGTTTAGCACTCCACATTTTACCTCTTGCAACTATGAACCTGTTTCGTACGCTGTGTGTAGCCGCCATCATGGCGCTGGGGGCCGCCGGCCTGAGCAGCTGCCTGAGCCCGCCTGATTTCTCGACCACGCCCGAAATTACCTTCAAGGAGCTGCGCAAGTTTTATATCGACCTGCCCCGGCCCCGGCTCGACAAAGACAGCCTGGTGTTTGCGCTCAACTTTCAGGACGGCGACGGCGACCTGGGCCTGACTCCCAACGACCTGAAAAATGCCCCTTACTATCAGGACCCCAACGGCCCGTACAACCGGTACAAGAACAATTACTTTATCAGCATCTTCCGCAAGAACCGGACTACCGGGGTATTTGAACGCTTCAACCCCGGCGACCCATATGATGCCTACTTCCCCCCGCCCTACCCGCTGGAGCGTCCTGCTCCGCTGAAAGGGGTGCTGGAATACACCCTGGTGCTTGAACCCGACGGCGTGCAGCTCCTTCCCAACGATGAGCTGCGCTTTGAAATCAGCATCATGGACCGGGCCCTGCACGAGAGCAACAAAATTACAACCAGCAGTGTGGTGCTGGGCCCCAATTAGGAATATCCATTAGAGCTTAGCACTAATTGAGCGAAGCGAAAAACAAGAACGTCATGCTGAGCCTTCGCCCAGCATGACGTTCTTGTTTAGTTTACGTCTGAGCCGTAGATGCCCTGTTTTAATAAATATCCGGGAAGCGCTCCGGGTTTACTTCGCTCATCAGCTCATACACGGTGTCGAACACGTCTTCGGCGTTGGGCTTGCTGAAGTAGTCGCCGTCGGAGCTGTAGGCGGGGCGGTGGGGCTGGGCAGCCAGGCAGCGGGGCTGGGAGTCGAGGAAGCGGTAGGCTTCCTGCTCGTCGAGCACCTGCTGCAGCATGAAAGCCGTAGCGCCCCCGGGCACGTCCTCGTCGGCAAACACGACGCGACTGGTTTTGCGCAGGCTGTCGGCAATCACGTGCTGGGTATCGAAGGGCAGCAGGGTCTGCACATCAATTACCTCCACCGAGATGCCCACTTCGGCCAGCTGCCGGGCGGCGTCCAGCACAATGCGGCACATAGAGCCGTAGGTAACCACGGTGATGTCGCTGCCTTCGAGCAGGATTTCGGGCTGGCCCAGGGGCAGGGTAAACTCGCCCACGTTGGCCGGAATGCGCTCCTTGAGGCGGTAGCCGTTGAGGCACTCAATCACCAGGGCCGGCTCGTCGGAGCGCAGCAGGGTGTTGTAGAAGCCGGCGGCCTGGGTCATGTCGCGGGGCACGCACACGTGCATGCCGCGCAGGCTGTGCAGAATCATGCCCATGGGCGAGCCCGAGTGCCAGATGCCTTCCAGCCGGTGCCCACGGGTGCGCACGATGAGTGGGGCCTTCTGCCCGCCCTTGGTGCGGTACTGCAGGCAGGCCAGGTCGTCGCTCAGAATCTGCACGGCGTAGAGCAGGTAGTCGAGGTACTGAATCTCGGTGATGGGGCGCAGGCCCCGCAGCGCAGCGCCTATCCCCTGCCCCACAATGGTGCACTCCCGGATGCCGGTGTCGGTGACGCGCAGCTCGCCGAACTTATCCTGCAGGCCGGCAAAGGCCTGGTTTACGTCGCCAATCTTGCCCACGTCCTCGCCGATGGCGAAGATGCTGGGGTCGCGCTGGAAGTTGGCATCGAAGCAGGCCTGCAGCACTTCACGGGCGTCTACCACCGGGGCATCGGCGGCGTAGCGGGGCTTCACCTCCTCGATGTTGCCGATGGCCTGCTCGCTCTGGCTGTAGAGGAAGGAGTTGTAGCGGTCGGCATTTTCGGCCAGTAGCTGCTCGAGGTGGCGCTGCACGGCGCGGCGGCCGGCGCTGCGCTTCTCGGTGCGCACGTGGCGCAGCACGCGGCGCATGGTGCGCACGATGTCGGCCCGGATGGGCGTGGGGTTGGACTTGAGCTGGTCGACCAGCTCGTGCAGCTTGTTTTCGGTGCCGGTATCGAAGAGCAGCTTGTCGAGCAGAGCCACGGCCTCGTCGCGCTCGGCCTTGATGGGGTCGAAGAAAGCCGACCAGGCGGCGGTGCGGGCCGTCTTGATGGCGGCGGCGGCGTCTTTCTCAATGGCGTCGAGCTCGCCTTCGCTGGCGTGGCCCTCGCTGAGCAGCCACTCGCGCAGCTTGTGCAGGCAGTCGTGGGCTTCCTCCCAGCTCAGGCGGTCTTTGCTCTTGTAGCGCTCGTGCGAGCCGCTGGTGCTGTGGCCCTGGGGCTGGGTGAGCTCCGTGACGTGAATGAGCACGGGCACGTGCTGGGCACGGCACACGGCGGCGGCTTTCTGGTAGGTGTCGACCAGGCCGGCATAGTCCCAGCCCTTCACCACGAAAATCTCAAAGCCGGGCTGGCCTTCGCCTTCGCGCTGCAGGCCCATGAGGATTTCGGAGATGCTTTGCTTGGTGGTCTGGTACTCGGCCGGCACGCTGATGCCGTAATGGTCGTCCCACACGCTCATCAGCATGGGCACCTGCAGCACGCCGGCGGCATTCAGGGCTTCGAAGAACATGCCCTCGGAGGTGCTGGCGTTGCCGATGGTACCGAAGGCCACTTCGTTGCCGTTCACCGAAAACTCGGTGAACGGCTGCAGGGCGGGGTTCTGGCGGTAGAGCTTGGAGGCGTAGGCCATGCCCAGCAGGCGCGGCATCTGCCCGGCCGTGGGCGAGATGTCGGCCGAGGAGTTCTTGGTGTTGGTCTGGGGAAGGAAGTTGCCGTCGTCGTCGAGCAGGCGGGTGGCGAAGTGGCCGTTCATGGCACGGCCACCGGTGGCGGGCTCGGCTTCCACGTCGGGGTTGGCGTAGAGCTGGGCGAAGTACTGCTGCCAGGTAAGCTGGCCGATGGCCACCATGAAGGTCTGGTCGCGGTAGTAGCCGGCGCGGAAGTCGCCGTTCTGGAAGGCGCGGGCCATGGCCAGCTGGGGCACTTCCTTGCCGTCGCCGAAGATGCCGAACTTGGCTTTGCCCATGAATACTTCTTTGCGGCCGGCCAGCGAGGCATGGCGGCTTTCCCAGGCTAAACGGTAGTCGTTCAGCAGGTCGTCTTTGGTGAGCGGCGTGGCAAGAGCCGGGGCGGCGGTATCGGCAATGGACATAAATGCGAGGGTGGGAATGGCGGAAGTACGGGCCGGCATGGGTACCGGCGTGCAAAAATACGGAATTGGGCCGGCGTGGGTGGCCCGCTGGAATTGGACGTATATTTGCGTAGCCGCCCGCTGCCGATGGCAGGGCGCTGCGGGTCGGTTTTACGGTCGCTATTTGCTTATTGCTCCTTCCACTAATTTCAGCCAGGCAGGGCCTGGCGCTACCTCAATGAAACACTTCCTCACGTTTTGCCTGCTGGCCTTCGCCATCACTGCCCGTGCCCAGGGCGTGATGCAATTTGAGAAAGAGCTGCACGACTTCGGCAACGTGCCCGAAGGCACCATGGCTACGCACGAGTTCAAGTTCAAAAACACCGGCAACCAGCCCATTGTCATTGCCAACGTGCAGGCCAGCTGCGGCTGCACCACGCCCGACTGGACCAAGACGCCCGTGGCACCCGGCAAAACCGGCATCATCAAAGCCATGTACAGCAGCGCCGGCCGCCCCGGCGTGTTCAACAAGACGGTGACCGTGACCAGCAACGCGGCTACGCCCAGCTCGGTGCTCACCATCAAAGGCACGGTGCTGACCAAGGACGAAATCAAGCCCACCCTCACGGCCGCGGAGCTGGCCAAGTCGCCCAAGCTGGTGCTGGACCGCACGGTTCACGACTTCGGCAAGATGGAAGCCGGCCAGCAGCCTTCGGCCCGCTTCACGGTGCGCAACACGGGCAAGACCGAGCTGGTGCTGGGCACCCTCACCTCGGGCTGCTACTGCGTAGGCTACAAGAACACGCCCTCGCCCATTGCGCCCGGCCAGAGTGCCGTGATTGAGCTGGTGTACAGCCAGCGCCAGCTGGGGCAGGTGAGCGATGCCGTGACCATCAGCTCCAACGACCTGAACGGTGACACCAAGCTGACGCTGAAGGCCAACATCGTGAAGGACCTGGTGGGCACCAGCATTATGAAGGAAAGCAGCCCGGCGGTGCCGTTTAAATAAGGACCGCAGATTGTAACGGATTTGACGGATAAGAACGGATTCAGTTCTCGCTTCTTCCCGATAAGGCCTCACCAGTGGTGAGGCCTTTTTTGTTGCGTCCGGCTGACAGAACAATCTGCGTCCTCCGCGCAATCTTCTGCGCATTCTGCGGGAACCGGCGCCGGGACTGAAGAACTGGGGCCCGACCTACCCGGCAAGGTTACCTAGCCGTGAGTTCCTGCTATCTTTGCGCCACAATTCCCAACTCCAACTTCTCATCCTCTTCCCCAGCCTTCACCCATGATTATCGGCGTTCCCAAGGAAATTAAAAACAACGAAAACCGCGTGGGCCTCACGCCGGCCGGCGTGGCCGAGTTCCGCAAGCACGGCCATACGGTATACGTGCAGGCTACCGCCGGTGAAGGCAGCGGCTTTGCCGACGCCGAGTACGAAGAAGCCGGCGCCCTGCTGCTGCCCAGCATTGCCGAGGTGTATGCCCAGGCCGAGATGATTGTAAAGGTGAAGGAGCCCATCGCCGAGGAGTACCCGCTCATCAAGGAAAACCAGCTGCTGTTCACTTATTTCCACTTTGCCAGCGGCGAGGAGCTCACCCACGCCATGATTGAGCGCAAGGCCGTGTGCCTGGCTTACGAAACCGTGGAGCTGCCCAACCGTGCCCTGCCCCTGCTCATTCCCATGAGCGAAGTGGCCGGCCGCATGGCCCCGCAGGAAGGCGCCAAGTACCTGGAGAAGCCCCTAAAAGGCCGCGGCATCCTGCTTGGCGGCGTCCCCGGCGTAAAGCCTGCCCAGGTACTGGTGCTCGGCGGCGGCATTGTGGGCACCCAGGCCGCTAAAGTAGCGGCTGGCCTCGGCGCCCAGGTGACCATCATGGACATCAGCCTGAACCGCCTGCGCGAGCTCGACGACATCATGCCCAAGAACGTGGTGACGCAGTACTCCAACGAGTACAACATCCGCGAAGCCATCAAAACCTCCGACCTCATTGTGGGTGCGGTGCTGATTCCCGGCGCCAAGGCGCCCCACCTCATCACCCGCGACATGCTGAAGCTGATGAAGCCCGGCACCGTGGTGGTGGACGTGGCCGTGGACCAGGGCGGCTGCATCGAAACCTGCCGCCCCACCACCCACGAAAACCCCACCTTCATTATCGACGACGTGGTGCACTACTGCGTGGCCAACATGCCCGGCGCGGTGCCCTACACCAGCACCCTGGCCCTGACCAACGCCACGCTGCCCTACGCCGTGAAGCTGGCCAACCTGGGCTGGCAGGAAGCCTGCCGCCGCGACGAGGCCCTGCGCCTCGGCCTGAACGTGGTGCACGGCGAAGTGGTGTACAAAGGCGTAGCCGACGCCTTCGGCCTGCCCCTGGTAGACGTGCAGACCGTGCTGGAGCCGGCTACGGTTTAAATTAAAAATTAAAAGTTAAAAATTAAAAAGCCTTTCCGTCGCCCTGACGGAAGGGCTTTTTAATTAACCCTGCAGGTGAATTTTTAATTTTTAATTCATAATTTTTAATTAAGTCCCATGTTTCCCTCGGCCAACTTACGGCTGCTGCTGCGGCGCTTTGCACTCCTGCTGGGCCTATACCTGCTGCTGCGGCTGGGCTTTTACTGCTTCAACCTGACCACCTTCGGCGGGCTGGGGGCGGAACCGGTGCTGCTGGCTTTCTGGCACGGCTTCCGCTTTGATATTGCGGCCCTGCTCTGGCTGAACCTGCCGGTGGTGCTGCTGACCTTGCTGGTGCCGGTGAGTGCAGGCAGGGGCCAGCAGTACACCCGCCTGCTGTATGTGCTGCTGAATGCGCCGGGCATTCTGGTGAACGTGGTGGACTGGCAGTACTTTAAGTTTATCGGGCGGCGTACCAGCAACGAGCTGGGCACCATCGGGGGCGACATATTGCGGCAGGCCGGGCAGCTGGCCCTGCATTACTGGTACCTGCTGCTGCCCGTGGCCCTGCTGGTCGGGCTGCTCTGGCTGCTCTTCCCCATGCCCGCCCGGCGGCCCTCGCAGCGGCGGGCTCCGCGCCGCCCGGCCTGGCAGTTTGTGGGGGAGCTGGCCGTAGTGGCCGGGCTGGTGGTGCTGGGCATCCGGGGCGGGCTGCAGCTCAAGCCCCTGCGGCCTGGCGTAGCCTTCGAGCAGCAGCCGGCCATTCTGGGCCATCTGGCGCTGAACAGCACCTTCACCTTTCTCAAAACCCTGGACGAGCCACCCGTGGCCCGGAAATCTTACTTTGCAAACGAAGCCGCGCTGCGGCAGGCGCTGCAGGTACCCGGGGCTGCTCCTGCCCTGCCCGCCTCTGGCGGCCCACCGCAAAACGTGGTGCTGCTGCTGCTGGAAAGCTTTGCCTCGGAATACATCGGTGCAGAAAACGACGGCAAGGGCTACACGCCGTTTTTCGACTCGCTGGCGGCGAATGGGGGGCTGCTGTTTCGCGACAACTACGCCAACGGCCGGCGCTCCATTGAGGCGCTGCCCGCGGTGCTGGCCGGGCTGCCCTCCCTGCTCGAGTCGCCATTTATAACTTCCCCGTTTCAAACCAATGAGCTGCACGGGCTGGGCAGCATCCTGGCCGGGCGCGGCTACACCACGGCCCTGTACCACGGGGCCACAAATGGCACCATGGGCTTCGACATGTTTGCGGGCCTGGCGGGCATGCAGCGCTACTACGGCCTGAATGAATACCCGCAGGCCGACAAAAGCCCGGACTACGACGGGCACTGGGGCATTTTCGACGAACCCTACCTGCAGTATTTCAGCCGGCAGCTGACGGCCACGCCACAGCCGTTTTTTGCTACCCTGTTTACCCTGAGCGCCCACGACCCGTTCACGGTGCCGGGCCCCTACCGGGGCAAGCTGCCGGGCGGCACCCAGCCTATTCACCCCACCATTGCCTACACCGACCTGGCCCTGCGCCGCTTTTTCCGGATTGCCAGCCGGCAGCCCTGGTACCGCAACACGGTATTCGTGCTCACGGCCGACCACACTTCGCAGTCGGACCAGCCCGGCTACCAGAACCCGCTGGGCTTCCAGAAAACGCCGCTGCTGATTTTCCGGCCCGGTGCCCCGCTGCCGGCGGCCAACCCGCGGCGCATCACCCAGCACGTCGACATTCCCGCCACGGTGCTGCACCTGCTGGGCGTGCAGGCACCACAGCAGCAGCTGCCCTTTGGCTCGTCGGTATTCGACTCCACCCGCACCGGGCGGGCGGTGTTTAGCAATGGCACGTCGTACTTTCTGGTGCACAGCGACTTTGTGACGGAGCTGAAAGCCGACAATAGCGTGCTGCTCTACCCCTACCAGACTCATTTCATTCCGAGCAAGCCCCTGACCAGCCCCGACCCGGCGCTGGTAAATAAATATGGAAATGAGCTGCGGGCCCTGGTGCAGTTCTACGTGAATGGCCTGGTGGATAACAGGCTGTACAAGTAGGAAATAGCTCAGCTAAGCTATTGTCCAGCTGTTGCTTTTATTGCCGGCCGCCGCAACCTTTAGGCGGCCTTACGCGAAAGAGAAAGTGGCCTGCTGTAGGAGCAGCAGGGTCATCACTTTATCCTTTCCAAACACCATGAGTCATCCCAACAGCCCCCGCGTCAGCACCGATTCTGCTGCCGCCAACGCCCTTTCCCAGGCTTCCGACCCGACCAACCCGTCGGCCGAGGCTACCAACAACGCGGCCCTCCCTACTTCCGGTGGCGCCGACGACACTGCCACTTCGGGTGGTAGCACCTCGGGTGAAGGCTTTACCGGCGGGGCCGGCCAGCTTTTCTCCCAGGTAACGAGCTGGCTGCAGGACAGCAGCCTGCAGACGGCCTTCACCCAGGTGCCCGAGCCCCTGAAGCGTCTGGCTACCCAGACCTCGGGCCGCTGGCGCCAGCTCTCCACCACCCAGAAAGTAGTGGGCGGTGCCCTGCTGGCCGCCGGCAGCTGGTACCTGCTCAGCCGTCCTGGCAAGGGCGGCAGCGCCCGTAGCAAAGGCAGCCAGACGGATACCCTGCACGAGCTGCTGCTCTTCGTGAACGACCGGGTAGAAGGCTACCAGCGCGCGGCCAGCGAAAGCAAGGAGCCCGAGCTGCAAGGCTACTACAAGCAGCTGGTAAGCCAGAGCCAGCAGTTTGCCAACCGCCTCAACACTTTCCTGCGCGAGCAGGACGGCAGCCGCGAAACCGGCACCACCCTGAAAGGTAAGCTCTACCGCGCCTGGATGGAAACCAAAGCCGCCGTAACCGGCTACGACGAAGACGCCATTCTGGGCTCCAACGTGTACGGCGAAGAGTGGGCCATCAAGGCCTACGAAGAAGCCCTGCAAGACCCCAGCCTGACCGGGGCCCTGCGCATGGAAGTGCAGCGCCAGTACACGCAGTCGCAGCAAACCTACAAGCGGCTGCAGCAGCTGCAGGCCCGTCGCTAAGGGCGGCTAAGCCATAAAGAAACTTGCCCCACCGGCGTCTGGCTCTCAGGAGCCAGTGCCGGTGGGGCAAGTTTTTGTTTTACCAGTACCGGAAAGGTGCTGGCTTAATCGTTGCGGTCGGTGTCGCTCACGGTAATGACGTTGGCGCGGTCGATGGCAATGGTGTATTCGTGGCAGGTGCGCACATCCAGGGTTTTGGCGTAGTCAACGCCGCTCACCTTGAGGGTAAAGGTGGCGTTGCCGGGCGCATAGCTGGCGTAGTCGGAGGTAACACCGGGGTCGACGTTGTTGAGGTTGACGGTGTTGCCACCTGAAGTCTGCACCTGCACGCTGGCCCGCTGGCTACCGTTGTTGGCGATGCGCACCCGGGGGTTTTCGTCTTTGCACTTTTTGCAGCTCGTGCTGGCAAACGTCAGCAGGGCCAGGCCAGTAGTCAGGATGAGAGTTGAGGAGGTATTCATTACGATAAAGAAAGTGTGCGTGAGCCGGGATTATACACCAGGCATCTAAGTTACTAAAGGGACCTTGGTGCGATGCGCCAAGGTATTACAAGAGCAAAAAGCACCGTCGTAAAAGCTTCGCTCTCCCTGCCCAAAAAAGCCCCGGCCCGCGCAAGCGCAGACCGGGGCAATGGCAAGGTAGACGCGGGGTTACTTAGTCAACCTTTTTCTCCAGCTCGTCGGCCATGGTGTGGTGCGAGCGGAGCATGGGCAGGGTTTTCGTGGCGAAGGCCTGCACGGCCGGCTTTTCGGCCTGCTTGCTTTTCACCTCAAACATGGCGATGTCCATTTTGTGGGCAGTTTCCATCATGTCCATGTAGGCCTCGTCGAAGTCTTTGCCCGACTTGTTCATGAGGCGGTCGGCCATGGCCTGGTGCACGGGCATCATGGCGGTGGGCAGGGTAACGCCCAGGGGGGCGGCCACGGTTTTCAGCTCCTGGGTGGCCTTGGTGTGGTGGCTCACCATCATCTGGCCGAATTTCTTGACATCGGCATTATTGGCTTTCTGGGAAGCCAGCTGGCCGGCTTGAATCTCCAGCATGTTGCTGCTGGCTGCGTTCATCAGGAATACCGGGTCCTGCATGCTGGCAAACGTGCCCATAAAGGCCGTCATGTCGGCCGACATGCCTGTGCCGGCATCGGCCGACATGTTGCTGGCGCCGGGCGCCGGGCCGGTGCCCGGCTGCTGGTCGTAGCCGGTGCGGCCGGCGGTTTCGGTGCTGGTGCCCACCACGCCGGTACCGGGGGTGTTGGGGCTGGTGCTGTTTCCGCTGGTGGCATCCATGCCGGTACTGCTGGCCGTCTCGCTGCCGGAGGTAGTGCCGGTGCCGGTGGTGGTGTCAGAGGTGCTGCTGCAGGCGCTACCGAAAATCAGGGCGCTTGCTACCAGGAAATGGGGAATAGCTTTCATTGTTTTCAAGGGTTATTAGGGTTAGAACGAGGCCCTTTATACGACGGTAAGCAATTCGGGTAAATCGTGCGAATGCCCTGGCAAAGCCGATTAAACCATTTCCGGGGCTAACTGCTGAGCTAGCTTTTTCTTCCTGCATTTCGTTGCCAGCCGCTTCGTACTGCCGCCAGGCCTCTGGCATATAATCATTTATCAGGAGCGAGCTGTTGCGGGGGGCTTGTCGACTCAAAGCCGATAAGACTTAGAAATAAAAATGTTTCTGATGATGGCAAAAAATTCTGATTTACGAATAGCCGGCGGCTATTCTGCTGGCGGAAACGCTGGTTTATCCAGCCTGGCTAAGCCCATTTAAGGGCTTATCGGCGCAGCTCCCACACCAGGGCGGTGTAGGGTGGTACGCTCACCTTCTGCAGGTCGGCTACGGCCGCCCCGCTCAGCACGTCGCGGGCGGCAGTGTAGTCTTTGGTACGCTCGGCGAAGCGGGCCATGTCCACGGCTTTGGCTTCCTGGCTGCCGTTCATCATCACCATCACCGTGTTGCCCTGCTCGTCGTAGCGGAAGTAGGTATACACCCCATTCTCGGGCACGAAGTGCATGAGCTTGCCGCTGTGCAGCACGGGGTGGGTTTTGCGGTACTGGGCCAGGGTGCGCACGTAGCTGAACATCTCCTCTTCCTGGGGTGTGCGGCCGGCAGCGGTGAACGCGCTGCGCTTGTCAGCGGGCCAGCCGCCGGGGAAGTCGGCACGCACCAGGCCGTCGGGGTTGGAGAAGTTTTTCATCAGCACCTCGGTGCCGTAGTACAGCTGCGGAATGCCGCGGCAGGTGAGCAGCCAGGCCAGGGCCATTTTCTGCTTGCGCAGGTCTTCGCCCAGCACCGAGAAGATGCGGCTCACGTCGTGGTTGTCGAGGAAAAGGACGTTGCGGCCGGCGTCTTCGTACATCCAGTCGCCCTGCAGGGTGTAGTAGAGCTTGGCAATGCCCTCGGCCCAGCCGGCTTCCTTGGTCAGGGCCTCCTGAATGGCGCTGTGCAGCAGGAAGTCGATGGCCCCGGGCAGGTTGCTCTTGAAGCCGTTGACGGGCGGAAACACGTTGCGGACCCAAAAGGCCTGCTGCGACACGCCTTCGGCGGGCTGCATCCAGGTTTCGCCGAACATGCCCAGGCGGGGGTACTCGTCGAGAATGGCCTGGCCCCAGTCCATAAGAAATTTTGGGTCGGAGTAGGTGTAGGTGTCGATGCGGTAGCCGTCGAAGCCGGCCAGCTCCACCCACCACAGGAAGTTCTGGATGAGGTAGGTAGCCACCAGCGGGTTTTCCTGGGCCGGGTCGGGCATGGAAGTATCAAACCAGGTGGTGCTGAACAGCTGACGGTCCAGGGCCGACACATAGGGGTCGTTCACGGTGCCGTCGCGGTAGTTGCCGCGGGTGAAAGTGGGCCACTGGTGAAACCAGTCCTTGGCGGGCTGGTCCTTGAACAGGTAGTTCTCGCTGCCCATGTGGTTGAGCACCACGTCATGAATCACCTTCAGCCCCTGCTGGTGGGCCCGCTGCACGAAGCGCACGTAGTCGTCGGTGGAGCCATAGCGGGGGTCTACCTTGTAGTAGTCGGTCAGGGCGTAGCCGTGGTAGCTCACTTTGCGCATGTCGTTCTCGACAATGGGCGTGGGCCAGATGGCCGTGACGCCCAGCTCCTTGAAATAGTCGAAATGGTCTGCTATGCCTTTCAGGTCGCCGCCGTGCCGGGCGTACATGGAGTCGCGGGCCACCACGGGGGCGCGCATGCCTTTGATGTTGTCGTTTTTGGGGTCGCCGTTGGCAAACCGGTCGGGCATGAGCAGGTAGATGAAGTCGGCGCTGCTGATGCCCTGCACCTTGCTGGGGTCGTTGGGGGTAGTGCGGGCCCGCAGCTCGTAGTCGTAGCTGGCTTTGCGGGGGCCGCTGAACTGCAGGCGCAGCTTGCCGGGGCGGGCCTGGGGGCTGATGGTAAGGTTAACCAGGAGGTAGTTGGGGCTTTCCAGGCGCTGGAAGCCGTCGAGCGTCACGCCCGGGTAGGCTGGCATTTCTACTTTGCTCTCGGCAATGCCGGGGCCGTGCACCAGCAGCTGCAGCCGGGGGTTTTTCATGCCCACCCACCAGAAAGTAGGGTCGATGCGGGTGATGGGCGCCGGTTTCTGAGGGGCTGCCGGGGGCGGGGTGGCGGCCTGGGAAGTGAGCTGCAGGCAGGCCAGCAGCCAGGCCGTGAGCAGGAATTTGCAGGTGTTCATTTGAACAGTGGGAATAGGCGGCACAGCTGGCCGCGGGTGGGAGATGAGCAGGTGCAGGGCCGGTTCCCAGGTGCTGAACCCGGAACGGCAGGCCAAACCTAGCCCCCCACTTCTCCCCTGCCGGCCCACTTTGGCCGGGCCGGCGCACTTACTCAACCAATTAAAGCAAGCATCAGAAAATCAACCCAGTACCCTAAGGGCCAATTGGTACCACCTTCCAAAGATGGCACGCTGGCCGGCTTGCCCACGCTGCTTCTTCCCTGTTGAACGGCCCTAAGCCGGGCGCTATTCAAGCTCCTGCACTGCGCCGCTGAAGTATTCGCGGGGCGTCTGGTCGGTCTGCTTTTTAAAGGCCCGGTTGAAGGCCGTTTTGGAGTTGAAGCCTACCTCAAAGGCCAGGCTGAGCAGGGTAAACTGCCGGGCGCGGGGGTCGTCCATGCGCTGCTTCAGGGCCTCGACGCGGTAGGAGTTGACAAAGTCGAAGAAGTTCTTGCCGAAGCCCTCGTTGATAACCCGCGACAGCACGTGGGGCGGCAGCTGCAGGCCGGCGGCCAGCTCGTGTATGGTCAGGCTGGGGTTGGTGTAGGGCCGGTGCTGGGCCATGTAGGCAGCCACGGCTTGCACCTGGGCGTCGAGGTCGGGCAAGGGAGCGGGCCGGGCAGCGGCGCGGGGGGCTGGCTCCTGCGGTACGGCATATGGCACCGGGCTGGGCGCGGGCTCCATACTGCCCGGCTCAGGCTTGGCCGGCACTGGTTCCAGCTCCGGGACAGTTGCCAGGGCCGGAGCTGCCGGCTCCAGGCGCAGCTTGAAAATTTCGGGCTGGTGAATGGCCACGTAGCCCAGGAAGTAAGGTATGGTCGAAAATGCCAGCCAGATGATGTCGACGTTGCGGTCGGCTATGGTGTAGACGTCGAAGGCTACGAAGCGGCTGGCCAGCACCACCCCGAACAGGAAGGCCCACAAGCCCAGGCATACAGCCTGAATGCCGAGCACCGCCTTGAGGTAGCTCAGGTTTTGCTCGAACGACACGCTGGCCTGGTACTGCCGGGTGTAGGCCTCAATGCTGCGGCGGCTGGCCAGCCAGTAGGCTGCGTTGCTGAGCAGGGCCGCCAGCCCGGCCCCCAGCAGCACCCCGCGCAGCACCGGGTCGTGGCTGACGAGCTTGATTTGGAAGTCATAGCCATCGAGCAAAAAGTACGGCAGGTAAGCCAGCAGCTGCAGGCCGGCGGGCAGGAAGTGCAGGGCCCAGCGCCGCCCGGGAATCTGCTCGGCAAACAGCAGGCGCCGGATGTAGAAGTAAAACAGCGGGCCGTAGAGAAACCAGATGAAGTCGGGCACCAGCATGAGCTTGGGCAGGGCATTGGCCACCTCGCGGTAACCGCTCACCACCTTCACCAGCGTGAGCAGGGCCGAGATGCCCAGCAGCAGCAGCAGCCAGCGGTTGGCCGCCCGGTTGTAGTGCTGAATGCTGGGTATGGCCACCAGCAGCAGCAGGCCCTGAAAGCAGGAAAAGAGCAGCAGCAGGTCGTAGAGCGAGTAAAACTGAAAGGTGCCGCTCAGGTCTTCCCAGCTGCGAATGCGGATTTCAATGGGCCCGGAGCGGGCCTCGGCGGCCGTCGCCACCCGGTTTTCGCGCACCTCCCCGCTTCCACTTCCCTCTGTCGACGCCCAACTGCCGCGCGTCACCTTGTACTCCAGGCGGGTTTGGCTGCTGGGCACGGCCACCTCCCAGCTGCCGTCGGCCTGCCGGCGGAAGCGAAAGCGCGCATCGGCCGGCTGCCAGCGGTTGAACGAGCCCACCAGGTAGAGTGCGGCATCGTGCGGGGTATTAGCCGGCAGGCTGGTGATTACGAAGTGGTAGGTATGCGCCGACGTGGTCTGGGCGCTGCCTGTGCCGGTGCCCGCCATCAGCAGGGCAAACAGAGCAAGCAGCAGGCCGCGGAAAAAGTGCATGAGTGAGGCAGATTGCAGTATATTAATTAGCAATTAGTAATTAATAATTAGTAATTAACAATTTACAAGAATGGAGAACTGAACCATAACTCATAACTCATAACTCATAACTCATAACTCATAACTCATAACTCATAACTCATAACTCATAACTCATAACTCATAACTCATAACTAACTACATTCCCACGGCCGCTTCAAACGGCGGAATTTCGGCCAGGCGCTGGTTGCTACGCGTTTCAAAGTTCACGCGCCAGCAGTAATGCACCAGGCCGTTGGTGAGCAGCAGCAGGGGGGCGCCGATGGTTTGGTTGTAGGTGGTGGCCTGGCGGGCGGTTTCGGCGGTGATGGGCACCGTGGGGGCCTTGCACTCCACCAGCAGCAGGGGCTGGCCCTGGTGGTTGAGGGCCAGCAGGTCGGTGCGCTTCTGGCGCTGGTTGTAGCGCAGGCCGCGCTCCAGGGCCAGCAGGCCGCGGGGGTAGCCCAGGTGGTCGATGAGGTAGTGCACCACGTGCTGCCGCACCCACTCCTCGGGGGTGAGCACGACGTGCTTGCGGCGCAGCCCGTCCCAGATGAGTGGCTGATTTGTGGCCGATTGCGTAAGTTTGGCTTCGAAAGGCGGCAGGTCAAGGGCTTGCATCACCTCCAAAGGTACCTTTTATCAATGGGTGAATGGGTGAATGGGTGAATGAGTGAATAACTCACAGGGTCGTTCTGTACCCATTCAGTAACCCGAATTCCTTGTCTCAACCCGCAGCTCATTTATCCATTCACCAATTCACCCATTCACCCATTGCCCCATTGAACCATTGACCTTATGAAAACCAAAGAGGAAATTGTAAATAACTGGCTGCCGCGCTACACCGGCGTGCCGCTGAGCGACTTCGGGCAGTACGTGCTGCTCACCAACTTCAGCAACTACGTGTACATGTTTGCCGAGCAGTTTGGCTGCGAGGTGCGGGGCACCGACAAGCCCATGCAGACGGCTACGGCCCACGGCATCACCATCGTCAACTTCGGCATGGGCTCGCCCATGGCCGCCACGGTGATGGACCTGCTGAGCGCCATCAAGCCCAAGGCGGCCCTGTTCCTGGGCAAGTGCGGCGGCCTGAAGAAAACCAAGCTCGGCGACCTGGTGCTGCCCATCGCGGCCATCCGCGGCGATGGTACTTCCGACGACTACCTGCCCAAGGAAGTGCCCGCCCTGCCCTCCTTCCGCTTGCAGCGGGCCGTGAGCAGCATGATTAAAAAGCACGAGCTCGACTACTTCACCGGCACGGTGTACACCACCAACCGCCGCGTGTGGGAGCATGACGCCGAGTTCAAGGACTACCTGCGCCGCATCCGGGCCCTGGCTGTGGACATGGAAACCGCTACCATTTTCGTTTGCGGCTTCATGAACGACATTCCGCATGGCGCCCTGCTGCTGGTGAGCGACAACCCGATGACACCCGAGGGCGTGAAAACCTCTGAATCGGACTCGAAGGTAACGACCAACTTCGTGAAGCAGCACCTGCAGATTGGCATCGAAAGCCTGCAGGAGCTGCAAAACTCCGGGGAGTCGGTAAAGCACATGCGCTTCGAATAATCGCTGATTGCCGCTGATTTAACTGATTTCGCTGATTTTTTGGCACGTCATGCTGTAGCAGCGCGTCATGCCGCACCAATAGAACGTCATGCTGAGCATTCTGCGCATCAAGCAGAGACGAAGCATCTTGCCCGCAGCAGCAATCCAATCGAATGGAGTTGCTGCTGCGGGCAAGATGCTTCACTTCGCTCAGCATGACGTTCTTTTTCATTTAGCCTTTTAAAAGCAACGCATTGACCGTCAATACCAAATTCAGCCTCGCCGCCAGCCTGGCCCTGGGCTTACTGGCCAGCTGCGGCAACAACCGCGAAAAAGTAGACCTGCTGGTGACCAACGCCACGGTGTACACCGTGGACTCCACCTTTTCCAAAGCCCAGGCCTTTGCCGTGAAGGATGGCCGGTTCGTGGCCGTGGGCAGCACCGCCGACCTGCAGGGCCGCTTTGAGGCTGCCGAGCAAGTGGATGCCCAAGGACAGTTTATCTACCCCGGCTTTTACGACGCGCACTGCCACTTCTACCGCTACTCCCTGGGCTTGAGCAGCGCCAACCTGGTGGGCACGGCCTCCTGGGCCGAGGTGGTGCAGCAGCTGCAGGCCCAGCGCCGGCAGTACCCGCAGGCCGCCTGGCTCACGGGCCGGGGCTGGGACCAGAACGACTGGCCCGGCAAGCAGTTCCCCACCAAAGACACCCTGGACCGGCTGTTTCCCGATGTGCCCGTGCTCATCACCCGCGTGGACGGGCACGCTGCGCTGGCCAACCAGAAAGCCCTGGACCTGGCCGGCGTCACGGCCCGCACGCCCATCAGCGGCGGCGTGATTGCGCGCAACGCCCAGGGCAAGCTCACCGGCCTGCTTGTCGATAACGCGACCAAGCTTGTGAGCAGCAAGATTCCCGAGCCCACGCCCGCCGAAGCCGCCACCCTGCTGCTGCAGGGCCAGGAAAAGTGCCTGGCCGTGGGCCTGACCAGCCTCGCCGACGCTGGCCTGGACCGCGCCAACATCGAGCAGATGGCCACCCTACAGAAGGACGGCAAGCTGCACCTGCGTCTCTACGCCATGCTCAACCCCACGGCGCCCAACAAGGAGCATTACCTGAAAAGCGGCCCGGTGCAAACCGACCAGCTCAGCGTCAGCTCTTTTAAGGTGTATGCCGACGGGGCCCTGGGCTCGCGCGGGGCCTGCCTGGTGCATCCCTACGCCGACCGGCCCAAGGAAACCGGCTTCCTGCTTTCCACGGAAAAAGAATTTCGGGCCCTGGCAAAAGAGCTGGCGGCCAGCAAGTTTCAGATGAACACCCACGCTATTGGCGACTCAGCCAACCGGCTTATTCTCAACATCTACGGCGAGGCCCTGGCCGGGCAGAAAGACCGGCGCTGGCGCATCGAGCACGCCCAGGTGGTGACGCCCGCCGACATGCCCAAGTTCGGGCAGTTTGGCATCGTGCCCTCGGTGCAGCCCACCCACGCCACGTCCGACATGTACTGGGCCGGCGAGCGGCTGGGTGCCCAGCGCGTGAAAACCGCCTACGCCTACCGCGAGCTGCTGAAGCAGTACGGGCAGCTGGCCCTGGGCTCCGACTTCCCCGTCGAAGACATCAACCCGCTGTACGGCTTTCACTCGGCCGTAGCGCGCCAGGATGCCAAAAACTATCCCAGCGGCGGCTTCCAGCCCGAAAACGCCATTTCCCGCGAAGCTGCCCTGCGCGGCATGACCACCTGGGCCGCCCACGCCGGCTTCGAGGAAAAGCGCAAAGGCCAGATAAAGCCCGGCCTACTGGCCGACTTCGTGGTATTGAGCGCCGACCTGCTCACCGCCCCCGCCGAAAAGCTGCGCACCCTACCCGTGCAGCAGACGTGGATAGGCGGGAAAAAGGTGTTTTCGGTGAAATGATGCGGAAAGCCGTGTCATTGCGAGCGTAGCGAAGTGGAGCGCGGCAATCCTTCCTCTAGCACACAGTCGCTTTGAGATGTGACCAATAAAAAAGCCCTGCCATCCATTCAGGCAACAGGGCTTTTCACAATAGAAGACTGGTCGCTCAGAGAGGAAGGATTGCCACGTTTCGCTCGCCATGATAGAGGCCGAACGCACCAGCCCATCACCTACCCCTGCGGTCCCTCATCAGCCGAGTTGCCGTAGATGGCAGCAGAATTAATCCTCCTATGAACTATGTCCGACACAAACGCTGACTTCTTCTCTGACTTTCCCTCTGATTCCATGTATCAGGAAGCAAAGCGCGTCAAACAGGGTTTGCAAACAATCGACCAACGCTTTGAACCATTAGCCAGCTGGATTTCGCAAGAGTATAGTGTATCGGTACTACATATCTCTAGGAAATTCCAAAGGCACTCAAAAAAACTCAGCCTTTACATTTACCTGAATTCAAATGAAGACAAAACAACATTATATCAAGGCGGTCAGGATTGGAAAGAAAAAGATGTAGACAAAGAAACAGCAATAGCGCACAAGTATATTGAACTAGCGAGCAAACAGAAGCCCGTCATCAACTTGCAGTTTCATACTATTTTTAACAGGTTGCCAATTAGGGATGATATTTATGTCGTCTATTTCAGTTTAGAAGAATCTGCGGTTTCAGAAGCCAATGAAAGCATTCCTCGGGAGAAGATTGACACTTTACAAAGGGCATTTGCAGACAACAGAATCTGGCTTTTTTCTCGTTGTTTTTACAGCACAACCCTTTTTGTTTTTACCGATGAGCAAAAGGCGGAACTTAAGAAAGAAGCCATTTTTAAAACAATAGAAGACAGCTACTTTGACTTACTAAAGCAGTATGACGAATTCAATTATTGGACCAGGCACCGTTTTGGGCTTCACATTCAATCAAAAGAAACCCTTGACAGAAATCATGAGGGCAGCTTTTTTTATTATTACAGGTAAACAGGTCGCACTACAACTGTTCGCAGCCTACTAATATGAAAAGCCCTGCCGTCAATACTGGCGACAGGGCTTTTTACATTAGTAGGTTGGTCGCTCAGAGAGGACAGATTGCCACGGGCTGCGCCCTCGCAATGACACGTTTGTTCAGCACCTCAAAAAATCAACACATTACCCCTGCGGGTTCTCATCGGCTGAGCCGCCGTAGATGGCGGGCACGGGGATGTCGAGCAGGCGCAGGTACACGCTCATCTGGCCGCGGTGGTGGATGAGATGGTTGAGCACCAGCACCCGGGCTACGGCCGTGCGGGGGATGGTTATGAACACCTGCTCGCCGCGGCGCATGGTCCACATATCGTGGAAGGTGGCGTCGTCGACACCAGCAAGGGCTTGCTGGATGTTCTCGGCGTTGAGGTCGAAGCGGCGTAGCACCTCGTCGGTTTCGGTGGGCGAGGCAGGGAACTGCACCGTGGCCATGTCGGTCTCGGGGCCCTGCAGCGACATCTGCAGGAAGCCTACCAGGTTGGCCATGTGCGAAGCCAGGGTGCCCAGGCTCATGCTTTTGGGATGCGGCTTCCAGCCAAACTGTTCGGTGGGCACGCGCTCGAGCAGGCGGCGGGTGAGGGCGAGCTCGCGCTTGAGCTCCTGGCCCAGGGCGGTTTGCAGGGAGGGGGCAGCGGTGGCGGTATCGGGCATAAACGGGAAGGATTAGGTGGGCTTTGGGTTAGCAAAATGGCTTGCTTCAGGCAGAGACGCAAGCGCGCCGGTTTTACTTTGGCGTGGCCGGCGTGCTGGCCGTGGCTGATGCCGGCGGGGGGCCCGGCACCGTGGCTTCGGAAGGCCCAGTGGCTTCGCGCAGCTTTTTGCCGCGCAGGGTGAGCAGGAAGCCCAGGCCCAGGATGAAGAACACGATGAGCGACAGAATGCTGTTGCGCATGGAGCCCGTGAGCTGGGCAATAATGCCGAAAACAGCCGTGCCGATGACGATGCTGAGCTTTTCGGTGACGTCAAAAAAGCTGAAGAAGGCAGCCGTGTTGGGCGTGTTCTCGGGAATAATCTTGGAGTAGGTGCTGCGCGACAGGCTTTGGATGGCGCCCATCGTCAGGCCAATGATGGAAGCCAGGGCAAAGAAGCTCCAGCCCTTTTGCACAAAGTAGCCGCCAATGCATATCAGCATCCAGATAAAAACGGCCCAGCTAAGGGCCCGGGTGTTGCCGATACGGTCCGAAAGCTTGGCAAACAGGTAAGCCCCGAGAATACCTACCAGCTGCAGCAGCAGAATGGTAATGATGAGCTCCTTGCTTTCCAGATTGAGCACTTTGTCGCCGAAAATAGTGGCCACGTACATCACCGTCTGCACCCCCATGTTGTAGGTGAAGTATGCCAGCAGAAAGCGCTTGAGGTTGGGCAGCTGGTTAAGCTGAGCCCACACCTTGCCCAGCTCGCGGAAGCCGTTGAGTAGCCAGCCGCCCTCGGTGACGGCACCGGCGGGCCGGCCCGGGTCGGCCGGCAGGGTGAAGAAGGGAATCTGGGCAAAGCCTACCCACCAGAGGCCGGTGAGCAGAAAGCTGAGGCGCGTGGCGTGGCCTTTGGCCAGGCCAAACATTTCGTGGCCTTCAATAAGCACCAGGCATAGCACGAGCAGCAGCACCGAGCCGATGTAGCCCATGGAAAAGCCGCGGGCGGAAAGCGAGTCGTACTTCTCCTCGCTGCTGATATCCGGCAGATAGGAATTGTAGAACACGATGCTGCCGGAAAAGCCCACCGTGGCCAGGATGAAGACAAACGTGGAAACGGTGAGGGTATCCTTGGTGAAAAAATAAAGCCCGGCGCAGGCTGCGGCCCCGAGGTAGCAGAAAAACTGGAGAAACAGCTTTTTGCGACCCGAAAAGTCAGCCAGCGAAGTCAGAAACGGGCTAACCAGCGCGATGAGCAGGAAGGCCGCCGAAATGGCATAGGTCAGCAGCGAAGACCCCGGCACCTTGAAGCCCAGGAAGTCCACTATGTCGGTGGGGTTGATGTCTTTGGTTACGGCGCCCCAGTAAATGGGAAAGATGCTGGAGGTAATAACCAGCGGGTACACTGAGTTGGCCCAGTCGTACATGGCCCAGCCGCGGGTGATGCGCTTGTTGTCTTTTTCAATGGCCGGCGCGGAAGCCGCAACGGCGGTGCTGGAGGTTGACATTGCAGGGGAAGAGTGGTAAGTGGTGGGCAAGATAGCGGAGTTGCCCTGAACCCCTCCCCTGCCCACGAAGCGTCATGTGCGAAACCAGACAGGCGGGGTAAGCCGGAAATGAGATGCCGGCCAGGTCTGCATTGTGGTTGGATGGCCTTACTATAGTTTCCAGGTTGTGCCCCCCTTTAAGGCGTTAAAAGGCATAACGGTCTTTTAGCGCGGTTGCGCGGTGGGTGTAGCGTGGACTCTGCGAGTCCGCGCGTGTGAACGTTCATCCGCGCGGACTCGCAGAGTCCACGCTACAAATACACTCTGGTCGCCATTACGCTTCGGCTGAGTGCTGCACCAGGGCGTTGTACTGCTCCATGGTGTCTACGTCGACTACGCCGCCGGGAAAATCAACTGCCGCCACATCTGAATAGCGGTGCAGCAGCTCCCGCGCCCCGGCCGGGCCACTCAGCTGACGCAGCTCGCCAAACAGCGCCCGGCTGAACAGGGCCGGCACGCCGCGCACCCCGGCATAAGCCGAAGCCACTACGGGTGGGCGCTCTGGCTGAAACCGGGCAATGAGCTGCTGCAGCACGTCGACGGTCAGCAGGGGCTGGTCGCACACCAGCACCAGCACGGCCTCCAGAGCCGGCGCCCGGGCTTCGAGGTATGCCAGGCCTGCAGCAATGGAGCTGCTCATGCCGTCGGCCCAGCGCAGGTTGCGAACCGCGGCCACCGGCAGCCCCGCTACCTCGGGCAGCAGCTCGTCGTGCAAGGCCCCGGTTACCAGCACCACCGGGCCACAGCCGGTTGCCGACGCTGTTTCCGCCGCGCGGCGCAGCAGGGACTTTCCCTGGAAGGGCAGCAGCTGCTTGGGCTGCCCCAGCCGGGTGGAGGCGCCCGCCGCCAGCAGCAGCACGCCTACCGACTGCATACCGCTACGGCTGTAGGTGTGGCCGGCTGCTCTCCTACCCGGTGCAGCGGAGCGTGAATGGGCAGCGGGGAGTCGCGCAGGAAGCCGGCGGGGCGGCCCGCCGCTACGGCCTGAATTTCCGCCACGATGGAAAGCGCAATTTCCTCCGGGGTTTCGGCGCCCAGGTTCAGCCCCACCGGGCTGTGCAGGGCATCTGCCAGCCGCTGGGCGGCAGTGGGCTCGGTTTGGCTTAGGTCCTGCAGCAGGGTTTGGTACTTTTTGCGTGGCCCCAGCAGGCCGATATAAGGCGGGGGCGCGGCCAGCAGGTGCTGCAGCACGGCCAGGTCGTAGTGGTAGTTGTGGCTCATGAGCAGCACGTAGCTTTCATCGAGGGGCAGCGTGGGCACTTGGGCGATGGGCAGCACGCGCACGGCCACTGCTTCCGGGAAGCGGGTGGGCTGGGCCAGGGCCGGGCGGCCGTCGAGCACCTCCACCTGCCAGCCCAGGCCGGCAGCCAGGCGCACCAGGGGCTGCACGTCGTTGCCGGCGCCAAACACCCGCAGGCGCAGCGGGGGCCGCAGAATTTCCAGGCTCAGCTGCACCGTGCCGGGGCCGGCGGCATAACTGTGGGTGGCGGGCCGGTTTGCAGCCAGGGCTGCCCGCGCATCGGCGAGAATGGTCGCATAAAGGGCCGAAGTGGCCGGCAAGGTGCCCTGCACCAGCCCATCGGCCTGCAGCAGCAGCCGCTGCCCGAGCCGGGCGGGCGCTTGCCCTCCCGCCAGGCTGAATACGGTAGCTACCACGGCCGGGGCCTGCACACCGGCGGCCCAGCTGCGCAGCAGCTCCAGCGCATTGTCGGGGCGGGTGTAGTCCAGAGGCTCCAGCAGAATCTGCACGATGCCCTGGCAGCCCAGGGCCGCTCCAAACTGCAGGTCGTCGGCGGCATCGGTCGAGTCGTAGGTGATGAGCTGGGGCAGCCCACGCTCCAGGCATTGGCGGGCGCGGCGGCGGGCATCGCCCTCCAGGCAGCCCCCACTGATGGAGCCCGTGAGCTGGCCTTCGGCCGTGACCAGCATGCGGGCCCCGGGGCGGCGGTAGGCCGAGCCGGCCACGTCGACCACCGTGGCCAGGGCGCAGGCGCGGCCGACGGCGCGGTGGGCATCGTAAGCCTGGAGGAGGCGTTGCAGCTCGGTCATGGGCGGGGAGTCGGGGTACAGCAGGTGGGGAGTCGGGGTACAGCAGGTAGTGTCCTGCTTGGGAGTACGCCCGCCGTTGGGGTGTGGTTTTATTGGTGCAGCTGCGAACTTTAAGCATTTCCGCAGCTAGTCGCGGGTATCTGAGTATTGCGAAGTAGCTTGCCGGCACCAAGGCGGCAGCTCAATTGCCTGCCGCTGCTTTCTTCTCCTTTTGGCTTTCTGGTAATTATCAGAAAGTTCACCGAAAACAAATGCATGAAAATGGCCAGTATGTACGCAGCCCAGCCACTCAATACAGGACGCCTAAGAATAGGCAGCACGCTTATTATTTCAGTATTAATTCTCGGGCTGCTTCTTTGGAATCATTTTCATGGTGGAGTTCCAAGCCACCATATTCTTCAGCAAAAAGACCTGCCTTCTATTTCTAATTGGTGGGGTGCAATTGTGCTTCCGGCTCTCACCTGGATTCTAGTGGGAAGAACAATAGCAAGAATCGAAAAAAGAGGAGCTCTGAGCTGGCCGGGGCACAAAGCTGTGCTGGTTAAACCTATGCTGCTATTCATATCAGGATTAACACTCGGCGTTTTAATTGCCATCGCATTCACTTTTAATTACACGCCTTTCTTAGACAACATCCCTTACCTCATCCTTCTGCTGAGCCTGGTTGTCCCTATATTTTTTTCCGAATTCATTCTGGGCTTTATCATCGGAATGACCTATACATTCGGCGTCATACTACCCATGGTTTTTATCCTGGTGTTGGCGGCTATCGGATTCGCTGTCTACACCTTTATCAGACCGCTGCTCATAAAATTTCTGAAATTATTCGATAAGCATCCTTCCACCACCCCAGGCAGCTAAAGTGGCCTCGCTCCCGTAGCACAGGACTTTTCTATTGCCACTACTTGCTGCCATGCCCCCTGAAACGAAAGAGCTGACCCTACCACAGCAGCAAGAGCTGCTGCAGGTACTGCAGGCCCGCTTTAAGAAAAACATGGCCCGCCATCAGGGGCTGAATTGGGATGAGATTCAAGCGAGGCTGGAAGAGCGCCCGGAAAAGCTGTGGTCGCTACACGAAATGGAAAGAAGCGGCGGGGAGCCGGACGTAATGGGGTATGACTCCGGCAGCAACGAATACCAGTTTGCAGACTGCTCGGCGGAAAGCCCGCCAGGCCGCCGCAGCGTGTGCTACGACCGGGAGGGGCTGGAATCCAGAAAAGAGCACCGGCCGGCAAATAATGCGGTCGACATGGCGGCGGAAATGGGCATTGAGATGCTCTCAGAAGAGCAATACCGGGCGCTGCAGCAGCTGGGAAAGTTCGACGCTAAAACTTCCAGCTGGCTGAAAACCCCGGACGCCATCCGCAAGCTCGGCGGCGCACTTTACGGCGATTTTCGCTACGGGCAGGTATTCGTGTATCACAACGGTGCCCAGTCGTATTATGCGGCCCGGGGCTTTCGGGGAATGCTCAGGGTTTAGGCAGATAATAATGCTAGCAGTACCTGAGATAACTACCTGCTGCCGTTACCTATTTATCCTCAGCCACAGAAGGCAGGCTGCTGCAGCCAGGCTGTGTACAACGTAGCCCTGCCACACTGAAGGCTGTGGTTATTGCGTTAAGAGTGTTGCCACATAAGCCTACACGATGAAATACTACGCCTCCCTGCTCGCATTTTTGTGTATCCTGTTCTGGAGCTGTAACAGCAAAGCTGATGGTAGTGAAGCCAAGACTAGTTCCGAGAATATCGGCGAAGTTATTGAGCGCTATGCTCCCTTCGATACCACCAGTAAAACCATCCACATATACGTTGCCCTCTGCGACAATAAATACCAGGGCATAGTACCCGTTTCACCGAAGATTGGTAACGGCCAGGACCCCAACACCAACCTTTACTGGGGCTGTGGCAATGGGATACGGACCTATTTTAAAAAGAGCAAAGAATGGACGCTGCTGAAATCTCAAAAAGCCGACTCCATCATCCTTGAAAAGCTTGTCTTTAAACACAAAACCAGGAACTATTACCTGGTCGCTTACGCGTATGATGGCCGGTACATCAAGCAATGCACAAAAGATTTTCTTAGCAGCAGCTGCGGAAAATCCAGGGGCACACTTAGAGTAAATAACACGACAATCGGGGTGGGCGGAAACTCGCAGCTGCTGGCTTACATCGGGCACGACGGCCTGATGGATTTCCGCCTGGCTGATGCCTATCAGAACACGGATAAGAAGAAGCGGAGCGTAATCATTCTGGCCTGCTACAGCAAAAGGTATTTCTCACCTCACTTGAAGGCGGCGAATGTTAATCCGCTGGTGTGGACTTCGGGCTTGATGGCTCCGGAAGCTTATACCATCCATGATGCCATTACTGGCTACTTAAATAACGAGACGAATGAGAACATTAGAACGAGAGCAGCTTTAGCCTACTCCACTTATCAGAAATGCAGCAAGGCAGCAGCAAGAAACCTCTTGGTAACCGGATGGTAAGTAGTTTCCCTCAACGACTTCAGCAGCTCGTACCTAAAGCCAGGCCAGGAAATCTATTCTTGCTCGACAGCCTGGGTGGACTAGCTTCCGCGGCTATGCTGGGCCTGGTTTTACCCCGGCTGGAACACCTGTTCGGGATGCCCCCAAGGGTGCTGTACGTCTTAACAGCAATTGCCTGCGTATTCGCAGCCTATTCATTTATCTGCTTCCTGAGCAAACCCAAAAACCAGGGGCTATTCCTGAGAATTATTGCAGTAGCAAACCTGCTGTATTGCTGCCTCACCATAGGCCTGCTCCTCTATCAGCAGCAGGAAATAACCTTTTGGGGCGTGCTTTATTTCGTACTGGAAATCATAGTAGTCATTGCCTTGTCGGTTGTTGAAATCAGCGCATCTGTTTCTTCTTCCCAATAGCGTTTAAACTGATGTTACGCAGGTGGTGATGATGGCGCGTAACATCAGTTATTTATTGCACCACCGCACTCTATGCCACACTGGCGCCCATCAGCTTTTCCGGGGTAATGGGCAGGCTGCGTACGCGTTTGCCGGTGGCGTTGAAAATGGCGTTGGCCACGGCGGCAGCCACGCCAACGGTGGAAATTTCACCGATGCCTTTCACGCCCATGGCGTTGATGTAGGGGTCTTTCTCCTCCACAAACTCCACCGTCATGTCGGGAATGTCGGCGTTGACGGGAATGTGGTAGCCGGCCAGGTCGGCGTTGGTGTAGCGGGCGTAGCGCTGGTCGCGGATGGTTTCCTCCATCAGCACCGAGCCGATGCCGAACACGGCGCCGCCGATAATCTGGCTGCGGGCGGTTTTGGCGTTGAGGATGCGCCCGGCCCCAATCACGCTCACCCAGCGCGTGACGCGGGCGATGCCCAGCTCCTGGTCGACGCGCACCTCGCAGAAGTGGGCACCGAAGGAGTGCATGGAGTGCCCGGCCTTGTCGTCTTTGTGGCCGGAGTCGGCGGGGCTGGCGGCCAGGCCGGTTTCGTAGCCGGCGCCGTACTTGCCCTGGGCCAGGCCCTCCACGTCGGTCAGCTGGGCGCGGTTCATCAGCTCGGCGAAGTTCTCGCCTTTGGCGGGGCTTTTCTTCAGCTGCAGGCGGCCCTTCACTACTTCCACGTCCTCGGCTTTGGCCTGGAACAGCGGCGACTTCTTATCGGCTGCGGCCTGCTTGATGAGCTTGGCCCACACGTCCTGCACGGCCATGAAGATGGACGACGACACGGTGCCCGCCGCCACGGAGCCGCCGGAGTTGGGCGCCGTGGGCAGGGTGGTGTCGCCCAGCTCAAAGCGCACTTTGTCGGGGGGCAGGCCCAGGGCGTCGGCGGCCACCTGCGTCATCACGGTGTAGGTGCCGGTGCCCAGGTCGGTGGCGCCGCTCTGCACCACGGCGTGGCCGTCGGCGTAGAGGCGCACGCGGGCCGTGCCCTGGGAGTTGTGCACCGGGTAGGTGGCCGTGGCCATGCCCAGGCCCAGCAGGTAGCGGCCGTCGCGGGTGGCGCCGGGCCGGGGGTTGCGCTTGCTCCAGCCAATGAGCTCGGCGCCGCGGGCGTAGCACTGCTTCAGGCTTTTGCTGCTCCAGGGCTTGTCCACGCTGTAGTCTTTGTCGGCGTAGTTGCGCAGGCGGATTTCCAGGGGGTCGAGGTTCAGCTCGTGGGCCAGGTCGTCGAGCAGGGTCTCGATGGCGAAGGAGCCCGGGGCCTCGCCGGGGGCCCGCGTAAACGTGGAAGTCATGACGTTGGCCCGGGCCATGTCGTACTTGGCTTCGAAGTTGGGACAGGCATAGAGCAGGTTGATGACGCGGCTGTTGGGCTCGGCGTAGTTGTCCCAGGGCGAGGTGGTGGACGTTTTGCGGTGAATCAAACTCAGCAGCTTGCCGTCGCGGCTGGCACCCAGTGCCAGGGTCTGGGTCTGGTCTTCGCGGTGGCCCATGCTGGTAAACTGCTGCTGGCGCGTGAGCATAAGCTTTACGGGCCGGCCCACGGCCTTGGCGGCCTGCACCGTGAGCACGGTGTGGGGCCAGCAGGAGCCTTTGCAGCCAAAGCCGCCGCCCAGGTACTTGGTTACCACCCGCACCTGCTCGCGGGGCAGGCCCAGCATCTTGGACAGGGAAGTCTGGGTGCGCGTCACGCCCTGCGTCGATTCATACACCGTGAGACGGTCGGGGGCCTCCCAGTGGGCGGTGGTGGAGCCCGTTTCCATGGGGTTGTGGTGGTACACGGGGTGGGTGAAGGTGCCGCTCAGCTTTACCGGGGCGCTGGCCATGGCGGCCTGGGCATCGCCGCGGCTGGTGTGGCCGGGCTGCTTGCCGTCCTGCACCGCCAGGGGGTCGAACAGCTCGGCCTTGGGGTGGGTGTAGGCCGCCACGGGCGCGGCGGCCTGGTACTTCACGTCGAGCAGGGTGGCGGCGTGCTTGGCCCGCTCCCAGGTGTCGGCCAGCACCAGGGCCACGGGCTGGTTGGCGTAGAAAATCTCATCCGTGGTCAGCGGCATGAACATCATGGGCGCGCTGGTGTCCTTCTTGGCCTCGGGCGTGTTGGGCGTGCGCGCCAGCCGGGGCATATTGAGGTGGGTGAGCACGGCCACCACGCCCGGCTCACGCGTGGCCACGGCTGCATCGATGCTCAGGACGCGGCCTTTGGCGATGGGGCTGGTGGCCAGCACCGCGTACAGCAGCCCGGGCAAGGGAAACTCGGCCGAGTACCGGGCCTTGCCGGTTACTTTCTCGCGGCCATCCACGCGGTCCAGCGGCTGGCCCACCACGCCACCGGGTGTATCAAAGAATTTCGGGTCGGTTTCCATAGGGAGTTGTTTTATTACAAAAATTTAGATGCCCTGCCGCGAAACCCCACCCCCGGCCCCTCCCCAAAAGGGAGGGGAGCCTGACAATTGAGGAAAAAGAAAAAAAGAGAAGCAGCTAGCCTTTTATTACTTTATTTCTAATGCGAAAAAGCCGCCCTCGGAATAGGCTCCCCTCCCCCGGAGGATTCCGCGCAACAAGCGGCGAGGGCCGGGGGTGGGGTTACCCCGCCGCCACATCCATCAAAGCGCGCACCAGCGTCTTCTGGGCCATTTCCACTTTGAACTTGTTGTGTTCGCGGGGGGCGGCCTCGCGCACGGCCAAGGCCGCTGCGCTGCGGAAAGCGGCTTCGGTGGGCGGCTGCCCCACCAGGGCTTTTTCGACGGCGGTGGCGCGCCAGGGCACGGTGCCAACCCCACCCAAGGCCACGCGGGCCGAGCGGATGCTGCCCCCTTGCACGTCCAGCCCCACGGCGGCCGACACCAGGGCAAAGGCGTAGGAGGCGCGGTCGCGCACCTTCAGGTAGAGGGAGCGGCGGGCGTGGGCGGCTTCGGGCACGTGAATGGCCACAATCAGCTCGCCGGGCTCCAGCACGTTTTCGCGCTCGGGGTGGCTGCCGGGCAGCAGGTAGAAGTCGGTGAGGCCGACCTTGCGCTGCTTGCCCTTGGGGTTTTCCAGGGTCAGCACGGCGTCGAGGGCTACCAGGGCCACGGCCAGGTCGGAGGCGTGGGTGGCGATGCAGGCGGGGCTGGTGCCCAGAATGGCCAGGTTGCGGTTGTCGCCGTCCTGGGCCGGGCAGCCCGAGCCGGGCTGGCGCTTGTTGCAGGGAAAGGCCACGTCGCGGAAGTAGCCGCAGCGGGTGCGCTGCAGCAGGTTGCCGCCCAGGCTGGCCATGTTGCGCAGCTGCGGCGAGGCCGAAGCCAGCAGGGCCTGGGCGATGGCCGGGTAGCCCTGCAGCACCAGCGCGCTTTCAGCCGCGTCGCTCATGCGCTCCAGCGCCCCCAGGCGCAGGCCGCCGCCCGTGCTTTCGATGCCCAGCAGCGGCAGGCGGTTGATGTCGACCAGCAGGGAGTGCTGCTCGATGTTGGCCTTCATCAAATCCAGCAGTGAGGTGCCGCCGCCGATGAAGGCGGCCCGCTTGTCGTCCTTCAGGGCGCCGGTGGCTTCTTTAGCGGTGGCGGCAGCTTGGTAGGCGAAGTTGTTCATAGCTAGGGCTTAGGAATTAGTGAATTAGGTTTTAGGTTGATGTTGTTGAGCTTGGTTTGGCAGATGATATGTGCACATTATCTGCTCTAAGCCCTAAAACCTAAGTCCCTAAAACCTGCTGGCCACTTCGCGCACGGCGGCCAGGATGTTGGGGTAGGCGCCGCAGCGGCAGAGGTTGCCGCTCATCCACTCCCGGCACTGGGCGTCGGAAGTGGCGTGGCCTTCTTTCACGCAGGCCACGGCCGACAGTATCTGGCCGGGGGTGCAGTAGCCGCACTGAAAGCCGTCGTGCTTGAGGAAGGCGGCCTGCATGGGGTGCAGCTCCTCCCCTTGCGCCAGGCCTTCGATGGTGGTGATTTCCTTGCCCTGATTCATCACGGCCAGGGTGAGGCAGGAGTTGATGCGGCGGCCATCGACCAGCACGGTGCAGGCGCCGCACTGCCCGTGGTCGCAGCCTTTCTTGGTGCCGGTGAGGTCAAGGTTTTCGCGCAGGGCATCGAGCAGGCTGGTGCGGGGCTCGGCCACGAGGCTGCGCTCGCTGCCGTTTACCTTCAGCCTCATCTCGCTCAGGCCTTCCACCTTTTTGGAGAGGGCCGTGAGCCTGGCGGCCTGGCCGGCCAGCGGCGGGGCCAGCACCACGCCCAGCAGGCCGCCGGTTTGCTTGAGAAAGGAGCGGCGCGAGGGGCCGCTGGGGCCAAAGGTGGCCGGGTCGTGGGGGTTGTCGGGTGGCAGCATAGCTTGAGGATACGCAGATGTGCTGGTTGCTGTTAATCAAAATTTCCGCTTGTCCACTGTTGGGCAGGGGCGAGTGCGCCCCCTTAGGGCGCATGATACTACGCCGACGCCCTACCTGGTCAGCCGCATGGGCAAACTGCTTTTTCAAATAAGCTGGACAAAACCCGCTGGAATCAGCCGCTTTTCCACTTTACTTGCCTGCCTCCATACACCGCCTGCCACAGCTACAACTGCACTTTCTCAGCCGCACTTTTCCAGGAAAGGGCTGCAATGAAATAGCCTACATTTAGGCGTACAACTCATCAAAACCATGAAAAAAGTAACCGGTCTGGGCGGCGTATTCTTTAAATGCAACAACCCACAGGAAATGAACGACTGGTATGCCCGCAACCTGGGGCTGCCGACGACTGAGTACGGCGCCACCTTCGAATGGCGGCAGGCCGACGACTCCGCGAGGAAAGGCAGCACAGCCTGGTGCACCTTCCCGCAGGACAGCCGCTATTTTCAGCCTTCCGCCAAGCCCTTCATGATTAATTACCGGGTTGAAAACCTCGCCGCGCTGGTAGAGGAGCTCCGGCAGAGCAACGTGACCATTGTGGACGAAATAGCGGAGTACGACTACGGCAAGTTCGTCCACATCCTCGACCCCGAGGGCAACATCATTGAGCTATGGGAGCCCGCCGAGGCAGCCGAAGAAGACAGATAGCAGCCTGGTCTCTCCTACCCCCACCGCAGGTAGCGACGCGCCCCCGATTACGCCGGCTCTGGGTTCCCATTCCCCGCCAGAACGAAAACCCACCAGAACAACCAGCCAGCTAAGCCATACCAGCAGCCCCTTCCTGACGAAGTCCTAAAGACGCCAGGCTCCCCTCCCTTTTGGGGAGGAGCCGGGGGTGGGGGTTCGCGCCAGGCTCCCCCTCTCCCGGAGGATTCCGCGCATCAAGCGGCGAGGGCCGGGGGGTGGGGTGAACGGGCCCCCATCCCCTATCTTCCCCACCTCATTCTCTGCCAAAAATGACCTACCCCGACTTTGAAGCCCGCTGGCGCCCGGCCGGTGGCGCTGAGCGTGCCAACTACGGCCTGTTTCTGCAAGACCTCTGCGACCTGCTGGGCCTGCCCCGCCCCGACCCCACCACCGACCAGCCCGCCCAGGATGCCTACGTGCTGGAGCGCGCCGTGCAGTTCAACGACGGGCCCAAGAAAAGCACCGGGCGCATCGACCTCTACAAGCGGGGCTGCTTTATCCTGGAAACCAAGCAGGGCACCGACTCGCCCACGGCCCAGCAGCAGGCCGAAAAAGCCGACCGCGCCGAGCTGGGCCTGGCCCCCGAGAAGCGCCGCAAAGGCCACGCCCTGCGCGGCTCGGTGAAGTGGGAGCAGATGATGCAGGCCGCCCGCCAGCAGGCCCTGGGCTACGTGCGCGCCCTGCCGCCCGACGAGCCCCGACCCCTGTTTGTGCTGGTGGTGGACGTGGGCTACTGCCTCGACGTGTACGCCAACTTCGCCGGGGTGGGCGACTCCTACGTGCCCTTCCCCGACCAGACCCACTTCCGCCTCAAGCTGGACGCCCTGGCCCAGGATAGCACCCGGCAGCTGCTGCGCCAGGTGTGGCTGGAGCCCCGCGCCCTGGACCCCAGCCGCCGCGCCGCCCGCGTGACGCGGGAGCTGGCCGGCCACCTGGCCCGCCTCTCGGCCCAGCTCGAAAAAGCCGGGCACCACTCCGAAGTGGTGGCCCAGTTTCTGGTGCGCTGCCTGTTCACCATGTTTTCGGAAGTGCGATTCGTTCATCCTAAATGGAGCCACAAGCCCAGGGACGGATGGCAAGGAGTAACGCCACCTTCTTGAGGGCGCTACTC
>NZ_BAABGZ010000017.1:123808-130317 GCF_039541835.1 Hymenobacter saemangeumensis | reverse complement strand
CAAAAATGAGGTGGGTCGCACCCCAAATTTCGCCTCGTCGTGGAAGTCTTTTTTATTGGCACCCTACTTCCTAAACAGCTTCGTAATCAGATCGAGGCAGCACACAGGCATTGCCGATGAACAGTCTGACAGTTGTTTTCAAAGAATAAAAAAAAATTACAGACAGATTTCCAGCAAATTCCATCCTGGAAAATTTGTCAACAATTACAATGCTTTTCTTAACAAGGAAGATGGCCGGATTTATCAGTTCCAATACAATCGTGTGAAGTACTATCAAAAACTAAGCTTTTCGCTTACAGTTTACCGGCATGACTGCGCCTGGACAGAGATGGGCACGATTTAAATGTGCTTGCCACCGATGACGCGGCGCAAGTCCTGAGCTGCCCTTATCCCGTTCTTCCCGTGAGCGCTTCCAAACGAAAGAATCAAACGCCAAAAAGCCCCCTGGCAGAACCAGGGGGCTTTTTGCTAACCTATATAACTCAGCTTAAAACACGAAGTTGAACGACGCCTGCCCGATTATCCCGCGCAGGTCGCGGCTGCGGTCGTGCAGCGGGATGAAGTAGCTGGCTTTGGTGTCGAGCAGCACGTGGCGGGTTTTGAGCAGCTCCACGCCCAGGCCCAGGTTGAGGTTGGGAATAAACTCGTTTTTCTCGGTGCCCTGGCGGTTCATGATAAAGCCGCCCACCTGGTAGCAGGAATAGAGGTTGAGGAAGCGGCGCCGGCCCCGGCCGAAGTTGCGCGGGTAGAAGTCCTGGCCGAGGTTGACGATGAACAGCTCGTTCACGAAGCCGTCGGCGTCGCTCTGGGTCAGGGGCTTGTACACGCCCAGGTTGAGGTAGCTCTTGCCCCGGGTAAACATGTACTTGATGGCGTAGCCCTGGTAGGCCTGGCTGGTCAGCCCGAGGCGGGGGTTGTCGAGGCGCAGGAAGCCGTACTCTACGCCGGGCATGTTCACGAAGCTCACGCGGTTGGGGCGGTTGCCGGTGGGGAAGCTCACCTCGTCGTAGAGGCGCAGCGTCACGTAGGCCTGCCCGGCGTGGCTGCTGAGGTCGGCCAGCTGCTGGCGCACGCGAAACAGCCGCTCGCTGCCGCTCGGGTCGGCCTGGCGCTTTTCCTCCAGGCGCAGTTCCTGCTCGCGGGTGGTCAGGTCTTCGGCGTTCAGGTTGTTTTCGAGCACGAAGCCCAGGGTAGCCACCAGGGAGTCGAGCTTGGGCAGCTCGCGCAGGGGCAGGCCGAAGTTGGCAATAAGCTGGGTGGGCGTTTCCTCCTGCTTGTGCTGGCGCGCCGCCCGGGTGCGGATAAAGCGGCTCAGCTCGGCGTGGGCTTCGGCGTAGCGCGACACGGCCACGGTGATGTGCTTGTGGGTGCCGTAGCTGGGGTCGTGCTCGTCGGTTTTGGCAAACTGCGCCGTGGCGCTGAGGGTGCTGCCGAGCAGCAGCCCGGCCAGGAGAGTAGTCAGAAGTTTCATGGGTTTGCTGCCAGTGGGCTACTTACCAATAGCGGTAAGTGCTGGCAAAGGTGAAGTGGCCAGTCGCCCCGGCGCTAGTCGAAAGTTGAGATTGTCAGACTTTCGCCCTCCTAAAACCAGTCCAGGCTCGCCGCTAAAAATCAGCACGTTGCCTGCCAGCTCAAGCTCAGGATTCAGGACTTTTCAGGCAGCTGCAATCTGGCTAGTTTTGGCTCGGTTCGGCTCAGTCAATTACCGGGGCGGGCTACCTTGCACGGCTCAGCCACCCTTTGCAACCCACCAGCCATGCCTAATCCCAAGCCCGCCACCATCAGCGAATACATTGCCGGCTGCCCGCCCGGGCTTCGGCCCCGGCTGGAGCAGGTTCGGGCCCTCATCCGGCAGGTGGCCCCCGACGCGGAAGAAAGCATCAGCTACGCCATGCCCACGTTTAAGCTCCACCAAAAGCCCCTGGCTTACGTTGCGGCCTTCCAGCATCACCTGGGCTTTTATCCGGCCCCCGTTGGAATTGAAGCGTTTAAAGACGAGTTGGCCCGCTACAAGATTGGTAAAGGCTCAGTGCAGTTTCCGCACAGCCAGCCCCTGCCCGAGGAGCTGATTAAACGCATGGTTACGTTCCGGGCCCGGCAGAACGCCGAGCAGAGCCGCCAGAAATAACCTTCAACCCAGCGTCAGCTAGCTTAATCGATGAGAAACCCTGAAAGAATTGATGGAATCCTGGCTCAACTGGGCGAGTTGTGGAAAGCCCACCCCGACTTCCGGCTGGGACAACTCATTATGGTTGTAGCCATGACCGGAGAGCACAACCCCAAGCTTTTCCAGTTAGAAGACGAAGCGTTTTTAGAGCTGCTCCGGGAAAGGCAAATTCAACTGCAGCGATAGTTCTTCAGTATCGACAACGCTACAACCGCACGCCAATACCCGGCCCGAGCAGGTAGAACCACTTGCCGGCCGAGAGCAGATAGCCGCCGCCGAGGTAGAGCGGAAAAGTGAGCCGGGCCTCGCGGCGCGTGGGATACACCGAGCCCAGGATGACAATGCCCAGGTCGCGGTTTTTGCTGTCGGGGCTAAGGTTGAAGGCATTGAGGGCCACAAAGCCAGCTCCTACTTTGTAGGGCCGCAGGCGGTTAATTTTTTCCGGGCTGTAGAAGCTCAGCTGGGCCAGGGTGGCCAGCGAGATGCCGCCGAAGTTGCCGTAGCCCTCTTCGCCCTGCCGGCGGGTGAGCAGGCCCGTCGGGAAGCTCACGTCCACATCAAACTTGATTTTGCGCTTCAGCACCAGCTCCACCGTCTGGCTGTAGCCGGGCTCACTGCCGTACTGGCTGGGGTTGTGCTTCACCGTCACCACGATGCGGCTCCAGTCGTCGAGGTCGTAGGTCTTGCGGCCCAGCAGGCTGTTGAGGCTGAGCGGGTCAATGCGGCAGAGCTTGTCCTGGTAGAACGCCGCCCGGGGCGAGTTTAAGCCGGGGCACACCAGCAGGTTGTCGACGGTACGCATCTCAATCAGCTCGCCCTTGGGGTTGAGCAGGCGGATGTCGAAGCTGAGGTACTGCTTGCCGAAGAGGAAGTTGTCGACGTCGATGCCCTCGGGGCGGAACTGAAACACCACGTCGCGGATGGTGTGGTCGTAGAGCACCGGCCCGCCCAGCTTGGTAATGGAGCGGGCCTGCTCGCCGTAGCTGACGGATACAAAGTCCAGGGGGTGGGGCCGCTGGTACTCGCGGATGCTGAGTGCGAAGCTGGTGGGCTGGCTGCCGTTGTAGAGCGTGCTTTTGCGCTTGTCGTAGCTCACCGGCACCTGCACCCGGTACACCAGGCGGCCATCGGTGCGGATAGACGAATCCGAGGGAATTACCGTCAGGTCTTCGAAGTGCATGCGCGCCTTCTGCAGGCCCTCCCCTTCCACGCGCACGTCCACGGTTTCGCCGGGGTTCACGGTCAGGGAAGAAGTCCACTCGCCGCCGCGGTGCAGCAGCTGCACGCCGCTGATGGTGGTTTTGGGCGTGATGTCGAGGTTGGTGATGTACTGGGCCTGGTCGTTGAGCTTGACGTAGAGGTAGCCGTCGGTCTGGCGGTGGGTGTTGTAGGGCCGCAGGTAGCACAGCACCCGGTCGTTGCTCAGGTACTGGCGGGTGTAAAGCTCGGCCAGCAGCGTGCCGCCGGGCTCTTCCTGGTCTTCGAGGCGGTAGGTGCGGCGCAGCTCAAACGAGCGGCCATTGTCCAGAATCAGCTCCACGCCTTTGCGGCGGCTTTCCTCGTCCAGGGTTACGCTGCGCTTGTCGGGCGAGAGAAAGCGCAGGCGGCTGGCCTTCACCACAAACTCCTGGCGCAGCACGGGCAGCTGGTAGCTCAGGCGGCCGCCGGGCTGCAGCATGGGCCGCTCGGCCTGCAGCTTCACCACCAGGGTGCGCTTGCCCAGCTGGTTGGGCAGCACGCTCAGGCGCAGCATGCCGTTGGGGCCGGTCGTGAGGCGGTAGTCGAACTCCTCGCCCCGCACCCACTCGCCGGTGGCGCGCACGTTGCGCGGGTTGGAGCTGGTGAGCTCAAACGACTTCTCCTCGCCCACAAACAGCTCGTCGTCGCTGCGGCGCAAAGCCACCGTGGTACGGGCCAGGGGCAGCAGGTTCACGGTTTCGCGCTGGGCCGGCTGGCCGGCCGCTTCCGCAGGCTGCTCCACCACCAGGCGCAGAAAGCTGCTGCTGGTCAGGTCCGTAAACTTTAGCCGGGTGCGGTAGGTACCGTCGGGTTCACGCGTCAGGGAGTCGAGCTGCACGTAATCGGGCGAGCGGCGCAGGCGCAGCGAGCGGGCGTCGCCAATCTTCTCGGGCTCCAGGCGCAGCTCCACGGTTTCGTCGTCGCGGCGAAACCAGAAGTACAGGGCCGTCTCGCCCTGGTTGGCTACGGCGTGGCGGCTAAGGTGAAAGGTGGCCGTATCGGTGCGAACAGTAACCTCCCGCAGCAAAGCCGGCCCGTCCTGGGCCAGTGCCGGCACTACTCCCAGCCCCCCAATCAATCCAATGAGTAGAAATAACGAACGAATAGCCACCAGAAACCGCACAGCAATAGCAAAAGCAACGGCCCGGACCGGGGCCGGCCACAAAGGTCGGGCCTGCGGTTTTCAGTTAAAAGTTAAAAGTTGAGAGTTAAAAAGCAGAACCGCTTTTAACTCTCAACTTTTAACTGAATTACTTCTTCCGTAGCCCCAGCAGAAACAAAACCAGCAGCAGAAACCCCGTGGTGCCCAGGCTCCACCAGGTTATTTCGGGCACGCCGCGGTGGTAGGGCATGGCGGGCGAGTAGCGGCCCAGCAGCGACAGGCCCGAAAACAGCAGGCCGCCCACGCAGAGCAAGGCCAGAATGGTGCGGCTCACGAGCTGGTCGGCTTTGCGCAGCAGCTGCTGGTAGCCGCTCAGCTCCACCTTCACCCGCAGCTCGCCCTTGCTGATTTTGCGCACAATCTGCCGGATGTCCGTGGGCAGGGTCTGGATGAGGGCCAGCAGCTGGGCGCCGGTATACTGGGCCTCGCTCAGGATGTTGTCGCGCGAGTACTGCTCCTTGATGATTTTGACGCCGTAAGGCCGCACAAACTCGAAGGTGTTGAACGAGGGGTGCAGCACCTTGCCAATGCCTTCCAGAATTACCAGGGCCCGCAGAATGAGAAATACCGCCCCCGGCACCTGCAGCTTGTAGGTGTAGATAATGCCCTGCAGCGCATCGGCCAGGTCGCTCATGCTCATCTCCTTCACGTCGAGCGTGGCGAAGTCCTCAATCAGCTGGCTGAGGTCCGACTCGAAGGCCCGCATGTCGGGAATCTCGGCCGTGATGGCCAAGCGGCGGAAGTTCAGGGCCATGCTGCGCGCATCCTGCCGGGCCATGCCGATGAACACCCCCGCGAAGGCGTACTTCTGCTGCTTGGTGAGGCGGCCCACCATGCCGAAGTCGATGAGCACCAAGCGGCCGTCGGGCTGCACCAGCACGTTGCCCGGGTGGGGGTCGGCGTGGAAGATGCCGAACTCGAAAATCTGGGTCAGGTAGATGTCCATGCCCGTTTCGGCCACGGTTTCCGGGCTGAGCTCCCACTCCAGCAGCCGGGCTTTGTCGGTGATTTTGCAGCCGCTCACGAACTCAATCACCAGGATGCGGCTGGTACTCCACTCCCGGAAAGGCTTGGGAATGTAAAACTCCGTGTAGTCGGCGTAGAGCTTGCGGAACTGCTCCATGGAGCGGGCCTCGGCCGTGTAGTCCAGCTCCTTGCTCATGCTGCGCTCGAAGGCCTCCACGATGTCCTGGGGGTTGGACAGGCCGTGGTTGCGCAGGAAGCCGGCCGTCAGGCGCACCAGCTCGTGCAGCAGGGCCAGGTCCGACTTCACCTTCTGCTGCACGCCCGGCCGCTGAATCTTCACCACCACTTCCTCGCCCGTGAGCAGGCGCGCGCGGTGCACCTGCCCGATGCTGGCCGAGCCCAGGGTGTTGTCGTCGAACTCGCTGAACACCTCGACGATGGGCCGGCCCAGCTCTTCCTCAATTATCTGCCGGGCCAGGGCCACGTCGAAGGGCGGCACGTTGCTTTGCAGCTTCTCAAACTCGTCAATCAGGCCCTGGGGCAGCAGGTCGGCCCGGTTGCTCATGGCCTGGGCCAGCTTGATGAAGGTGGGCCCCAGCTCCTCGATAATCAGGCGCACCCGCTCCCAGCGCGTGGTTTCAAACACCGGCCGCTCTTCCCGCTGCCAGCTCAGGCGCCGGCTCTGGCTTACCAGCCGCCGCAGGGGCGTGCTGGTCACAATGTCTTCGAAGCCGTAGCGCAGCAGCACCTCGGCTACCTGCCGAATGCGGGTAAGGTTGGAAATGGTGTTTTTAAACATGGACCGCAGATTTACGGAGATTTATCCGATTTCGCAGATTTCCGCGCAATAATAAGCGCAGCCGCGGCTGTCGGTCTTCAGTTGTCAGTTGTCAGTTGTCAGTTGTCAGTTGTTAGTTGTTAGTTGTTAGTTGTTAGTTGTTAGTTGTTAGTTGTTAGTTGTTAGTTGTTAGTTGT
>NZ_BAABGZ010000017.1:0-123709 GCF_039541835.1 Hymenobacter saemangeumensis | reverse complement strand
AGTTGTCAGTTGTCAGTTGTCAGTTGTCAGTTGTCAGTTGTCAGTTGTCAGTTGTCAGTTGTCAGTTGTCAGTTGTCAGTTGTCAGTTGTCAGGATTACTTAGAAGAAGCCATAACTCACAGCTAACAGGCAGTAAGTGCTTGCAGGGGTCTGGCTACAGTATTACCACTCTTACATTGTGATAATACCATTGTAAAAAGCCGAACGTTAAAGCGCCCCCGTAAGAATGTAGACTCCAGAACAAGCTGACAACTGACAACTAACAACTGACAACTAAAAACCGACAACAAAAAACCCCGCCTGCAAGCTGCAAACGGGGTTTTTAAGCTATTAAAGCGAAGCTTAGCCGTTGTTCTCGCTGCTGGCGGGAGCAGCGGCGGCGGGCTTCTTAGCGGCAGGCTTCTTGGCGGCACCGGCTTTGGCGGCGGCCGATTTCTGAGCCGTGCCAGCGGCGCTGCTCACTTTGTCGGCAGCCTTCTTGGTGGCGCCGGCAGCTTTGGCTGTCGCCGAGCTTTGCTTGCTGGTAGCGCTGCTGGCCGATTTGCTGCCCGACTTAGCCGGGGCCTTCTTGGCTTTGCTGCTCAGGCCCACGGTGCCTTTGATGCGCTCGGTGAGGCCTTCAAACTGCTTTTCCAGCTCGGTACGCTTGGTTTCGCTGCTTTTTAGGAACTCATCCACAATTTTCTTGCCCTCCTGCTCCGTGATTTTGCTGTCTTTCACCAGCTTATCGATGGTGCTTTGTACTTTCTTGTTGCCCTGAGCGATGTAGCCCACACCGGCGTTGACGAATTTTTTGAACAGGTCTTCCATGAGTAAAAAAGGTTTTTGTGAAGTGAAGCTGGCTGAAGTAGCTGTTTGAAAACACTTTGCACTACAAAAGTAGTATGCAAGCCGAGTATTTTCGCTGCAAACCTACGAATCGAAGCGAATATAGTCGAATCGTGTACGCCTTTTTTCCAAAAAAGGCCTTTTAACGTACGGAAATGCAGTATTTTTTTTTCAAACAACACGGCCTGCTTCCTTCTGAGCAGCAACTGCTAAGCACCTGGTTTTTTAGGCCACGCGGCGCCGTGCTACCCGTGGCGCTTTATCGGCGGCGTCCTCCGGGCGTTCCATTTCCGTCTTCGGCAGCAGCCACAGCTTGTGCACAAAGCCAGCCACCTGGTCCAGGGCCTGCCGGGCTTCCGGCACCAGGCGCCAGAACAGGTGCCACCAGTGCACCAGCCCGTCGAAGGGCTGCAGCGTGACAGGCACGCCGGCGGCCCGGGCTTTGTCCACGAAGCGCAGCACGTCGTCGAACAGCACCTCTGCCGTCGACACCTGAATCAGCAGCGGCGGCAGGCCGTGCAGGTCGGCCTGGGCGGGTGAGAGCAGCGGGTGGGCCAGCGGCGTCTTGTGGGCGTAGAGCGGCCCCCAGGTGCGCATCTGCAGGGCTTCGAGCAGCAGCACTTCTTCGCGGGCCACGCGGCGCAGCACCGTAAGCGGCAGCAGCAGGTCGGTCCAGGGCGAGAGGCCCACGGCTGCGGCCGGCATGGCATCTCCGGCATCGCGCAGGGCCAGCAGCAGGGCCAGGGCCAGGCCGCCCCCGGCCGAGTCGCCGGCCAGCACGATGTTGTGGGGCTGGTAGCCCTGGCGCAGCAGCCAGCGGTAGGCCCGGCGGGCATCGTCGAGCGCCGCCGGGAAGGGATGGTCCGGCGCCTTGCGGTAATTGATGGTCAGGATGTTCAGGCCGCAGCGCTGGGCCAGGCTGCCCACCAGGCTGCGGTGGGTGTTGAGCGAGCCCAGCACGTAGCCGCCGCCGTGCAGGTAAAGCATCACGCGGCTAGCCGGCGCATTGCGCGGCCGCAGCCACTCGGCGTCCAGGCGGTTGTCGAGCTGCAGGCTTTCCAGGTGCACCCGCCAGGGCACAAACTGAAACAGGGCGCCGGCCTCCATGGCCAGGCGCATGGCGCCCACGCTGGGCTTGCGCCGCGCCAGGGGCGCCGCGGCCGAAGTCATGAACTGCTTAAGCAGCAAGTGCTGAAACGAAGGCATCGGGTGGGATAAATGCGAAAGAGAAAAGTGTCATTGCGAGCGCAGCGAAGCAAACGAAGTTCGGCGTAGCCAATCCGTCCTCTAGCTGTCAGAAGCTAATGACCTGTGACACGTGGCAGGCAGTAATCAAAGCCTTTTCACGATATAAGGCTTTGCGCTGAGAGAGGACGGAGTGCTTCGCTGCGCCCGCAATGACAAAGACCAGGCGCGCCCTAACAACTAACAACTAACAACTAACAACTAACAACTAACAACTCTTTACGACTTCTGCCCCAGCTTGTTCCCGCGGTAGCCTTTAATTGCCAGCGGAATCCAGCCCAGTACGGGGATGAAGTAGGCAATAGTAATGGGGTTGCGCCACAGCATGCGGAAGAAAGAGCCGGGCGCATCGAGCTTCATGCGGAAGTTGCGGCGGCCCTCCTTCACGTAGAGGCGCTCGAACTCGGTGAACATGGCCGGCCAGGCGAAGGGCAGGAAGAAGGGAAAGAAGCGGCGGTTTTCCTTGATGCGCTGCCACAGCTCGCCCCAGCGGTAAGGCTTTTGGCCATGGGCGAGCACGGCGGCGTCGAGCTCCATCTGCATCTTGTGCCGCACCTGGTCCGACAAGGCCAGGTACTCGTCGCGGGTTAGCTCGTCGTGCTTTTTATCGGTCAGCTCCGAGGGGCGGATGCGGGTGCCCATCACGAAGATTAGCTTGGCCGGCAACGCCAGGTAGAAGGCCCAGGGCTGCAGAATCACCAGAATGAGCAGCAGGGTGAGCGGCAGGAAAGGGATGCCGATTTTCTTGGTGAAGTTATTTACCAGGTCCCAGCTGTAGGCGTAGGGGTTGAGGTATTCGGCGTTGATGGTGTAAAATGGCACGATGTCGGTGCCGTGCTGCAGGCTGAGGCGCAGCATGCTGGTGGCCAGGCGCTGCAGCTCGTACTTGCGGTTGAACCCCTTGCCGATGCCGGGCACCCCTTCGGGGTAGAGCATCAGGTTGTGGTCGTTGTAGTACATCATGGTTTCGAAGTTGAGCGTGGTTGCATCCACGCAGCCACACTTCTTCCAGAAGTTCTTGACCAGAAAGGGGTTCATCAGCGCCGTCTTCGACAGCAGCGGGGCCGAGAGCGGGCGGGGCAGGTCGCGCTGCTCGGGCAGGTGGCGGAACAGGTGGGCCAGGGCCACCATGGCATCCCAGGGAAAGGCCATGCCCGAGTGGTTGGACGCAAAAATCAGCGGCCGCTCGGGGTTGTTGCGCTGGGGGTAGTCGTCGAAGCCCACCAGCTCGGAGCGAAACCAGACGCGGTCGAGCAGCTGCAGCAGGTTTTCGTCCACGGTGCGCGTGAACTCTTCCTCGAAGTAGTCGTCGTAGATGTGCTGATTGGCCTGAATAGCCGGCGGCGGGGTGGAGTTCAACGTGCTGGTGGCCATGGGCAGGGAGACAGAGGTGTACAGCCGAAGCGGGAAGGTAGGCACATTTCTACGGTTCAGGCAATAGCCGGCCTTCCCCTCCTACCCGCGGCTGCCGAAAATAGCGCTGCCGACCCGAATCAGGGTGCTGCCCTCGGCCAGGGCCAGGCGGTAGTCGCCGCTCATGCCCATGGAAACCTCGGAAAAGTGCGGCTCCTGGGCAAAATACCGGGACTTGAGCTCCTGGAAGTAGCCACGCAATTGCCCAAACTCGGCCCGCAGCTGGTTTTCATCCTCGGTAAAGGTGGCCACGCCCATCACGCCGGTGAGCCGAACATTTTTCAGCTGCCGGTAGGCCTCCGAGCTCAGCAGCTCCTCGGCCTCTTCCCAGCTCAGGCCGCTTTTGGCTTCTTCCCGGGCGATGTAAAACTGCAGCAGGCCGTTGATAACGCGGTTGTGCCGGGCGGCGTGCTTGTCGAGCTCCTGCAGCAGGCGCAGGCTGTCGATGCTCTGCACCGTGTGCACGAAGGGCGCCAGCAGCTTCACCTTGTTGGTTTGCAGGTGGCCGATGAGGTGCCACTCCACGTCGGCGGGCAGCTCGGGCTGCTTGGCGGCCATCTCCTGGGGCCGGTTTTCGCCGAAGATGCGGGCGCCGGCCTCATAGGCCTCCCGCAGCTTTTCCACGGGGTGGGTTTTGGTAACTACCACCAGCCGGGCGCCGGTGCCGGCCAGCTCCGCTTCGAAGCGCCGTATGTTGTTTTCAATTATCATTCAACAGTGAACAATGAGTAGTGAACAATGAGCAGTAAACAATGAGCGAATTCACAGCAGAACAACATTGTTCATTGCTCATTGCTAACTGTTCATTGAAAATCAGTCTTCCAGGGGGTTGCTCAGGAACGTGCTTTTTAAGCCCAGCCATAAAAGCCACAGGGCCACGCTAATCCAGAGGTAGGGGCGGTAAAAATCCTTGGTATTGCGGTAGCGCAGCTGCTTGATTTCCGACTTTTCGAGGCGGTTGATTTGCTTAAAGACTTCCTGCAGCGCACCATTGTCGGTGGCCCGGAAAAACTGCCCTCCGGCCGCGGCGGCCAGCTGGCGCATGGTGCTTTCGTCGAGTCGGGTCTGCACGTAGCGGGTGCGGCCCTGCGCGTCCTGGTCGTAGGGCACAAAGCCGTCCTGCCCCAGGCCAATGGTGTAGAGGCGAATGCCAAAGGCATGGGCCAGCTGGGCGGCCAGCAGCGGGGCGAGGCTGCCGGCGGTGTTTTCGCCATCGGAGAGCAGGATGCAGACCCGGGAGCGGGCCGTGGACTCGCGCAGGCGGTTGGTAGCCACGCCCAAAGCCATGCCGATGGCCGTGCCGTCGTTGGCAATCATGCCCAGGCGCAGGCCGGCAATGTTTTCGCGCAGCAGCTCGTAGTCGGTGGTGAGGGGCGCCAGGGAGTAGGCATCACCGGCAAAGGCCACCAGCCCCAGGCGGTCGCCGCTGCGGTTGGCCAGGAACTCGGCTGCCACCCGCTTGGCGGCTTCCAGCCGGTTGGGCTTGAGGTCCTGGATTTCCATGGAGCCCGACACGTCCACGGCCAGCACAATGTCGATGCCCTGCCCGCTTTGCTCAATCCGCTCGTCGGTGCGCTGGGGGCGGGCCAGGGCCACGATGCCGAAGCACAGGCTCAGCCCCAGCACCAGGTCGGGCAGGAAGCGCAGCCAGGCCAGCCAGTCGCGCCGCGAAGTGCCCGGCCCAAACGCCACCACCACCCGCGGCCGCCGCCGGGCCAGCAGCCGGCGCAATGCGAACAGCAGCGGCACGGCCAGCAGCAGCAGCAGCAGGCGCGGCTGCTGCCACTGGTAGCCGGCCAGGGTGGAGTAGCGCAAAAGGTTGAAAAGGTCGGTCAAGGGGAAAGTTAAAAGTTAACAGCTGAGAGTTATAAGCAGAGAGTTGACAGTCGTTCGGGTTTTAACTTTTAACTTTTAACTCTCAACTTTTAACTGTCCTTTACTCCCGCACGGCAATGTAGCGACGCTCGGCAAAGCCGCGCAGGCGCTGAAAGGCCCGGTCTACCTCGGTGGCTTCTTCCGAGAGCAGGTTGCCGTAAATCACCTTGTCGGTGGTGCGCAGGGCGCGGCGCACGTCGCTGTCATTTTCAAAGTAGGCCACAATCTCGCTGGTGGTGTAGGAGTTGAGGGCGCTGTTTTCGAGGCCGGCGAGGTAGTTTTTCCACAGCGCCACGGCCCGCTCCACGTTGGCCGCCGAGCGCGACAGCTCAAATCGCTCGGCGTGGCGGGCAAACTGGGCCAGGAAGTACACATGGTTTTTGCGCAGCTTATAGGTCTGATAGCGCCGGCGCAGGCGCTTCCGGAACAGGGTGGCACTGCCCGCCAGCAGCGTAATCAGCAACGTGGTGCCGGCAAGCCAGTACGGGTAGTTGAATAGTGGCTCTACCGGCCGCAGGGCCAGGTTCTGGCGCAGCGCCGGGGGAGCCGTGGCCCCGAATGGTACCGGGGGGGTGGTGCGCCGCAGGCGCACGGCGACGGCGGCGGGCGCGAGCCTGAGCGTATCGAAACCCTGCAGCACGGTTACGGGCAGGGCCAGGCGCTGCACCGAGTCGAGGCGGAACGTGCGCAGGTGGTAAATGGCCCGGTCCAGGCTCCGGCCATTACGCGTTTGGGTAGGAAAAAACGTCTTGCCCGCGTACTCGAACGGGGCGAAGGGCGCCAGCGAGTCCGGAAAAATCACCTCCAGCTCGGGGGCGTGCTCAAAGCGCAGCTCGTAGTCCAGGGGCTCGCCCACCCGCACGCGCTGCTTCAGAAAGCGGCCCTGCAGGCGGTCGGCGACCGGGGCTTGTGCCTGCAGGCCAGCCGGTGCGGCACCAAGCACCGCAAGCAAAAAGCACGTTATGCCGAGGGCGGCGAAGCTTTGCTTCGCATCGCGTGATGCTGCCAGGCGGCAGCGCAGCATCCCTCCTCTCCCTTTATCCACGGCTGCCTTGCTGATTACGATGACGGAAGAGGCCCACAAGCTGGGGCACAAAGTCGCCCTCGGTGCTCAGGGCCAGGAAGCCGGTGCGGTGGCGGCGGCAGATGTTGGCAATCTGGGCCTCATGCTGCCGGGCCGTGGCCTCGTAGCGGGCCCGGAAGCTGGCCGAGGAGGTATTGACCCAGCGCACCTGCCCGGTTTCGGCATCGTGCAGGGGCACAATGCCCAGCGCCGGAAACTGCCGCTCGTGCGGGGCCAGCAGCTGCACCACAATCAGGTCGTGGCGCTGGGCCAGCATGGTCAGCTCCCGCTCGTAGTTGAGGTCGATAAAGTCGGAGATGAGCAGCACCAGGCTGCGGCGCTTGAGCAGGCTCAGCGCCTGCCGTATGCCGGCCCCCACGGCCGTGCGGCGCGAAGCCGGCTGGAGGGCAAACAGCCGCTGAATAAGTACATAGGCGGCCCGCGGACCTTTGCCGGGCGGCAGGTAGAGCTCCTTCTGGTCGGAGAAAGCGAGCAGGCCCAGGGGCGAGCCCTGCCGGGCCGCCGACAAGGCCAGCAGGCCGGCAATGTCGCGGCCCACGTCGAGCTTGCGGCGCTGGCCGTCGCCCACCTGCTGGGAAGCGCTTACGTCGAGCAGCACCAGCACCTGCTGCTCTTTTTCTTCCTTATAGGTTTTGACGAAGGTGCCGTGGCCTTTGCTCGACACGTTCCAGTCGATGGCCCGCACCTCGTCGCCGTACTGGTAGAGGCGCACGTCGTCGAATTCCAGGCCGGTGCCTTTGAATACGGAGTGAAAATCACCCTGCAGCTGAGCCTCCACCGCTTTGCGAATGCGGATTTCGAGGTGGCGCAGGCGGCGCACCAGCGCAGTGAGGGCCGGGGGCACGGGTGGGTTCATTACAGCGAAGCTACGGCTTCAAGCTAACTTTACGGTTGTGAAACGCCTCTTTCGTCCTTTTTTGGTATGCCTGGCCACCCTGGCACTGGCCTTGCCCGCCTGCCAGCGCCCCGAGGAGCCTGCCCCGCCTGCCGACTTGCTACCCAGGGAGAAAATGGTGCGCCTGCTCACCGACATACACCTGCTCGAAGCCCAGGTCGAAAACTCCCGCCTTACGCCCGACTCAGCCCGGGCCCTGTACCTGGCCCAGCACAAAGACCTGCTCTGGCGTGCCGAAGTCAGCGACTCCGCTTTTCAGCGCAGCTACCGCTACTACGCCATTCACGGCAAAGACCTGGATGAGATTTACGGAGCCGTGATTGATACGCTGGAACGCCGGGAGCGGCGCTTTGGCCCGGTCACCGCTCGCCCACCCTACCGATAACCAACGATGTCCTCTCCTAGCCTTACCTGGGCCGAGTTTGAGCAAGTCGACCTGCGGGTGGGCACCATCCTGGAAGCCCGCCCCCTGGAAGGTGCCCGCAAGCCGGCCTACCAGCTGCTCATCGATTTTGGCCCCGAGCTGGGCCAGAAGAAGTCCAGCGCCCAGATTACCCGGCACTACACGCCCGAAACCCTGCTCGGCCGGCAGGTGCTGGCCGTGGTCAACTTTCCGCCCAAGCAGATTGGCAAATTCATGTCGGAAGTGCTGGTAACCGGCTTTGCCGATGCCGAAGGCCACATTGTACTGGCCACCGTAGCCGGCCCCGTACCCAATGGCAGCCGGATGATATAATAAATTAACTATAAATTTTGAATTATAAATATAAAACCCCATAAGAAGCTGGCGGCTTTTCATTTATAATTCAAAATTTATAATTTATAATTCCATTCAAAGGGCATAGGCTTTGAGCTGGTCGAGCTTTATCTGAACCTGGCGCTCCCAGTAGCCTTGCTTGGCGGTGTTCAGGCCGTGGTTGGTTTCCTGGTCGTAGCGGCTTTCTTCGCGCTCCCACTCGGAATACACGGCGCGGGTAAGGTTGTCGAAGGCCGGCTGCAGCTTGTTGCAGTCGGCCTTCACCTTGAACACTGTGAGCTTCTGGCGCAGCTTGCGGGCGTACACCTCGGTGATATCAAAATGCAGCTGCTCGTGGCGCAGCAGGGCTTCGGTAGAGTTTTTGGGGTCGCGAAACCAGGAAAGATTGGGGTCGAAGGTAGCTTCAACGGTGCCCGAGAAGACGTAGTCCCTGCACGCCGCGCCGGCTTTGATGTCGGCTGCGGTAAGGGCCGCCAGCTTGTCTTTGGGGGTGGGCTGCCCCTGGAAGTCGGCCAAGGTAAGGCGGCGCGTGGCCGACCATGGAATGGGCGCAGCTTTGGGGGCAGCGGCCGGGGCCGGGGCAATTGAAGCCGTAGCCGCCGGCGCTTTGGCCGGGCCTTGGTAAGCAAAAACGGCCGCCAGCAGGGGCAGCAGCAGGGAAAACGACAGCATAAGCAGGGCAAAAGGGCCGCTTCAGCGAGCCACTCAGAATAAGTCAGTCAGGAAAGCAAAGACAAAGAAACACGAAGTCCCAGTGGCCTGCTAACTCGGCCGCCCGGGTGCAAAGTTCAATCCTTCAGGGGCTGCGGCGCCAGTAGCCCTTCTGCCATGCCTGGCCTGTCCCTCCTTATTCTGGTTTCTTAATGAAGTCCCCGGTTTCCCCGGGCGTGGCCACTGCCGGGTAGCCCGGTGCCGTTTCGCGGCGGAAGCGCAGCAGCAACACCACGGCCACAATGCTCAGGCCCAGCAGCAAGCCGGTCCAGATGCCCGGCGCGCCCCAGTGCAGCACAAAGCCCAGCACGTAGCCCAGGGGCAGCGCCACGGCCCAGTATGCCAGCAGCGCCACCACGGAGGGCACTTTCACATCCTCCAGGCCGCGCAGGGCACCCAGCCCCACTACCTGCAAGCCATCCGACACCTGAAACAGGGCCGCAATGAAGAGCAGCGTGGCCGCCTGGGCCACCACCTGCGGGTCGCGGATGAACAGGTACGGCAGCCAGTGCCGGGTGAGGATGAGCAGCAGCCCCATGGTGCCCATAAACAGCAGGGTTAGCCAATAGGCCGTCACGCCGGCTCCGCGGGCGCGGCGCAGCTGGCCCGCCCCCCGGAACTGGCCTACACGGATAGTAGCGGCCGCCGAAATGCCGCTGGCCGCCATATAGGTCACGCTGGCCACCGTAATGGCTACCTGGTGGGCGGCCTGGGCCGTTACCCCCAGCCAGCCCATCATGAGCTGCGAAAAGCTGAAGGCGCCAACCTCGAAGGCCATTTGCACCCCAATGGGTGCTCCCACGTGAAAGAGGCGGTTTAAAATGGGCAGGTCGACCACCCACCAGCTCGTGACGGCTTCCCGGTACGGGCGCAGGCGGGCAGCCCGCAGCACGTAGCCCGCCATGAGCACGGCCATCAGCACCCGCGCCAGCAGGCTGGCCCAGGCCGAGCCCAGCATGCCCAGCTGCGGCATGCCCCAGTTGCCAAAGATGAAGGCATAGCAAAGGGCCACGTTTACCACGTTGGCCAGTATCGACAGCCACATGGCCTGCCGCGTCAGGCCCAGCCCTTCGGCAAACTCGCGGAAGCCCTGAAACACCATCAGCGGCAGCAGCGACAAGCTCATCACCCGCACCCAGGGCGTGGCCAGGGCCACCACCTCCGGCGCCTGCCCCAGCAGCGGCAGCACCAGGGGCACCAGCTGGCCCAGGCCAGCCAGTACAATACCCATCAGGGTGTTGAGCCATACCGACGACACCAGCAGCCGGGCCAGCTCCGGCCGGTCGCGCCGCCCTTCGGCGGCGGCCACCAGCGGCACGCTGCCCATGCTCAGGCCAATACCCAGAATCAGCAGAACCGTGGTGCTGCTCACCCCTACCCCAACGGCAGCCAGCGGAATCTTACCCAGCTTGCCCACCAGCAGCGAATCGGTAAGGTTGACCAGCACGTGGCCCAGCTGCGACATCACCACCGGAAAGGCCAGCAGCACCGTAGGCCGCAGGTGCGGACGGAGGTCTTTCACTTGAATCAATAATTCAGTTGTCCGTTGCTAGTTGTCCGTTCGTTTTTCTGACACGATATCGAACAAGCTACAGCAGCAACTCATTTGCTATTAAATAACTACACAGCGGCCACCGCTAAACGCCGCAAGGCCTGCCCGCAAAGGTACGGCTGCCGGGTGAGCCCAGGGCCGGCGTGGTCGGCGCTGCTAGTCGCGGCAGGCCAGCACCACGTCGGCAAAGTCCCCGGCTTCGTCCTGAAACACGCGCACCACGCGCAGGCCGGCCTGCGCGGCCAGCTCGCTTATCTGGGCCAGGGTGAACTTAAAGGAATTCTCGGTGTGAATGACTTCCCAGGCGGCAAAGTCGAAGGTCTGGTTGAGCGCGCCGATGTGTACCTGCTGGGCGCGGGCACTCACCAGAAAGGAGCGCACGGCGCCGGTCAGGGGCTCGTAGTCGGTGTAGTGCTGCCAGTGGGCCAGGTCGAAGTTGGCGCCCAGCTCGCGGTTGAGCCGCGTGAGCAGGTTGAGGTTGAAGGCGGCCGTCACGCCCTGGGCATCGTCGTAGGCCGCCCGGATGCGGCGCGGGTCCTTCTGCAGGTCGAAGCCAATGAGCAGGCGGTCGGCGGCGCTGAGCGGGGCCGCCAGCTGCCGCAGAAAGTCAAGCCGCGCCGCCGGGTCGAAGTTGCCGATGTTGGAGCCCAGAAACAGCACCGCCTTGCTGCCGGGCCGGTCTTTGAGCGCACGCAGGGCCGTGGCGTAGTCGGCCACCACGGGCTCCACGCGCAGGGCCGGCAGCTCCCGGCTCAGGGCAGCCACCAGCCCCGTCATGGCACTGGCGGAGATGTCGACGGGCGCGTAGGCGAAGTCGGCACTGCCCTGCAGCAGCGCCCGTAGTAGCAGCTTGGTTTTAAGGCCGTCTCCGGCGCCTAGCTCCAGCAGCGTAAACGGGCCCGCGGCCGGGCGCATCTCGGCAGCAATAGCCGCCCCCTGCCGCTCCAGAATGGCAAACTCGGCCCGCGTGGGGTAATACTCGGGCAGGCCCATAATCTGCTGAAACAGGCGGCTACCGGCATCGTCGTAGAAATACATAGACGACAGTGCCTTGATGGGTTTGCGCAGGCCATCAGCAACGTGCCGGGCTAAATCATTCAGCATGGAGGGGTTCGTTTAGTTCGTAGTAGACAGCACCGGGCGTAACCGGCCTGGAGCTGCAGAGGTGAAAAAGGACGATTGTTAACTGCTAACTGCTAACTGCTACCTATTAACCGACCTTGCCAGGCGGATGCCGGTAAACTGCCAGCGCTTGTCGGCGTGAAAGAAGTTGCGGTAGCTGATACGGGCGTGGCTTTCGGGCGTGGCGCAGGAGCCCCCGCGCAGCACCAGCTGGTTGACCATAAACTTGCCGTTGTACTCGCCCAGGGCGCCGGCGGCCCGCTGGTAGCCGGGGTAGGCATGGTAGGCCGAGTAGGTCCACTCCCAGCAGTCGCCCAGCAGCTGGTGGCAGCTAGCGGGGTCAGCCGAGGCGGGCAGCGGCTGGGGGTCGAAGCGCTGGCTTTCCACCCAGGTGCCGCCCCTGGTGCCAGCGCCGAAGTAGCGGGCGGCGGCCTCCCACTCCTGCTCGGTGGGCAGGCGGGCGCCGGCCCAGTTGGCGTAGGCATCGGCTTCGTAGAAGCTGATGTGAGTCACCGGAGCCGCCAGGCTCAGCGGCTGCAGGCCGTGATGGGTGAAGCGGAACCAGCCTTCGGGCTGCTTCACCCAGTACAGCGGCGCCTCCCAGCCCTCGCGCTGGGCCAGGTCCCAGCCTTCGCCCATCCAGTAGCGGAAGTCGCGGTAGCCGCCGGCCTCCATAAAAGCCAGGTACTCGCCATTGGTTACCAGCCGGTTTTGCAGCTCAAACGGGGCCAGCAGCACCTCGTGCACGGCCAGCTCATTGTCGAAGCAAAAGCCCCGCTCCTGGAAACCAATGCGGTAGATGCCGCCCGGCACGGGCAGGAAGCGCGCTTCCGGCAAGGTAGAAGGCAGCTGCTGAACGTTGTAATCAGCTATCCCCTGTCGTTCGGTTAACTCTTCACTTTTACCTTTTGACGGTTCACTCAGGTACGCCGGGGCGAGCGGGCTGGTGCTCAGAATGTACTTAATGTCGGTTGCCAGCAGCTCCTGGTGCTGCTGCTCGTGCTGCAGGCCCAGCTCCATCACTTCGGCAAAGGCGGCGGGCAGCTCCTCGGCCTGGGCCAGCAGCCCGGCCATGGCCTGGTCTACATAGGCCCGGTACGCCAGCACGTCGGCCAGGGGTGGCCGCGAAATGGTGCCGCGGTCGGCCCGGTTTACCCGCGAGCCAAGCGAGTTGTAATAGGAGTTGAACAAGTAGGCATAGTCGGGGTGAAACACCTGATAGCCTGCCCCGTATTCTTTGAGCAGAAACGTTTCAAAAAACCAGGTGGTGTGGGCCAGGTGCCACTTGGGCGGGCTCACGTCCAGCATGGGCTGCACTACCGTGTCTTCGGGCAGCAGCGGCGCACACAGGGCCTCGGTTTGCTGGCGCACGGCCTGGTAGCGGCCCGTCCAGGCAGTGGCAGCAGCAGAGGAAGCAGGAGCGGAAAGCACAGGGTTCATAGGTAGCAGGAGATGGCAAGGTATCGAACTGCAAACCACCAGTTCGGCCCCAGGGTTATGGTCGACGCCCCAAAGCCGTCGTTTGCTACGTAGCGGAGGCGTTAATACGGAGGAGCTGTGGGAACAAATACGGAGGAGCTTCTCGGTAGAAAGCGGTATTTTAAAGCCATTTCCCTACCGTTTGCAACCTATTGCGGGCCAAATCACTAACTAGCCAAGGCTGCCAGGGCCGGCAGCCTTTACAAGGCCCTCACTCCACCACTTTATACCCGCATTATGAACTCACTTAGCACCGCCGCCAGCACCGCCACCACTTCCGCAGCCAAAGCGGCTACCCGCCCGGCCAACCGGGTAGGCACCAAAAGCCGCCGGGGGTTTGCGGCCATGAGCCCCGAAACCCAGCGCCGCATTGCCAGCGAAGGCGGCAAAGCCTCGCACGCCAGCGGCCGCGGCCACCGCTTCTCGGCCGAAGAGGCCCGCGATGCCGGCCGCAAAGGCGGGTTGGTAAGCCGCCGGGGCAAAGACAGCACCAAGCAGTAAGCAGCCAGCTGGCCATAGCCCATTCCATTACTCTGAAAAGCAGCCCCGCCCGCGCGGGGCTGCTTTTTCGTATTCCCTCGTCGTGGCGGCACTGGCGGGGGCGCATCTTTGTGCCATGCTTCACCTTTCTGCTTCGCAGCGTGCGCTGCGCTTTAACTTTCCGGCCCGCACCTCCCGTGGCGCCCTTAGCACGCACACAGCCTGGTACCTGCAGCTGCGCGATGCGGCCCGGCCCGAAGCGGTAGGCCTGGGCGAAGCGGCTCCCCTGGCCGGCCTCAGCCCCGACTACGGCCCGGGGTTTGCGCACGAAGTAGAGCAGCTGTGCCAGCGCTTCAACCAGGCCGGCCTCCGCACCTTCGACCCGGCCCAGGTGCCGGCCTTCGTGGGCGCCCACCTGCCGGCGCTGCGGTTTGCCCTCGAAACAGCGGCCCTGGACCTGGCCGGGAACAGCCCGCGCCGGCTGTACGACAATGCCTTCAGCCGGGGGCAGGCCGGCCTGCCCATCAATGGGCTGGTGTGGATGGGCGATGCGGAATTCATGCGCGGACAGATTGAGCAGAAGCTGGCGGCGGGCTTCTCCTGCCTCAAGCTCAAGATTGGCAGCCTGGACTTCGCCACCGAGCTTCGCCTGCTGGCCGAAATACGGGCCATAGCCGGCCCCGGGGAGCTGACGCTGCGCGTGGATGCCAACGGCGCCTTCCGGCCCGAGGAAGCCCTGGGCCGGCTGGAGCAGCTGGCGCCCTTCGCCATTCACTCCATCGAGCAGCCCATCAGGCCCGGGCAGGCGGCAGCCCTGGCTCAGCTGTGCCGCCACGCTCCCCTGCCCATTGCGCTCGACGAAGAACTGATTGGCGTTACCGACCCCGACCAGCAGGAGGCCCTGCTCGATGCCATTGCCCCGGCCTACCTGGTGCTTAAGCCCACGCTGCTGGGCGGGCACGCCGCTACGCGCCGCTGGATTGCCCTGGCCCAGGCCCGGAGCCTGGCCTGGTGGATGACCTCGGCCCTGGAATCCAATGTCGGCCTCAATGCCGTGGCCCAGCTCACGGCCGAATACCCCGTTTCTGACTTCCCCCAGGGCCTGGGCACCGGACAGCTCTACCACAACAACGTGACTGCGCCCCTGCACATCCGGGCGGGCTGCCTGCATTATGAGCCGGGCGGCGTGTGGGAAATGCCCTGAGCGCGCATCGGTTGCTAAAAATAACGCATCTTATGCGTTATTTACCCAGCCCGGTTTCCAGCACCCTTCATGTCCTTTCTGCGCTTTGCCTGCTCTCTGCTTTGGCTGTGGAGCTGCTGCTTACCAGCAGTTGCGCAAAGCGGCAGTACATTTTTTGTATTTGAAAAGCCCAAGCAGAAAAAAGCCCGCCTCTATTTCCAGTCGCAGCGCAACCTGATTGTGGTCAGTGCCCACCTGAACGGGGCGGGCCCATTCAACTTCCTGCTCGATACGGGGGTCAGCACTTCGCTTATTACCGATGCCCGGCTGGCCGACTCGCTCCGCCTTGCGCGTGGGCAGCTGTTTCGGGTAGTCGGCGCCGGGGGCGAAGCCACTGGCCTGCAGGCCTACCAAACCACCAACGTGCGGCTAACCATGCCGGGGGTGGTGGCGCCCGCCATGAGCCTGCTGGTGCTGTCCGAAGACGTGCTCAACCTGTCCGGCTACGTGGGCATGCCCATCCACGGCATTCTGGGCTCGGAGCTGTTTCAAAGCTTTGTGGTGTCGCTGCAGCCGCACACGGGCCAGCTGCACCTCTACGACCCCGAAAGCTTTGTGGCGCCCAGCGGCAAGCAGTGGGCGGCCCTGCCGCTTTCCCTGGAAGGCGGCAAGGCTTACCTGACCGCCCCCGTAATGATTTCCGACTCCCTTACCCTGCCCCTGAAGCTGGTGCTGGACACCGGCGCTGGTCACGCCCTGTCCATCGAAACCGACTCCGACCCGCGCCTGCGCCTGCCGGCCAGGCGCATTACGGCCGAGCTGGGGCGGGGCATCACCGGGGTGGTACGCGGCCACCTGGGGCGGACGCCCGTGCTGCAGCTGGGGCGCCACACGCTGCGGTCGGTGCTTACTTCTTTTCCGGTAGCTGCCGACGTGCATAGCCGGGTTACCACGCCCCGCAACGGCAACATCGGCTTTGAGCTGCTCAAGCGGTTCTCCCTTATTATCGACTACCCGCACCAGCGCATGCTGCTGCGCCCCAACGCCCAGTTCAACGAGCCTTTTGAGCACGACATGTGCGGCCTGGACCTGCTGGCGACCGGCCCCGACCTTCGCCGTTACGTGGTGCTGGGTGTGGTGCCCGGCTCGCCGGCAGCACAGGCGGGCCTGCTGGCCGATGACGAGCTGGTAGGCGTCAACCTGGTGCCGGCCCACTTCTTCACCCTTACGCAGCTCAGCCGCCTGCTGCACTCCGAAGACGGACGGGCCCTTTACATGGTGCTGCGCCGGCCCAATGGCGAGCTCTACACCACCATTGTTCGCCTGAAGCGCCAGATTTAAGCTTTCTGGCGGGGCCATAGGGCGCCGCGTGGCTACCTTTCGCTACGCAGCGGAGGCGCTCGAACCTGGCCTCCGCACAAACCCTTCATTCCCAGCTTTCTTATTTTTTCCTGAAAATGACTTTTCGTCTAGTACTTCAGCTTGCCGGGCTTTTGGGTGCCCTGGGTGTAGCCATCGGGGCTTTTGGTGCCCATAAGCTGCACGACATGCTGGAAAAAGCCGGCCGCCTCGACACTTTCGAAACCGCTGTGCGCTACCAGTTCTACCACGTGCTGGCCTTGTTTGCCCTGGGTACGCTCTGGGCCTTCCGGCCCGAGCTGCGCAGCCTCAGCACGCCTGCCTGGCTGTGGGTGGGCGGCATTCTGCTATTCAGCGGCTCGCTGTACGTGCTTTGCTTCACGGGCATCACCAAAATGGGCATAGTGGCTCCCATTGGCGGCCTGCTCCTGCTGGCCGGCTGGCTGAGCCTGGCCTGGGCCGTGCGCAGCCTGTAGGACAGCTGGCGGCGCCAGACACAAAAAAAGGCGGCCCGCAGGTGCGGACCGCCTTTGTTATAGGGGGGCAGAAGCTATTTCTTGGTTTTCACCTTCACCTTGGTCTCGCCCGACTTTTCCTTCATCTTCTTTTCTTCCGGCGCCGCAGCTACCGGCGCCATGGCGCCGGGGCCTTCCACTTTGATGTCGGCCGTGGGCGTGGAGTTGGCCTCCTTCACGTTGCCTACCAGGGCCACGGTGGTGTTGCCGCCGGTTGCGTTCGACTCAATGGTCAGCACCTTATTTTGCATGCCCATCTTGCCGGCCGTGTTGAAGTTGGCCGTGATGGTGCCGCTTTTACCGGGCATAATCGGGTCCTTGGTCCACTCCGGGGTGGTGCAGCCACAGCTTACGCCGATGTTGGAGATGATAAGCGGCGCCGAGCCGGTGTTTTTGAACTTAAACACGTGCGTAACCACGCCACCCTGGGCAATTTCACCGAAGTCGTACTTCGACTCTTCAAAGGTGATGGCCGGGCCAACTACTTTATCAATGGCATTGGCAGGCTTCACCGACTGGGCCTGAACGGTATACGCGGTAGCAGTCAGGCTGAGAGCCAAGAGCAGTACTTTTTTCATAAGGTTGAAACGAATTGTAGGATTGAGGTTAAACAAATTTAAGGATTTCGTGCGGGCCTGCAAATCTGCGGCCAAACTAAAGCGTGTCAGGTGAAAAAGACATGAAGGCAGACTGCAAACCATTGTGCAGGAATTTGGATTCCTTTCAGCTCGCGAATCATCCAGGGATGCGCTGCGGCGGGCCGGCCGTTTAATCTTCCGCCGGCTGCTCGGCCAGCAGCTTCTGCTGAAAATTAAGCAGAAACAGCCGCTCCGACGCCCGCGTGATGGCCGTGTACAGCCAGCGGGCAAACTCCCCGGCCAGCGGCTCGTCGGGCTTGAGAAAGCCGTGGTCGACAAACACGGCCTGCCACTGCCCGCCCTGGGCCTTGTGGCAGGTCAGGGCATAGGCAAACTTCACCTGCAGGGCATTCAGGTAGGGGTCCTGCTTGAGCAGCTTGTAGCGCTCGGCCTTGGTTTTCACGTCGGCATAGTCCTCGCTCACGGCCTGGTAGAGCGCGTTGTTGCGGTCGGAAGGCAGGGCCGGCGACTCGGTATGCAGGGTGTCGAGCAGCAGCTTTACCTCTATTTCCGGCTCGTCGGGGTAGTCCACGAGCCGCACCTGGGCCTGGGCAAAGCGGAAGCCGTACATCTCTTCCCGCCGCACGATTTTGGTTATCTGCAGGAAGTCGCCGTTGGCCAGGAAGCCGATTTCGGAGTCCTTGGGCAGCCAGAAGTAGTTGTTGCGCACCACCATCAGGTAGTCGCCGCCCTCAATCTCCTCCTCGGCATCGAACAGGGCGCGCCGGATAAGCTGGTTGTACTGGTTGGCGTTGCGGTTGGAGCGGCAGATAATGGTGGTGTTCTCGTGCCCGAAGTTGCGGTAGGCCCAGCGCAGGCCGTCTTCGAGCTTGTCGCCGCCCATGCGGAAGATGTCGCGGTAGCCCTTGGTGTAGAGCTGAATGTTGGGCGTTTCCTCGCGGAGCTCTTCGCGCAGCTCCGTGGCATTCATCAGAATGCCCGACTCCTGGGCCTGGCGCATCACTTGGCGCAGCTCCACGCTGTCGACGCGGGCGCGGAAGCGGTGGGCCAGCAGCTCAGGGTCGAGAGCCGGGCTCAGCAGCTGCCCCACCGGCGGCAGCTGGGCCGTGTCGCCAATCAGCAGCAGGCGGTTCGTGGACTTCTCAAACACGTAGCCCATCAGGTCATCCAGCAGGCCGTTCTCGCCAAAGGCCTTCTCATCCGAAATCATGGACGCTTCGTCCACGATGTAGAGCATCTGCTCGGTGCGGTTGGGCTGGCGCTGGAAGTTGAGGCGCTCGCTAGGGGCGCCGGAGGTCTGGCGGTAAATTTTCTTGTGAATGGTGCTGGCAGCCACGCCCGCGTAGCCGGCCATCACCTTGGCGGCGCGGCCGGTGGGGGCCATCAGCGTGTACTTGCGCTGGCGCTGGTGCAGCCACTGCACCAGGGCACTTACCACGGTGGTTTTACCGGTACCGGCGTAGCCGCGCAGCACAAACACCTTGCGCCCCGGCAGCTGGTCGCGCAGAAACTCGTCGAGCTGCGTAAACAGGGTGGCCTGGTCCTCGGTGGGCTCGTAGGGAAAAAAGTCGCGAACGGACGGCGTGCGTATGGAAAGCATTACTTGATTCTGAATAAATCACCTCCTACAAATCCTGTATAAACAGGCATTTCACCTCCCAGAAAGGAAGCATCAATGACTTCCGTCCTCAAACCCCAACCCAGCGACCGAATAACTTCCAGTAGTATCCATTCCCATTGTTGTTCGTCTTTTATTGGGAAGTGCAGTTCGGTTTCAGCCATGAATTCCGGCTCATAACAGGCCCACTCATAATTGTCTTTATCGTGCTTAGTATGGCCAGCCAAATACAGTACATAGGACTCTTCTGTTTCGGTAAGGCCAAAGCGAAAAGCCACAATTCCTGCTGCAGGCTTTTCGTGCTCCACCGTTTCGGTAAGCCAAGCATGCAACTGCTGTCGGTAATTAATCCCTTCTTCCATTAGTCATTTCGTTTAACCCTTATACAAGGGGCTCAATAACCGCCATAGTTCCGGTAGCTTTGGCAATCAGCAGCTCGTCGCACCATACCTCGGCTTCGCAAAAGTGCAGGCGCCGGCCGGCCTTGAGCACCCAGCCAACGGCTCTCAGCTTTTGCCCCACGCCGGGGTGCAGGTAAGACACCTTCAGCTCCACGGTTACCATGCCGTGGCCGTCGGGAATGAGGGTGACCCCGGCAAAGCCGGCCACCAGGTCGGCCATGGTGGCAATAAGGCCGCCGTGGGCAAAGCCCCGCTGCTGCTGGTGCTGCTGGGCCAGCTGCAGCTCGGCCTCCACCCGGCCGGGCGTAATCAGGGTGAGGTCGGCACCAATCAGGTGCATGAAGTGCTGGCGGGTAAGCTTTTGACGAATGCGGGCTTCCAGGTCGGCTGCCGAAGGGCTTGTAGAGTCGGTCACAGAACAGTTTTTTTAATGTACCAAAGATACCCACCCGGCGGGGCTGACTACCTTTCAGCGTCCTTATTCTTCTGACCCATCATTTATGGAACAGCTTCCCTTTTCGCAGTATGTTGTGGCGGGCGCCCTGGGCCTGGGGCTGGCGGCCTGCAGCGGCTTTCGGGTGTTTGTGCCCTTGCTGGCTGCCAGCATTGCGTACCGCACGGGCTTTCTGACGCCGGCCGTGGGCTTTGTCTGGCTGGGCTCCTGGCCGGCTGTACTCACCCTGGCGGTGGCCACCCTGGCGGAGCTGGCCGGCTACTACCTGCCCTGGGTCGATAATGTGCTGGACGCCATTACCACGCCTGCCTCCTTTGTGGCCGGCACCATCCTCATGACGTCGGCCCTACCCCAGCTCGACCCTACCCTGCGCTGGACCTTGGGCATTCTGGTGGGTGGCGGCACGGCCGGCCTGGTGCAAAGCAGCACCGCCCTGCTGCGGGCCGGCTCCAGCGCCGCTACCGGTGGCCTGGCCAACCCCGTGCTGGCCACAATCGAAAATACCCTGGCCCTGGGCGGCGTGGTGCTGACGCTGCTGCTTCCCCTGCTGGCGGCGGCGCTGGTGCTGGGCCAGCTGCTGTTCATTCTCAGCCGGCTGCGGCGCTGGCGCCGCCGGGGCCTGCCCGTTACGGAAGAGTCTTTCGAATAAACTTTTTTTCTTTTTCCAGTCTTCAGAAAATATCACCCTTTGCGCGGCGTTTGCGTACCTGCGCACGTTCCAACCGCCCAGCTGCCAGCTTATGCTTGCCTCTTTCCCCGCCACGTCCGATTCACTGCTCCATGCCTACCAGGGCCGCGTGCGGGTGCGCGTAGGAGGATTGCTGCTGCGCAATGGAGCCCTGCTGCTGGCAGCCCACCGCGGCCTGCTGCCCGATGGCGCACCCTTCTGGTCGCCTCCCGGCGGCGGCTGGCAGTTCGGCGAGAGCATCCGGGAAGCCTTGATTCGCGAGTTTCGGGAAGAAACCGGCCTGGTGGTGCGCGTGGGCCGTTTTCTCCACCTGCACGAGTTCAGCAGCGAAGGGCTGCAGGCCCTGGAGCTGTTCTTTGAAGTGGTGCCCGAAGACGAACACGCCCAGCCCCGGCTGGGCCACGACCCGGAGCATGCCCCTGGCGAGCAGCTGCTCACCCAGCTGGCCTGGCTTACGCCCCGGCAGCTGCTGCATCTGCCCCCGCCCCAGGTGCATCCGGTGCTGGCGCTTATCCTCAGCCCCGACGATGTATTCGTGCCCCAGGTAAGACTGCGCTGAGCGGGACGCGGCCGCAAGCCCCGGGGCCATGCCCATAAGGTTGCGGCGGCGCCTGTATCTTTAGGCCCGGCCGATGGCCGGGCCTAAGCTATTCTTCGTGTTTGCAACCGCTACTTCTGCTTCGTCTGTTCCCGTAGGCGCGTCGCCGCTGCTGCGACTCCGCGACGAAACCTTTGACCCCGCTACTCCCGGCTCCTACAATCTCTACCTGCTGGCAGGCCCCCGCCGCCTGCGCCTGGCCGTAGCCGATGCCGAGCGCCGCAAGTTCGTGGGCCTGGAAGACTATGAGCTGCCGGTGGGCGCCCTGCCCGACCTGGCCGCCCAGCACGACTTCCTGAATACCCGCGGCTGGAATGAAGTGCGGCTGGCAGTTAGTGGCCGGGCCTTCACCCTGCTCCCGGCTCCGCTGTTCCACCCCGGCGATGAAGCCGCGGCCCTGCGCCTGCATCACACCCTGGCCCCCACCGAAGTGGCCCGCCACTTTGGCCACGGCAGCCTGGAGCTGGTCAACATCTTTGCCGTGGAAACTGCCGTGGCCGACTGGCTGGCCACTACCCACGGCCCGGCTGGCCGCCTGCTGCATCATACCAGCGCCCTGCTGGCCGGCGTGGCCCATCAGCGGCGGGCAGGTACTGCCCGCCAGCTTTACCTGAACCTGGGCGAGCACGAGCTTACCCTGGTGGTGCTGGGTGCCCAGCTGGAGTATTGCAACGTGTTTGCTTTTGCCTCGGCCGAGGACGTGGTGTATTACACCATCCTCGTTATGCAGGAGCTGGGCCTCAACCCCGACCAGGACGAAGTAACCGTATGGGGCGAGCTCACGCACGACTCGGCCGTATTTGCCCTGCTGCGGAGCTACCTGCGGCAGGTACGCTTCGGCGACCGCCCCCTCGACGTGCAGTACAGCTACCGCCTCAACGACGTATTCGAGCACCGCTACTTCGATGTACTGAGCCTGCACTTCGTTTGATGTGCTGGCTTTTTAATGTGCTGATGTGGCGATAGGCTGATGTGCTGGCTCTGGGCCAAGAAGCTGAGAAGTACAAACCCGCTTTTCTCAGAAACAATTTTTAATTTTTAATTCTTAATTTTTAATTTTTAATTAAAACAGCCATGCCGCGCATTGCCTTGTTCCCTGGCTCGTTCGACCCCTTCACCAATGGCCACCTCGACGTGGTGCGGCGTGGGGCTGTGCTTTTCGACCAGGTTATTATTGCCATTGGCGACAACAGCAGCAAGCAGCGCTACTTTCCGGTCGAGCGCATGGTGGGCATGATAAGCAGCGTGTTTAAGCACGAGCCCAAGGTATCGGTGTGCTCCTTTAAAGGCCTTACCGCCGAGTTTGCCCGTGAAGTTGGAGCGGGCTTTCTGCTGCGGGGGCTGCGCAACACCACGGATTTCGAGTACGAGAACACCATTGCCCAGGTCAACCGCCACATTAACCCGGGCCTGGAAACCGTGTTCCTGATAACCTCGCCGGCCCTGGCGGCCATCAGCAGCACCATCATCCGCGAGATTCACCGCTTTGGCGGCGATGCCCGGCAGTTTGTGCCCTTTGAGCTGCCTGCCGCCACTAAATAAGTCAGGTTGCGCAGTATAGCGGGCAAACTTCAGAGGGGCGGTGTTCGTCAGCCATGTCCCGACCCTTCGGAACCAAGCGAAGCGTTCCGCCGCTTGGGTTAGGCAGTGCTATTCCGAAGCCCGTTTGCCTCTTTTAACCCTCCCCGTTTCGGCCCTTTTACGCCATAATCAGCCAAAGAAGCCGCGTCACTGCTTCTTTGCTACGGGTGTGCAGCCTGCCCAGGCTTACATCTTTTTCGATACCACGCGCAGCCCAAGCAGCTGCCGGGGGCGCCCCATCTCAAAGACGGGCATAACCAGGTACTTTTCTGAGTTGAGCTTCAGATTGCCCTGGTACATTATCTGTTCTTCGTCGCTGCCTAGCAGAATGAAGTCGCTCACCTGGTGGGTATTGATGTCGAAGGTGACCACCATATTCAGGGGGCCCAGCTGAAGCAGCGCGGCTGAGTCGGTATAGATGCCCCGCTGCTTAAGCGGCAAGGTAACCGGGTCGACAAAACCGGCTGGCAGGGGCTTGGGGGGCCCCACCCGCTGGTACAGCTCGTCGATGCTTAAACCCAGGAAGGCCGACACATCCACCACGGGGCCGGCAAAGTGACGGCCGGGACGGGCGGCTACCTTACTGCTGTTTTGCTCATGCGCGCCCGAGCATCCCCCCCAGCCTACAGAGGCCGTCAGCAGGGCAAGTGCTACAAATGTCTGACGTGGCCGCATAGGCACGCAAGATAGGACTATTTTCCGGCGGCCGGGGCCTCTTTGGCGGCCGGCTTGCCGGCAATATTGCTTAAATAGTGGCGCATCACCAGCGCGATGGAGGCGTAGGAATCCTCCAGCTTGGCCAGTGCTTCCTGGGGGCTCATCCAGCGCACTTCTTCGATGTACTCCTCGGCCTGGGGCTTCATCAGGTTGTCGTCGATGCACTTCATCACGTACCAGCTGGTCTTTTTCAGCATCTTGTTGCCTTTGTAGGCATAGCTGTGCCAGGTGCTGGGCAGCTTCTGGCCCAGCTCCAGCTTGATGTTGGTTTCCTCTTCCACCTCGCGCACCGCGCCCAGGGCGGTGTCTTCGTCGCTTTTGAGCTTGCCCTTGGGCAGGTCCCATTTGCCAAGGCGGTAAATCATCAGCACCTGGTCGTCTTTCACCACCAGGCCACCGGCGGCCTTGGCAATCTTAAACTGGTCTTTGAGGTGCAGGGTGATGTACTTCTTCTTTTTCACCAGCATGGTCAGCGACTTCAGCTTTTTCAGCTTTTTCACTTCCATCAGCCGCAGCAGGCGGTCGATAAACAGTGGCCCGGCATCGCGCACCAGCACGTCGCCCACCAAATCCTTGGACGTGAACTCGTCGTCGGGGTTGAGCACCAGGTCGTATTTATGTTTGTATACTTTCTCGCTCTGTTTTTTGATAACCAGCGGAATGTCGTTGATGAAAATATTCATCGCAAGGGCAAAGTGAAGGGCGTTAGGACTAGCGAAACACGGGGTTAGCGGCGGGCAGATGGCTAAACGCACGGCCATCGGCAGCGGCCGCAAGATACACGGCGGTGCCGGTTTGCACGCCCGCCGCATCTTTGCGGCATGAAGCGCATCGGCTTACTTTCCGACACCCATGGCTACCTCGACGAGCGCATCGCCCACCACTTGCGCGGCTGCGATGAAATCTGGCACGCCGGCGATTTCGGCGATGCCGCCGTGGTCAGCCAATTGCAGACGCTGGCACCGTGTTTCCGGGGCGTGTACGGGAATATCGACGGCGCGGACGTCCGCCGTACCCAACCCTTAGTGCAAGACTTTGAGCTAGAAGGCCTGCGCGTACTGATGACCCACATTGGCGGCTATCCCGGGCACTATTCCCCGGCCGCCCGGCCCCTGCTGGCGGCCAGCCGCCCCGGGCTCTTCATTTCGGGCCACTCCCATATTCTGCGGGTTATGCCCGACGCCCGGCTGGGTTTGCTGCACCTCAATCCGGGAGCGGCCGGGCGGCACGGCTTCCACCAGGTGCGCACCTTGCTGCGCTTTGGCATCGCTGCCGGCAAGGTGGTGGAGCTGCAGGCCGTGGAGCTGGGCAAGCGCACCGGCCTATAGGCACTTTGGCTGCCCCCAGCAGAAACCGACAAGCCCTGCCACCTGGCTAGCAGGCGGCAGGGCTTATGGATGTATAAACCGGCTGCAAGGCAACGGCCCGGGATTGGCAGGCCGTTAGGCTACCTTAAGCGTTGTCTTCGGCGGTGTTGTCGCCCGAAACGGCTTCTTTCACCGACTCCACAACGTCGGCGACTACTTCTTTCACCTTCTCAACTACCTGGGTAGCGGTTTCGGCTACGGCAGCTACGGCACCGGCTGCGCCCTTCTTGGGGAAACGGGCTTTGAGCTCTTCCAGGTCCACGTTTTTCAGAACGGGAGTACGCAGCAGGTTCTTGATGATGTTCTGCTTGTTGTTGGCACGGGCAATGTTCTTGCGGTGCTTACGCTTCAGACGGGTAACGGACATGGTGCCGAGTTATTTAAAATCTAGGGTCTTACGAAATGGAGGGCAAAAGTACGCCTTTGATTTCGAAAGTGCAAGTCCGATAGGCATTTTGCCGGGCTAAAGGCTGGCCAGGCCCCGGGGCAGCGCTTTGTAAGAGCTACTTTTGTAGTCGCCTGGTGCTACATCTGCAGCCCTTGGCTTTCCTGCTCCCACTTCCTGCCATCCCCTCTCCAACCTGCTTCCATGACTTCTCCGGCTTCTTCTCTTCCCTTCATCGACCTCCGCTCCGACACCGTTACCCGTCCTTCTGCCGGCATGCTGCAGGCTATGTTTTCGGCCCCTGTGGGCGACGACGTGTACGAGGAAGACCCCACCGTGTGCGAGCTGGAAGCGGTGTCGGCGGCCCGCTTCGGCCTCGAAGCCGGCCTGTTCTGTCCTTCGGGCACCATGGCCAATCAGATTGCCATCAAGGCCCACACCGAGCCGCTGAGTGAGGTGGTGTGTGAACAGACGGCCCACGTATACCTCTGGGAAGTAGGCGGCATCGCCTTTCACTCCAGCGCTTCGGTGGCGCTGCTGGTTGGCGACCGGGGCCGGGTCACGGCTGCCCAGGTGCGCGACGCCATCCGGCCCGAAAACCTGCACTACCCCACCACCAGCCTTATCTGCCTCGAAAACACCCACAACCGCGGCGGCGGCACCTGCTATGCCTGGAACGACATGCAGGAAATTGCCGACCTGGCCCGGCGCGAAGGCATTGCCCTGCACCTCGACGGCGCCCGGGTGTTCAACGCCGTGGTGGCAACCGGGCAGCGCTCGGAAGACTACGGACAGCTGTTTGACTCCATCTCGGTGTGCCTGTCGAAAGGGCTGGGCACGCCCGTAGGCTCGGTGCTGCTGGGCTCGGCGGCCTTTATTCGCAAGTGCCGCCGCATCCGCAAGGTGATGGGCGGGGGCATGCGGCAGGCGGGCTACCTGGCCGCCGCCGGCCTGTATGCCCTGGAGCACAACGTGGAGCGCCTGGCCGACGACCACCGCCGCGCCGCCCAGCTCGCCGAAGCCCTGCTGCAGCAGCCCTACGTGACCGACGTGCTGGCCCCGGAAACCAACCTGGTAATTTTCCGCCTCGCCGACCGCCTGCCGGCCGTCGACTTCCTCCGCAACCTCGAAGAGCAGGGCATCCGGGCCAGCAGCTTCGGGCCGCAGTGGATACGCTTCGTTACCCACCTCGACGTGGACGATGCCGGCATTGAGCGGGTGCTGGCGGCGCTGGGTAAAATCAGTTAAAAGTTGAGAGTTATGCTCGTCCCAAAGTGCATTGCGGAACGTCTGGCGGATGTAGAGACGCAACATTTTGCGTCTCCTCGTTGAACGATACCCGAACGATGCGAACAGCGCAATCCCGGCTTTAATGGCGCAGTCCCGCAGACGCAAAATGTTGCGTCTCTACATCGTTCAGGTTTCGCAGACCATTTCGCGAGAACTATAAAAGTTAAAGCCCCTGCGTGTCGACCTGGGTTTCGGTGGCCCTACACCGGGTTTTCCCCAAGCTCGAAGGCAGTCTGTACAAGGCCAACAAACCTAAGGAGAGAGTAAAAGAGCATACCGCCTTTTAACTCTTAATTTTTAACTTTTAACTCAAAAAAAGGCGTGCAGAGTTAAGCCCGCCGGCTGCGCTTGGACAACCCCAGGATAGTAGCCCCGACTACGGCCGCGGCCAGCGAGCCCAGCAGCACGGCCAGCTTGGCTACGTCGATGGCCGCGGGGTCGGAAAAAGAAAGCGTGGCGATGAAAATGGCCATGGTGAAGCCGATACCGGCGGTGAAGCCCAGCCCAAGCATCTGCGGCCAGCTCACACCCTCGGGCAGGCGGGCCCAGCCCAGGCGCACCAGCAGGGCCACCACGCCCACAATGCCCAGAGGCTTGCCCAGGAACAGCCCGCCGGCAATGCCCAGCGCCATGGCCGAGGTAAGCCCGACCGTGGCCGCTGCTCCCAGCACGATGGTGGTGTTGCTGAGGGCAAACAAGGGCAGCAGCACGTAGCTGACCGGCCGCTGCAGCAGCCGCTCCAGCACAGCCACCCGCCGCAGGGGAATGGTGAGGGCCAGCAGCACGCCGGCCACGGTGGCGTGCACGCCCGACTGCAGCACGCAAAACCACAGGGCAAGGCCCAGCAGCAGATAGGGAGTCAGCTTGCGCACCCCCAGCCGGTTCAGGCCCAGCAGCAGGGCAAAAAAGCCGGCGGCGCCGCCCAGGTAGCCCCAGTGCAGGTTGCTGGAGTAAAACACGGCAATGATGAGCACGGCCATCAGGTCGTCGATGATGGCCAGGGCCGTGAGGAAGATGCGCAGGCTGGGCGGCACGCGCTTGCCCAGCAAGGCCAGGATGCCCAGCGAGAAGGCAATGTCGGTGGCGGTGGGAATGGCCCAGCCGCTGGCGGCCGGCGTGCCATAGTTCAGGGCCAGGTGGATGAGGGCGGGCATGGCCACCCCGCCGACGGCCGCCAGGGCCGGCAGCAGGGCCTGTCGGGGCTCGGCCAGCTCGCCCTCCAGCACCTCGCGCTTGATTTCCAGGCCCACCGTGAAGAAGAAGATGGTCATCAGCCCGTCGTTTATCCAGTGGCCCACCGAGCGGTAGAGGATGCCGTGGCCCAGGTGCTGCTCCCAGATGGCGAGGTACTGCGCGCCGAAGCGGCTGTTGCTCACCAGCAGCGAGGTGATGGTGGCCAGAATCAACAGTAAGCCCGCCAGTTTGCCGCTTTCGGATAGTTCTCGGATGGGGCTGAACGCGCGGCGAATGGGCATGTGAGGCGGAACGGGTACTACAAAAAAGGGGTTAACAACCCCGATATTGGGCAAAGTTATTCCTTCCCGCCCCGCTTTCTCTTCCACATGTCGTTTGCCAACCTCCCGCCTTCCCTGCCTTCCTACGACCTGCAGGCCGCCATTGCCCACCTCTCCGCCGCCGACCCACAGCTGGGCGCCCTTATTGCCCGGGGTCGGGAAATCAAGCCCGCCGCCCACGAGGATTTGTACCTGGCCCTGCTACGGGCCATCGTCAGCCAGCAGATTTCGACCAAGGCGGCCGCGGCGGTGTGGAAGCGCTTCCTGGCCCTGTTTCCACCGGAAGGCTACCCCGAGCCGCGCGACCTGCTGCAGATGGACGACGACACCCTGCGCGGGGCCGGCCTGTCCCGGCAGAAAGCCGGCTACCTCAAGGCCATTGCCGAGTACAACGAGCGCGGCCTGCTCGACTACGACCACCTGACCAGCCTCGACGAGGAAGCCTTTACCCGGCACCTGACCGCCATCCGGGGCGTGGGCCGCTGGACGGCCCAGATGCTGCAGATGTTTGCCCTGGACCAGCCCGACGTATTCTCCGAAGGCGACCTGGGGGTGCAGAACGCCATGCGCCGCCTCTACGGCCTGGAAGAAACCGGCCGCGCCCTGCAAAAGCGCATGCTGCACATTGCCGAAGCCTGGCGCCCCTACCGCACCCTGGCCTGCAAGTACCTCTGGCAGTCGCTGGACAACGGCACCCAGATTCCACCCACGGTTTGATTTTAGTGATGGGGTAATGAGGTGAGAAGGTGATGAAGTAGAAAAAGAACGTCATGCTGAGCATTCCGCGCATCAAGCGGCGACGCAGCGCAGGCTAAGCATCTTTACCACGAGGGTAAACTCATTCAAAAAGGATTACTTCCCCTGGCAAGATGCTTAGCCTCCGCTCAGCATGACGTTCTATTTTCTTCATCAGCACATCACCCCATTTGCACATCAAAAAATTAGCACATCAGCACATCACCCCATCAAAAAATCAATTCCTTCCCTTGAGCTCAAACACTTCTTCCCGCACAAATAAGTCGCCTTTTTTGCGCAGGATGGCCAGGTTGTTCACGTTGAGGCGCAGGTTATAGGTTTCCTGGTTGAGGTAGCGCAGCACGGGGCCCAGCACATCGGGCGTGGTGTCGTGCAGGGCCAGGGAGAGGTGGGGCAGCCAGCGGTCGGGCAAATAATATGGGCTGGGGCGGCAGAGCGGAGCCGTCACGTCGAGCACGCGCTGGTGCAGCAGGTTGAGGTCGTTGGAGCGCAGCACCGGGATGTAAATCACCGGGTTCTCGCCCGGAAAAACACCCAGGCCGGTTGTAAAGCCCGAGAAGGGGGGCGTGGTAGCGGCAACTTCCTGCAATACCTGCTTCAGCTCATTCAGACGGCGGGTGCCGGTGAGCAGGTAGGTAAGGTGGGGGTCGGGGGTGGCCTGCACGTCGTCGAGGCCGAACTTCACCTCCAGCTCTTTAATAATGCGGCTGATGCGCTGGGCATTGCGGGGATTGAGCAAGGACGTTATGGCAAGCATCAGACGGAAAAAAGGGTGAAGAATCGACGGGGCTGCTCTCGCGGCCACAGACGGAAGGGACTGGCCAAAGCCAACATTACGGTCGTTCCGGAAAAGCGACGAAGGAACGGCCCGGCTCAAAAATAGCCGGGCCAGCTAAGAAGCCGGCTAAACGGCCGCTGCTAAGGCTTGGTGGCCGCGAGCTGCCGGTTGAAGGCCTCGCTTTGCCCCCGGGGAATGCTGAGCGAGACAAACTCCCCGGCCCGAATGATTTTGGCCAGCTGCACCAGCTGCCCGGCGTGGTAGGCGTAGTGTGCCACCTGCCGCTGCAGGGCACTCAGCACCGAGTGCGGCTCCTGCCGGATGGTGACGGTGCGCAGCAGGTCGGTGGGCTGCAGCTCGTCGAGCAGGTTGAACAGAATATGCCAGGCAGCCTCCCACTCCTGCTTAAGCGAAGGAATAGCCGCTGCAGCCGCCGGTTCCTCAAACTCCCGGTCGCGCTGCCGGTCGGGTTTTTCGCCGTCGCTGCTCAGGAAGTCGGTAAAGCGGGAGCGCAGGTTGCCAATCATGTGCTGGACGATGACGGCGGCGCTGTTGGACTCCGGCGCGGGCACAAACAGCCACTCGGCATCGGCAAGCTGCGCCAGGGCGCGGTCGGCCAAGGACTTGTAGCTGCGAAAGCTGTGGCGAAAGGAAGCCAGCACGGCCGGGGCCAGCTCAGAAACACTAGCATTTTCCATGGAGAAGGCGGGGCCCAGCCAACCGGTACCGCACGGGCTGGCGGGCCGGCCAACTTACTCTTTTTTTGGCGAGTCTCAAACCAGTGCCCGCTTCGGCCGTTGGATGCATAACCCTGCCCGGCCTGTTCACCGTTACCGGTCCATCTGATGCGCTGTGTCTGAATCTTCGCCTTCTCCCTCTGCTTTGCCTGCCACTGCCCGGCGCCGCGTTCCGCGCTGGCTGTGGTGGCTGCTGGGCACGCTGCTGCTGGTAGCAGGCCTGCTGGCCCTGGCCCGGCACTGGCTCGACCCCTGGCTGCGCCGCAAGCTGGAGCAGCAGGTAAGCCAACAAACCCAGGGACAATACCGCCTGCAGGTGGCGGGGCTGGAAACCAGCCTCTGGGAGCGGGCCGTGCGGCTGCGCGGCCTGCGCCTGCGCCCCGCAGGTGCGGTAGCCGACACCCTGCCCCGCCTGCGCCTCGACGTAGGCCGGCTGCACCTGACCGGTGTGGGCCTGCTGGCCCTGCTGCGCCGCGGCACCGTGCCGCTCGACAGCGTGGTGCTCGACTCGGTGCGCCTGCAGCTGCTGGCTTTGCCCGCGCAGCCCACCCGCAAAGCCGGCCGCCCCCTGCACGCGCAGCTGCCCCTGGGCCTGACGGGCCTGGAAGTGGGCTACCTGGGCCTGCTCCATGCCCAGCTGCAGTATGGCCCCGCCACCCAGCCCCAGGCGCGGGTGGAGCAAGCCCAGGTGGTGGCTCACGAGCTGCTGCTGAGCGCTGCCGGGGCGGCCGACACCCAGCGGGTGGCCTATGCCATGAACTGGCAGCTGCACCTGCAGCAGGCTCAGGCTGCTGGGGCAGGCCACCGCGCCGCCGCCCACCGCCTTCGTCTCGCCACCAAGCAGGGCTACCTGACCATCGACTCCCTGGCTGTGCAGCCGCAGCCGGCCGGAGTGGCCTCTGCCAGCCAGTCCCGCATCAACCTGACCTGGTCTCGTCTGGCTCTCACGGGAGTTCAGACGGCCGCACTGCAGCACCAGCGCCGCTTCCGGGCCGATTCGCTGCTGCTGCAGGCACCACAGCTCAGCTATAGGGCGGCCGCCCAGCCGGCAGCCACCACCTGGCAGCAAGCGCTGCGGCCCTACCTGCGAAGCCTGGAGCTAAGCCACCTGCGCCTGCGCGACGGGCAGCTGCGCGTAGCGGGCACCACGGCGGCGCCGGTGCTGCGCGGCATTGAGGTCAGCGGCGCCGGCGTTCGGCTGGACTCGAGCTTCCGGATGAGCCCGCGCCAGGTTCTATTTGCGGAGTCCTGGCAGGCCTCGCTGGGCCCCAGCGAGGCCCGGGCAGCTGCTCACCACCTCCGCCTGCAAAGCCTGCAGCTTTCGACCAAGGCAGGCACCTTCTCCCTGAGCTCGCTGCGTATAGTGCCGCCTAAAGTTCGCCAGGGCGGCGCCGTGCGCGTCGACCTCACCCTCCCCCGGCTGTCCCTTACCGGCCTGCAGCCCCTGGCCCTGCAGCATCAGCACCAGCTGCGGGCCGATGCCCTGCAGCTGCTTACACCGCACCTCACCTTCCAGCCGCCCAGCCAGCCACCGCCTCCCATCTGGCAGCTGCTGGCGCCGGTAGCGCGGCGCGTCGACATTGCCCGTGTTAGCCTGCGCGACGGCTACCTGCACCTGCTGCGCCAGGAGCACGCGCCGGTCATCCGCCAGCTGAACGTAACCGGCACTGGCATCCGCATCGACTCGGCGGCGGCGGCCGACACCCGCCGTATTGCCTATGCCCGGGACTGGCAGGCCGACGCCGGCCGCCTGGCTACGTCCTTTGATGCCCCCTTCTACCAGGCCAGCAGCCAGCGCGTGCGCCTGAGCACAGCCACTCAAACCCTACGCTTCGAAGGGTTGGCCCTCACCCCGGCCTTCTCGGCCGTAACCACCAACCTGCGCAAAGGCTACCAGGCGCCAGCCATCAGCGTCCGCCTGCCCTCACTTACGGCTACGGGCTTCGACTTTCATCAACTGGCTCACCGGGGGCAGTTTCGCATCGCGCAGGTGACGGCCCAGGCCCCAACGGTGCGCATCTCCTCCGACGGCCGCGGGCCCATCAATCCGCACCGCTCGAAGATTACGCCCGAGCAATTCCGCCAGCTGCCCGTATTGCTCGACATCCGCCGCCTCGACATCCGCAATGGCAGCCTGCACTCGCGCTACCGCAGCCCGCTCACTCCCGAAACCGGCAGCATGAGCATCACCCGCTTCCAGCTTACCTTCCGTAACCTCAGCAACGACCCGCGCCGGCAGAGCGCCCGCACGCCGCTTACGGCCCAGGCCAGCGCCTACCTGGCCGGCCGCTGCCGCATGGATGTGCAGGCGGCCATAGCCTTGCTCGATGCCCAGGGCCGCCACCGGGTGTGGGGGACTTTCGGGCCGGCACCGTTCAGCATTCTTAACACCATCACCGTTCCTACGCGGCTGGTGGAATTTAAAAAAGGCCAGGTGCAGCGCATCCGCTTCCAGCTGCAGGCCGACAAGCAGCAGGTAACAGGCAGCATGCGCGCCGAATACACCGGCCTGCAGCTGCGCCTGCTCAGCTACAAGGACGACGAAGTAAAGCAGAGCTTAGCCAAGCGCCTCCTGTCTAAAGCAGCCAACGTAGTGGTTATCCGCGACCAGAACCCGCGCAAGGGCGGCAAGCTGGCTTTAGGCGAAATGACTTCCCGCCGCGAGTCCCGCTTCTCGGTGTTTACCCTCTGGCGGCAGGGCGTGGTAAGCGGGCTGTTTCACAGCGTGGGCCTGCCTCAAATGCAAGCGCAGAAAATCAGTGAGTTCAAAGATGAGGCGCCGCTGCCGAAGTAGGCATTGCGGCTCAGCTGCTGGCTGTTGGGGCCATCGCCTGGTTTGCAGATAATGGCTTTGGTTTCTTACTATAGCAAGCTATAGCCAGAGGCTTTCGTCCGCAAGCCCTGACAAAGCCGTACCTTTCAGCAGCATTAGCTGAGCCCTGGCGCCTGAGTTAACTCCCTTAGGCTGCTGCTTCTCATCTCCAAGCTGCTGCCCAACCTTAGTATCCTGCTTATGGCCATTCTGGTTTTCTTTGCCGCCCATTGGTATTTGTCGCTGTTTACCCAGACGTTTTTCCACCACCGCTACGCCGCCCACCGCATGTTCAGCATGTCGTACGCCTGGGAGCGGGTGTTTTTCGTCTTCTGCTACCTCATGCAGGGCAGCAGCTTTATGTCGCCCAAGGCCTACGCCCTGCTGCACCGCATGCACCACGCCTACTCCGACACCGAGAAGGACCCCCACTCCCCGCACTTCTCCAACAACGCCTTCATCATGATGTGGAAGACGCGCACCGTGTACCAGGAGTGCGTGGCCGGTACCTCGGTGGCCGCCCAGCGCTTTGCCGGCGACTACCCGGAGTGGGCTTCGCTGGAGGAGTTTGGCAACAAGTGGTACTCCCGCGTGGGCTGGGGCGTGTTCTACATTCTGTTCTACGTGCAGTTTGCCACGGCCTGGTGGCAGTACCTGCTGCTGCCCATTCACTTCACCATGGGCGCTTTCCACGGGGCCATCGTGAACTGGGCCGGCCACAAGTACGGCTACCAGAACTTCGACAACAACGACAAAAGCCGCAACTCCCTGTTTTTCGACTTTCTCACCGGCGGCGAGCTGTTTCAGAACAACCACCACAAGCTGCCCAGCCGCGTCAACTTTGGCGTGAAGAAGTGGGAGATTGACCCCACCTACCCCGTTATCTGGACCCTGGACAAGGTCGGCATTATCCGGCTGCGCACGCCCAAGTCGGAAGCCATTCCCATGTCGCCGGATTTGGCCTCTGCGGCCTAAGCGCGCTTAACCCATAAAAAAGGCTGCCCCGCTTCGGGGCAGCCTTTTTTAGGTCTTTACAAGTCATGCTAGCGGCGGGCGCGGCTTTGCTGGGGCGTAGCTTGCCGGGGCAGGGTTTCGGGTACGCCACCCTTGGTCAGCTTCAGCGCCTGCACGCGCCCGGCCTTGTTCAGCACAAACTCCACGGTGCGGTCGGGGTTTTTCGGGTTGAAAAACTTGCGGGCCGACTCGGGCACCAGGGGCGTGTCGAGGCTTTGCAGGTAGAGCTGGCCATTGGCATGGAGGATGGTGGTTTCGCCGTATTGGCCCGCAAACGCTGCCAGCCCGGCCGGGGCCGCGGGCAGCGGCCGGTGCACGTAGGGCAGCTCCACGGCTTTACCAAACAGGATGCCCGCCAGCCCGTAGCTAATCCAGTGCGACTCGGCCTGATTGTTCGACAGCACGGTGACGAAAATTCCGTCCTCGGGGTAGCGGTCCAGCGTGGTCATGGCCCCGAAATAGCCCCCGCTGTGGGTCAGCAGGTAATGCCCCTGGTTGTAAAACGGGTTGATGAAGATGCCGTAGCCATAATGGTCGAAGAAGCCCTTGCCCGGAAACTGCTTGTTGTGCTGGGTGGCCATTAGGGCCTTGGAGGCTTCGCTGAGCAACGCCGTGCCCCGCATGGCCTGGTCCAGCCGGGCCAGGTCGCCCGCGGTGGAGTACAGCCCGTCGTGCCCCACGTTGAGGTCCCAGTTGATGGCGGGGTTCTTCACCAGCACCGTATCCTCGCGGTAGTACAGCCGGGCCAGGCGCGGCACCAGGGCCGTGTTGCTGTGCAGGCCGGTGTTGGCCATACCCGCCACGGCGAAGATGTTGCGCTGCAGGTATTCCCCGTACGACAGGCCCGAGGCTTTTGCAATGATGCAGCCCAGCAGGAAGTACCCCACGTTGCTGTACGAGAGGCCTGTGCCCGGGGCAAACTTCAGGGGCTGCCGCCGCATATACGCCAGTGCCGAATCCTTGGGCACCGACATCTGCTGCAGGTACACCTCCTCAAAGTCCAGGGCCAGCCCCGCCGTGTGGGTCAGCAGCTGGTGAATTGTGATGGCCTCGCCGCTTGGGAAGCCCGGCACAAACGTGCCGAGCTTGTCGGTAAGTCGCAGCTGGCCACGCTCCACCAGCTGCAGGATGGCCAGGGCCGTGAAGTGCTTGGAAATGGAAGCGAGGGCAAACCGCGAATCCAGGGTGTTGGGCACCTCCCATTCGCTATCGGCCAGCCCGTAGGCCCGGTGCAGCAGCACCGTGTCGTGGCGGGTTACCAGCACCACCCCCGCAAAGTTGTTGACGTCGTGCTGCCCTTGCATGTAGGCAGCCAATTTGTTCTGGAGGGGTGTGGGCTGGCTTTGCGCGAGGGCCACTGGCCCGGCCAGCGCCAGCAGCAGCCCAAAAATTCTGAGGCGCATGAGTTAGGGTATATTATGGTCTTGGCGAGGTGCAGTTGGCAATGATTTTTCGCAGGGTGACGTCGAACTGCGTCAGCTCGTCCTCGCTTAGCCCCTGCAGGGCCGTCTGCTGGTTGAGTTGTATGGTGGCGCTGAGCTGAACCAGGGTCTGCCGGCCCCGGTCCGTGAGGCGCAAGACTGATTTTCGCCGGTCGGTGGAGCGCTCGGCCCGCGCCAGCAAGCTTTTTTGCACCAGCAGCTCAATAATGCGGGTGATGGAGGCTTTGTCTTTAAATACCAGCTCGGCCAGCTCCTGCTGGCTCAGGGCGGGGTGCTTGCTCAGCACCATCAGGGCCAGGCCCTGGTCTACCGTCAGGTTGTCCATCACCTGGTCGATGTTCTGCTGGCAGAGCCGGCGGTAGCCCTTGATGGCCTTCTCAAGGGTGTAGAGGACGGTTTGGGCTGGGGTTTCGCGATGCATAGGCTGGAATTGATGTTGCAAATGTAGTTGATATATCAACCATGCTATTCACCCCGCCTTTCTCTTTTGTCAGGTTTTATCCCTGAGGTTTATCGTGCCTGCGCCCCCCTCCCCGCCCGGGAGCAAAATCTGCCCGCGTGGGGTTTAGTATCTTTGCCCCCGATACCCTTCGCGCAATGATTTCAATTTCCGACCTCGACTTCCATTTTGGCTCCCGCACCCTCTACGACGGCGCCAGCCTGCACATCAAGCCCAAGGACAAAATCGGCCTGATTGGCTTGAATGGCACGGGCAAGTCGACCCTGCTGCGCCTGCTCGTGGGCGAGTACAAGCCCGACGGCGGCTCCATCTCCATGAGCAAGGACGTGAGCCTGGGCTTCCTCAACCAGGATTTGCTCAGCTATGAAACCCACGAAAGCATCCTCACCGTGGCCATGCAGGCCTTCGAGGAAGCCCTGGAGCTGCAGGGCAAGATTGAGGAAGTGCTGCTGGAGTTCGAAACCAACTACACCGACGAGCTGGTGGACAAGCTGGCCAGCATGCAGGAGCGGTTCGAGGCCCTGGGCGGCTACACCATGCAGGCCAAGGCCGAGGAAATCCTCGAAGGCCTGGGCTTTTCGACCGAAGACCTGCAGAAGCCGCTAAAGACCTTCTCCGGGGGCTGGCGCATGCGCGTGATGCTGGCCAAAATCCTGCTGCAGCAGCCTTCGCTGCTGCTGCTCGACGAACCCACCAACCACCTGGACTTGCCCTCCATCAAGTGGATTGAGAACTACCTGGCCGACTACGAAGGCGCCGTCATCATCGTATCGCACGACCGCGCCTTCCTCGACCGCACCACCAACACCACCGTGGAAGTAACCGGCGGCAAGCTGGTGCCCTACGCCGGCAACTACACCTTCTACCTCGAAGAAAAGGAGGAGCGCAACCTGATTCAGAAGGGCGCCTTCGAAAACCAGCAGGCCCAGATTCGCCAGGCCGAGCGGTTTATTGAGCGCTTCAAGGCCAAGGCCAGCAAAGCCAAGCAGGCCCAGAGCCGGGTGAAGATGCTCGACAAGCTGGAGCGCATCGAAGACGTGGCCCAGGACGCGGCCAAGATTAACATGAAGTTCCAGTTCAAGGTGGAGCCCGGCCGGCACATCCTGCGCATGGAGCACGTCACGAAGAAGTACGACCAGAAGCTCATCTTCCGCGACACCCACGTGCACATCGAGCGGGGCGACAAAATCGCCCTCATCGGCGCCAACGGCAAGGGCAAGTCCACGCTGATGCGCCTGGTGGCCGGCACCGAGGCCCCCACCGCCGGCAAGCACCAGCTGGGCCATAACGTCATCATGTCGTTCTATGCCCAGCACCAGCTCGAAAGCCTGAACGTGGACAACGAAATCCTGCAGGAGATGAACGAGGCCGGCTCCAAGCGCAACGAGATGGAGCTGCGCTCGGTGCTGGGCTCCTTCCTGTTCACGGGCGACGAGGTGTTCAAGAAAATCAAGGTGCTGAGCGGGGGCGAGAAAAGCCGTGTGGCCCTGGCCAAAACCCTGATTTCCGAGGCCAACTTCCTGCTGCTCGACGAACCGACCAACCACCTCGATATGGTGTCGGTAAACATCCTCATTCAGGCCCTGGAGCAGTACGAGGGCACGTTCATCGTCATCAGCCACGACCGCTACTTCGTGGAAAATGTGGCCACCAAAATCTGGTACATCGAAGACTACCAGCTGAAAGAGTACCCCGGCACCTACGTGGAGTACGAGCAGTGGCAGGAAGACCGGGAGAAAGCCGCCAAGAAAGCCGGCCTGCCCAGCCCCTCGGCGCCCAAGCCCCTGCCCAAAGAGGAGCCCAAGCCGGCTCAGAACAACAGCAACGAGGCCAAGAAAGCCGCCCGCGAGCTGCAGGAGGTAGAGGCCCGCATCACCGCCCTGGAAAAGGAGCTGGCCACCTACGAAGCCCAGCTGGCCGACTCCAGCATCTACTCCAACGCCGCCCAGCTCAAGGACACCACCCTCAAGTTCGAGGCCGTGAAAAAGGAGCTGGCCGCTCAGACGGCGCGCTGGGAGCAGCTAATGTAACTGGCTCTTACAGCATTGAATGCAAACGGCGCTGTTCCCTGGTGGGAGCAGCGCCGTTTTATATTTACGCCAGCGGACGACTTGCGGGCGGACTGGTTGCAGCTACCCGCAGGTGACGATTTTGAAGCACTTCACTCTCAGGCAAGCCTGACCTTTGATAGATACACTAAGCTTGGCTTAACCACTGCACCGCCGCCTTGGGTGGCTGCTGTTAGCTTAATAATTTCTCGCTAAACCACTAAAAATTAAACCCGATATTAAGCCCTGGTTCGGGAAATACAAATTTAGACCATTTATCATCCAGCTGTTTAAATCCATCGGGCAATTCTGTATGATAAGCACGATGAGTCATGCAAACGGATGGTTGAAAGAAAAATTTGTCCTTGAAGAGCTTAATGTGATAACCAACACGGTATGAATTGAAAACCTGAAAGCCATCATCAATTTTCTTACCGTTGTCATTCACAAAAATTTGCCAGGTAGGCATTACATCAAGCTGGGCATACAAGCCTTTCCATAAAAATCGTGTGTAAGACGCTGTTACGCCATACTCCCGAACATAGCCCGGAAATCTTTCTTCTGGCTTTTTGTAGGCTTTGCTTAAAAATGGATGAATACCATTTGGCCAGGCATATTTCCAGGTTTTTGGAGCAAAGGCGATTACATCTCTTCCTGTAACCCGATAGCCTATATTGAGTTGAGCGAAGTTGGGCGGGTTTTCTGTATCAAGGTTACCTAACAGAACAAAGAGAGAGGTTCCAACGAACCAGCGTTTGTGAGTGCTGTCAGCTTTAGCATACTGTGCTTTAACGTGTAGCGTGCTTGACGCCATTAAGGCGAAACCGATGAATACAATCTTCTTTTGCATTCCTTTACTTGTTTAGGTAAAATGATGCGGCAAAAGTAGATTGACGGGCTACCGTAGCTCGTTCACTTAAGTTAAGAAATACGTATTAGCTCTTTTTTTCAAAGATTCTCGCCCTTAGCCTGCTTAATGATTGTGGCTTAATACCTAAATAGCTTGCTAATTGATGTTGTGGAACGCGCTGAATGAGGTCTGGTCTTGTTTGTATCAAGTTCAGGTATCGTTGCTCTGGTGAAGAAGTTTTGAACTCATCAAAAGCATTTTGTTGCTTGGCCAACAATTCCTCCGACAGCATTCTGCACATTATTTCAAATTTCGGAAACTTACTGTTTGTTTCTTCCTGCATATCAGAGTTTGAAACAATAAGAATACAGTCTTCAACACAGCCAATAAAATACTCCGAAGGCGCATTGCTTATAACGCAATGAGGGGTTAAGGCGTCCATCTCCGTGAAGAAAGCAGTAGTTTTTTCTTCACCGTCTATGATGTAATATTTACGGATGCATCCTTTTAAAACAAAATAGCTGTCGTCTGATAGTTGACCTTCTTTAAGTAAAGTTTCCCCTTTCTTCACCGTGCGGAAGATGTCCAAGGAGAGTATTGCCACCTTCTCTTCCTCTGTCAGAGAAACGTATCTCTCTATAAAGCCAAACAGTATATCCTTCATTGTTTTGCTGCTGTTATTACTGTTGTCTGTTACACTTGCCATCAACTTAAAAGGCTTGCTGTCAGGTGTGGTATTGGCAGCGACACTGCTCAGTAAAGGTAATCAGGTGCCGGGCTATCCGTCAGCTCAATAGTGTTGCTTCTGCCAGCCTTTCACCTGGGGCTGGGGCGTGGGCCGTCCAGACGGCCGCCGGGGAGCAGCTGGTATAGCCGCCTTCGCCATTAAATACTATTAAAAAGGCGCTGCTCCTTCCCGAGCAGCGCCTTTTTAATGACTTTTGCCAGCATCATCGGCATTGTTCAAGCAGAGCGGTTCCCGGGCTTAGTAGTGTAACCCAGCCCACCCCCTTCTATTACCAAGCTACCGCTGGCCAGAATCGATTCCTACTTAATTCTGTTAAGCTCAACTGCGTTCTGCAGCCCGACAATGGCTTCAAACACCTCGTCTTGATTTTTTACGTCTGACCATCCTTTCCGGGAGAGCTCTGCTCTCACCTCCTCTTCCGATTTCTCCTTTACAAGATGATAAAAGGCAAAGTCCACTACTTCAAGCGGTACTCTCTCAATTAAATAGCTGGTAAAAGCAGATGCTACCCTCGGATATGCGATTAGCAGTGTTAAACCAATTTGAACTACCCAGCTTATCAGCAGGCCTATCCAACCGGTATTCAGCTTATTAATGGTTAAGCCTGCCGAGAGCCTCATTTTCATAAACTCCCCAAAACCGATTCTGTCTAAGTTATGCAGACCAGTAAGGATTTCATACTGAAAATACTGGTTCGACAGATAAGTTAAAATCACTATTGCCAGGAGCAGATACTGCAGCTTACTGAAGTCGGTGAAGTTGGAGAGCTTGATTAGATGTTTCAGCGCATAAGCAATTACCAGTGCGACTAAGAATTCAAAAAGGCCGATTATATACACGCCTTTTATAGAAATAAATGCCAGCACAAACCCTAAAATAAGGGCAACAGCCAGCCCGCCAGCAATTACAATTATAAAGTTGGGAGCTTTCGTTGCTACAGGCTGTGGCAATGCCTCAGGAATAACGTAATCATTCCATTTATTCTTTTTCTCAGTTTCTTCTTCAAGCTCTTTTAATGATGCCCCGTCAAAGGCTTTAAGGGTTTCTTCGAATGCGTAGATGAAGAGCTTTACCCTTTTTGAATTTCTTCCCAAATCCCACATCTCGTTGCCCAGCGACTCACTTTTGACCGTCACCTCCCCTGCTTCATAGCTTATTGTTATTGCTTCGGTGTACTGCTCAAACCCCAGGGATTTGACTTTGCGCTTCGCCTCGACGTTACTATCGTCTTTATATACTAAGTCCCAATTCAGCTTTTCTAGAGTCTTTTCAGTAATGGCGATAAAAACAGTACTGTTTACGCTCGTCCTGAATTTCTCGCTGTATTTAGGAGTAAAGCCGACACTGTGCTTGGTATTTACAGTTTTCTCAAACGATTTCAAAACCTCATCCATACTTTAAATCCTGGCCAGGACGCACTGTTTACTGTTGCTATCAATTTTTTACTACAGAGCCTGAACGGTGGGCTTCAGAAAGTCCTGGGCCGGCTGCAGGGGCCAGCAGCGTCAAATGTAGCTGCTGGCTGCCGGCTACATCACCCCATAAATAAGAGCGCCGCCAAACAGAAACGAGAAAGGTGAAATCAGCTGAAAGTACAGGGGTTTAATGAGTACCGACCATTTATGCGAGTAGCCATAGTGCAGGCGCCGCGGAATGATATATAACATCAGGGAAGTACCCAGCATAAACCACCCCAGCACCTTAAAAACGTCCGGGTACTTTGAGTAGTCGGCGTACAAAATCAGTCCGGCAGCCGGAATCATTCGAATTGTTATTTCGGCGTAATTAATCAGGTTGGTACTGCCGGCCCTGGACAGAATATGCCGCGCCTTTTTTGGTGCAAACAGCATAAGGAAGCCCGCTCCAATCAGAAAAAGCCCAAAAAGAACCACTATCCATTTGGCGAGTATAGTCATCGGAGCAAGAAGCGGGCTTTATTATTCTGAGGGCAAAAGGCCAACAGATTTTATGGTACAAACATATAGCTGAACCCCAGAAGTAAAAGCCGGTGGCTATCAAAACCGTTTTGTGCCAGGCCATGTCTTGCCTGCCGTTGGCAGCGGTGCTTCCTGAGCTTATGGCTTTTGCTGCTTGGCTCTGCGCGAGGCTGTGCCAGAGGCCTGCGACCAGCAGAATAAGGCAACGCCCTGCCCCTCACTCCCGCCTGCGTACCGGCCGCTGTTCAGCTGTCGCAACCATTTCTTTCTATTCCATCGGTTCAGCCCACCAGCTAAGACAAACTGCGGCCGGCTGTACTTTCGCAGCATGCGCTTCCCCCTTGCCCTTCCCCTCCTGCTTCTGGCTACCGCCTGCGTGCCCCTGGGCACGCCCATCACCGACCCCAATGGCACGGCCAGCGCGCCCGGCCAGAAAGCGCCGGAGTATTACGCCGACAAAACCATCCGCTACCAGGACTACGTGTACGACCCCAGCGTGAAAAGCGTGCAGTGCTACGTGGCCACGGGCGTCAACACCGAAGTATTTCAGCCGCCGGTGGTGCCGCTGGGCCAGAGCCAGGCCATTACGCTGGAGTTTGACGTGCTGGGCGGGCAAAGCCAGCGCCTGCTGGCCAAACTCGTGCACTGCGACGTCGACTGGCAGCCTTCGGTGCTGACCGACATGCAGTTTTTGAGCGAGATAAACGAGTTTCTCATCACCGACTACCGCACCGGCGTGGGCGGCAAAACGCCTTATTTCCACTACCGGATGCGGGCCCCGGGCGTGAAACTCAGCGGCAACTACCTGCTGGTGGTCCAAACCTCGGCCGGCGTGCCGCTGGTGTCGCGCCGCCTGCTGGTGTACGAAAACCGCGTGCAGGTAAGCCTCAAGCCGGGCATCGTGGTGGGCGGGCAGGAGCGCTACACCATGCAGCAGCTCGACTTTGCCGTGGGCTACGGCGGCGTGCAGCTGGTAAACCCCGCCGCCGAGGTGAAGGTGGTGCTGCGTCAGAACTTCCGCTGGGACAATGCCAAGTATAACCTGCGCCCCACCTTCGTGCGCGACGCCGACCGCCGCCTCGAATACCAGTACTTCAACTTCGAGAATGCCTTTCCCGGCCTGAGCGAGTACCGCTTCTTTGATACCCGCTCCATTCAGGCCGCCGGTCTGAGCGTGCAGAGCATTAACACCCGCACCGCCCCCACTGCCGTGACGCTGGTGCCGGAAACGCCCCGCGGCACCCTGGCCTACAACCAGTACCAGGACGCCAATGGGCAGCGCGTGTTCGAAAGCCGCGAGTTTGGCGACGGCCGCACCAACGCCGACTACGCCAACGTGACCTTTCAGCTGCGCACGCCCCAGCCTGCGCCAGGCCCCGTATATGTGCTGGGCGCCCTCAGCGACTGGCAGCTGAAGGACGAGTTCAAGCTGGCCTACGACGAGGCCCAGGGCCTGTACACCGGCACGGCCCTGCTCAAGCAAGGCTACTACAACTACAGCTTCGCCGTGGGACAGGGCGCTGGCAAGGCCCCCAATGAAGTGTACTTCGAGGGCAGCCACCAGCAAACCGAAAACCAGTACGACCTGCTGGTGTACTACCGCCCGCCCGGCACCCGCGCCGACCTGCTCATTGGCTACCAGGCCGTGACCATGAACAACCGGCAGTAGGTGGTTTGGTAATGAGGTGAGGAGGACAGAACGAAACTCCCCTCTTTACCAAGGAGGGATATTTTCGCTTCAGCGAAAATTGGGGTGGTCAGGGCGTCTGCGCCGGCAGAAAGAGTTGTTCAGGCATTTATCGTTCGGATGTTGTTCTAGCGGAGTCAACCACCCCAGCTAAGCCTGCGGCTTAGCGTCCCCTCCTCATCTGAGGAGGGGAGTTATGCTCTGCCTTCATCACCTCATCACCAAAACCACCTCCTCACCTCATTACCTCATCACCTGGTCCCAACCCGCTCCCTCTCCCACTCGTTTGTAAGCCCAACCACCGCGCCGCCTGTGGCGCGGCCTTTCCGCTTACAACCATGAACCTATCTTTTTTCAGAGGCCTGCCCCTCAAGGCCCTGCTGCTGCCCCTGGCGGGCTTCACCAGCTCGGTGATGCAAGGCCCCAAGCCCGACCCGCAGGTGATTGCGCAGTTTGGCCTGCTCGACAACAGCAACCTGCAGTCCTTCATCGATGATAAAGGCCAGCGCATGGTGCAGGTATCGGACCGCCCCGGCAACTACGGCTTCACCATCGTCGACTCGCCGGTTATCAACGCCTTTGCCACGCCCGATGGCCACGTGTACTTCACCCGCGGCATCATGGCCCACTTCAACAGCGAAGCCCAGTTTGCCGGCGTGCTGGGCCACGAGCTGGGCCACATCACGGCCCGGCACGGGCAGAGCCAGCAGCGCCGGTCCACGGCCGCCGGCATCGGCCTGCTGCTGGGCTCCATCGTGGCGCCCCGCGTGACGCAGGCCGTGGGCGGCATTGCCCAGCAGGGCCTGGGCGTGCTGTTTCTCAAGTACGGCCGCGACGACGAGCGCGAAGCCGACCAGCTGGGGGTGAAGTACTCCACCAAAATCGGCTACGACGCCAGCCACATGGCCGACTTCTTCCAAACCCTGCAGCGCAACGAGCAGCAGAGCGGTGGCAGCTCGGTGCCTACCTTCCTGTCGTCGCACCCCAACTCCGGCGACCGGTACAAAACCGTTAAGAACCTCGCCGCCCAGGCCCGGCAGCAAACCGGCGGCACCCTGGCCGTAAACCGCGACCAGTACCTGCGGGCCATCGACGGCCTGGCTTACGGCAACGACCCGCGCCAGGGCTTTGTGGAAGGTGGTGCCTTCTACCACCCCGAGCTGAAGTTCCAGTTTCCGGTGCCCCAGGGCTGGAAGCACCAGAACTCGCCCGACAAGTTCCAGATGGCCGAGCCCAACGGCAAGGCGATGCTGGTGCTGATGGCCGGCGGGGGCAGCTCCCTGGAAGATGCCGCTCAGTCGCTGGCCAAGCAGATGAGCCTGCAGGGTGCCCAGGCCCAGAAAACGACCATCAACAGCTTCCCGGCCATCGCCATTCAGGGCGACCAGCCCGCCCAGCAAGGGCAGCAGGGCGGGGCCCGCGTACTGGCCCACCTCATTCAGGACGGGCAGACCATCTACGCCCTGGTAGGTCTGACTTCACCCTCGGCTTACTCCACCTACGCCACCACGTTTAGCCGGGTGGCCCAGGGCTTCCAGCGCCTCACCGATGCCAGCAAGCTCAACCGCCAGCCCGAGCGCATCCGCATCAAAGCAGCGGCCGGTGCCACCTCCCTGGCCCAGGCCCTGTCGGCGGCCGGCGTGCCGGCGGCCCGCCACGAAGAGCTGGCCATTCTCAACGGCATGCAGCGCAACGACCGCCTCAGCCCTGGCCAGCTCTACAAGGTGGTGGCCCGCTAGGTTGACGCCCGTGCAGATTAGCTGCCACTAATTTCTTAGCGCTATTTAAAGCAAAGCCCGCCCTTGTACGACTTAGTCGGTGCGGCGGGCTTTGTTCTGTTCGGTTATGCCCGCCGCCCGGCTGCTACTTATAACCTGCTTTGCTAAGCTGCGTTTGTATGACGAGCCGGATATGCTGATTTACCTTTTCGCCTTCTCATGAATACTTCCCTGCGCCTTAGCGGCGGTGCCCTATCTGTTCTGCTGCTGCTCAACTCCTGCACTACCAATCCAGTAACGGGCAAGAAAGAGGTTACCCTGGTCTCGGAAAGCCAGGAAGTGGCCATGGGCCAGCAGTCGGACCCGGCCGTCACCGCGCAGTTTGGCTTGTACCCCGACAAGAAGCTGCAAAACTTCATCGACGACAAAGGCCAGAAGATGGCGGCCATCTCGCACCGCCGCAACCTGAAGTACCAGTTTAAGATTGTCGACTCGCCGGTTATCAACGCCTTTGCCGTGCCCGGCGGCTACGTGTACTTCACCCGCGGCATCATGGCCCACTTCAACAACGAGGCCCAGTTTGCCGGCGTGCTGGGCCACGAAATTGGCCACATCACGGCCCGGCACACTGCCCAGCAGCAAACCAAGGCCATTTTCGGACAGGTAGGCCTGATTGGGGCCATGATACTCTCGCCCCGCGTGGCCGAGTTTGGCCAGCAGGCCATGCAGGGCATGCAGCTGCTCTTCCTCAAGTTTGGCCGCGACGCCGAGCGGCAGTCCGACGAGTTGGGCGTGGCCTACTCCTCCCAAATCGGCTACGACGCCAGCCAGATGGCCGACTTCTTCCAGACTCTGTCCCGCGAGCAGCAGAAGTCCGGTGCCGGCGCCATTCCCGACTTCCTCTCCACCCACCCCAACCCCGAAGACCGGTACAACACCGTGAAAAGGCTGGCGGCTGAGTGGAAGCAGAAAAACGCCTCGCCCAGCACCAAGATGGTGGTCAACCGCGACCAGTACCTCAAGCTCATCGACGGGCTGGTGTACGGCGAAGACCCCAAGCAGGGCTTCGTGGAGAACAGCATGTTCTACCACCCCGAGCTGAAATTCCAGTTTCCCGTGCCCCAGGGCTGGAAGCACCAGAACACGCCCCAGCAGTTTCAGATGGCCGACCCCGCCGGCAAGGCCCTGCTTATTCTCACCACCGCCCCCGGCAACAGCGTGGACGAGGCCACGCTGGGCATCAACAAGCAGCTTAACCTGCAGCTGATTGACTCGCGCCGCACCACCATCAACGGTTTCCCCACCATGGTCTTCACCGCCGACCAGGTGCAGCAGGACCAGCAAACCGGGCAGCAGGTGGCCGGCGTGCGCGTGCTGGGCCACGTCATCCAGGACGGCAAAACCATCTACGCCCTGCTCGGTGTGTCGGCCCCGGCCGACTTCCCCAACTACACCGCCACCTTCACTAACACCGCTGCCGGCTTCCAGCGCCTCACCGACGCTGACAAGCTCAACCGCCAGCCCGAGCGCATCAAAATCAAAACCGCCCAGCTCAGCACCACGCTGGCCCAGGCCCTCACCCAGCAGGGCGTGCCCCAGGCCCGCCATGAAGAAATGGCCATCCTCAACGGCATGCAGCTCACCGACCGGCTAGGCGTGGGCTCGTTCTATAAGGTGGTGGGGCGGTAGTCTGAACCACGGATTGACACGGATTTTTCGGATTACACGGATTTTGTAGACGATTTTCAGAAATGCTACTTGATAAAAAAGGCCACCCTTGCGGGTGGCCTTTTGCATGTATGACTAAGGAGAATCGGCATGCAGCTAACGGATAAGCTTGGGGTGGGCACATTTTATAAGGTGGTGGGGTGCTAGGCCTACTGTTTGCTAATATTTTCTGGGGTCGAGAAGCAAAACAGCTTTGATGACCTTGAATTGGAGGTAAGGCCACTGCATACCTGTTACCATACCGGTTACACGGTATTGCCTTTCGAAGTCCCACGGGTAAACAACCCCGTACTTGTTCTTAAGTGTATCACCCCGGCTGTGCCCAGGTAGCAAGAATAAGGAGTCGAAGGCTTCCTCACTTTCCAGGCGTAACCCAGCCGTATATCCTCGGGATTTATAAAAATCAGCTATTTCCTCTTTTGACCTACCTCGCATCCTGCGTGATTTAAGCGCTTGGTTAATAAACGTCTCCCGCATATGAAGTGGTATTATTACTTTACCGCTGTCAATTTGAAAATCGCCGCATTCGGTACATTCTTCATGGTATTCCCGTAGGGTATAAAGTCGCGGGGCTTGTTTGGCTTTTAATGGTTTCTTGGGGCCCTGAGAAGTCATAGTGCATAGAGCAACTGCGCAGAAGGCGAATAAGCCAGTCTTGCCAATTTTCATAAAAAAGAAATAAGAAGCCCCGGCCGTACCAACGACCGGGGCTTTAAATTATGTCTACAAAATCCGTGTAATCCGAAAAATCCGTGTCAAACGAAGTTCAGCGCAGCTAATCCGTGGTTCAGACTAAACGTTAAACCGGAAGTGCATGATGTCGCCGTCCTGCACCACGTAGTCCTTGCCTTCCACGGCCATCTTACCGGCTTCCTTGATTTTCACCTCGGTCTTGAACTCCTGGTAGTCGGCCAGCTTAATCACCTCGGCGCGGATAAAGCCTTTCTCGAAGTCGGAGTGGATGACGCCGGCGGCGGCGGGCGCCTTGTCGCCGCGGTGAATAGTCCAGGCGCGCACTTCCTGCACGCCGGCGGTGAAGTAGGTAATCAGGTTCAACAGCTCGTAGGAGGCGCGGATGAGCTTGTTCAGGCCCGACTCGGTGAGGCCGTACTCGCCCAGGAACATGGCTTTCTCCTCGGGGTCTTCCATCTCGGCAATCTGGGCTTCGATGGCGGCCGACACCAGCACCACCTGGGCATTTTCCACTTTTACGTGCTGGCGCAGGGCCTCCACGTGCTTGTTGCCGTCGGTGGCAATGCTGGCCTCGTCCACGTTGGCCACGTAAATCACGGGCTTGATGGTGAGCAGCTGCAGGTCGGCAATGGCTTCGAGCTCGTCTTCGGCGGCCTGCACGGCGCGGGCGTTCTGCCCGCCTTCCAGCGCGGCCTTGAAGCGCTGCAGGGCCGCTACTTCCTTCTTGGCTACGGCATCGCCGGCCTTGGCGCTGCGCTCCGACTTCTGCAGCTTCTTCTCCACGCTCTCGAGGTCTTTGAGCTGCAGCTCGGTGTCGATGACGTCCTTGTCGAACACCGGGTCGACGCCGCCGGCTACGTGCACGATGTTGGGGTCTTCGAAGCAGCGCACCACGTGAATGATGGCATCAACCTCGCGGATGTTGGCCAGAAACTTATTGCCCAGGCCCTCGCCCTTACTGGCGCCTTTCACCAGGCCGGCGATGTCGACAAACTCGATGATGGTAGGCACCACGCGCTTGGGGTTCACCAGCTGCTCCAGCACCTGCAGCCGCTCATCGGGCACGGTAATGACACCCACGTTGGGCTCGATGGTGCAGAACGGGTAGTTGGCCGATTCGGCCTTGGCGTTCGATAAAGCATTAAACAGAGTGGATTTGCCAACGTTTGGCAAGCCCACGATTCCGCAGCGGAGGCCCATTTTTTGGAGTTATGAGTTCAGAGTTATGAATTATGAGTTGGTCACAATTCGCTGCAAAGGTACGTACCGCAGACTCTGCGAGTCCGCGCGTCTGAACGATACCCGGCCGACCAGCACGCGGACTCACCGAGTCCGCGGTACCGCAAAAACGGCGCGAACGGACCTGTACAGGTCCATCCGCGCCGCGGGTGCTTTGGTTATGGGAGGGTGTGGGTAACTAAGGTTAGTACCGGTCGTCGCTACGGTTGGGGTCGTAGGCGGGCCGGTCGCGTTCACGGGGGTCACGCTCGTCGAAGTCGCGCGGGCGGTCGAGCTCGGCTACTTCCTCGGGGGTGAGCAGCTCCTCGCGCACGTAGTCCACTGCATCCTGCAGGGCGTCCACGAACTTGAGGAAGTCTTCCTTGTAGAGGAAGATTTTGTGTTTTTCGTACGACACCGAGTCGTCGCCGTTCTGTCGGCGCTTGCTTTCGGTGATGGTCAGGTAGTAGTCCTGTCCACGGGTGGCCTTCACGTCGAAGAAGTACGTGCGCTTGCCGGCCTTGATGCGTTGGGAATAAATTTCTTCCTGGTCGTGACGGTCGTCCACGGGAATAGGGGTTGGGTATGAGTGGGAAATAGAAAAGGTCGGTTGATTCTGGGGCCTAACTTACGCAAAACTTGCACAAGACCGAACAAATATAAACGCCTGGCTTGTGCAGCGTGTTAGCAGCCGACAAAGTAAAAAGAACGTCATGCTGAACATGTGGCGCATCAAGCCAGGGATGAAGCATCTCTACCAGGAGAGTAAACTCTTTTGACTGGATTACTGCTGCCGGAGAGATGCTTCGGCAAGCTCAGCATGACGTTCTTTATAATCTGAAATAGCCTTCCCGCCCATGCCCCTCGACCTCGCTTCCATCCGCTCCTTCGAAAACCTGGAATTCCTGGCCCGCCAGCTGGTGGATGGGTTTATCACCGGCCTGCACCAGTCGCCCTACCACGGCTTTTCGGTGGAGTTTTCGGAGCACCGCCTCTACAACCCCGGCGAAAGCACGCGCCACCTCGACTGGAAGGTGTTTGCCCGCACCGACAAGCTGTTTGTGAAGCGCTACGAGGAAGAAACCAACCTGCGCTGCCACATCCTGCTCGACGTGAGCCCCTCGATGTACTACCCCGCGCCGGGCTACGACAAGCTCCGGTTCAGCATTCTGGCGGCGGCGGCGCTCACCACGCTGCTTACGCGGCAGCGCGACGCCGTGGGCCTGGTCACCTTCGCCGACAAGGTGGAATTGCAAACGCCGGTACGCTCCACCTCCACCCACCGCCACACCCTGCTGCTGGTGCTGCAGCAGCTGCTCGACCGCGCCCCGGCCCCGCGCAGCGCGACCACCGATGTGGCCGGCGTCATCCACACCATTGCCCAGCAGATTCCCAAACGCTCGCTGGTGATTGTGTTCAGCGACATGCTGGGCAAGGGCAAGCAGGAGCAGGACGCGGCCCTGGCGGCGCTGCAGCACCTCAAGCACCAGCACCACGAAGTGCTGCTCTTCCACGTGCTCGACCGCAGCACCGAGGCCGACTTCAACTTCAGCGAGCGGCCCTACATTTTCGAGGATGTGGAGACGGGCCTGGAAATCAAGCTGCAGCCCTCCCAGATACGCGAGCAGTACCGCGCCGCCATGACGGCCTACGAGCAGGAGCTGGCCCTGCGCTGCGGGCAGCTGCGCATCGACTTCGTGCCCGTGGATGTGCGCGAGCCCTTCGAAAAGGTGCTCTACGCCTACCTGGTGAAGCGCGGCAAAGGGCGGTAGGTATGCTGTTTGACCTGCTTGCCCTGTGGGCTTTTTTTGCCCTCCTCTTTCCCCTGCTCACGGCCTACATCGCCAGCAGCTACGGCCGCTCGTTCTGGCGCTGGTTTCTGCTGGGGCTGCTGCTGCCCTTCGTGTCGGTATTTCTTATTCTGGGCTTGTGCATCCGCGAGCAGCTGCGGGAGGAAAAGCAGGCTGCGGCCGGGGCGGCACGAGCTGCCGCTAGCCTGCCGGCCACTCCGCCCAGTACGTAGGGCACCCGGGCTACGCAGGCTGGCACAACTACCGCGGGCCCTACCTTTGCGGCTACACTCACACTCGCTCACCATGTACAACACCTTACTTGTAATTCACTCCTACACCCGCTGGCTGGTACTGGTTTTTGGCCTGATTGCCTTGTACCGCGCCTATACCGGCTACAGCAACCGCCGCCCCTACGTGGGGGCCGACAATGGCATGGGGGCCAGCTTTGTAGGCTCCATTCACCTGCAGGTGCTGCTGGGGCTGCTGCTGTATTTTATGGGCAACTGGCCGTCGCGGGCCGCGGGCGCCGCCATGGAAGCTGCCGCCCGTACGGAAGTGCGCTTCTTTAAGATGGAGCACATTGCCGTGATGCTGCTGGCCGCGGTGCTGGCCCAGGTAGGCCGCAGCCTGTCGAAGAAAGCCAGCGACGACGTGGTGAAGCACAAAAAAGCCTTTACTTACTTCGGTATTGCGCTGCTACTTATTCTGATTATGATTCCCTGGGGCATTTGGAACCCCGAGCGGCCCTTGTTCCGTTTTTAGTGCTTAAGTTTGAGTTAGCACGTGCACAGCGCAACGACTAGCCCCTCCCCTCGCCTTTTTATTTTCTGCACCGTGACAGCCGCTCGTAAATTGGTTTACTCCCGGGAAGACTTTTCCGACTTAATGAACAAACGCCTGCAAGCCCTTGAAAGCAAGCAGGAAGCGCGTCAGCGCTACGGAACCTTACTATCGGTGTTGCGGCAGCAGATTGATGCCTACCGCAGCAAAACGTCCGCTGGCCCGAAATAGCTGCGCCCCCGGCGCCCGCACAAAAAAGCCCTGCCTCCTGACCGAGGCGGGGCTTTTTCGTGCGGGCGTCCGGCTGAGTGCGCTTTTGTGACCAAGGAATATGGCTCCTACCGTAGCAAGCCGCTATAGCCTGAGCTATTGTGCGTTGGCACTGCAATCGATTGCAGGAAAGCCTTTCCCTCTGCCCGGCCAGAGTGAAAACGGTGGTTTTTCCCTCGGCCTCAGCGGTAAAAATTCTACCTTCGTGCTCCGTATCTCCCCTCCCACCCAACACTCTATTATGTCCACCTCCCACGACCACGCCCAGATTGGCGGGCAAAGCCTGCGCCCGGAAAGCCTGATGATGAGCTACGGCTACACGCCGGCCTGGAGCGAAGGCGCCATCAAGCCGCCCATCTTCCAAACCTCCACCTTCGTCTTCAAAAACGCCGAGGAAGGCAAGTCCTTCTTCGAGCTGGCCTACGGCCTGCGCCAGGCCGACCCCGGCGAGGAGATGGGCCTCATCTACTCCCGCCTGAACAACCCCAGCCTGGAGATTCTGGAGCAGCGCCTCTGCCTCTGGGACGGCGCCGAAGATGCCGCTTCCTTCGCCAGCGGCATGGCCGCCATCAGCACCACCCTGCTGGCCCTGCTGCAGCCCGGCGACGTGGTGCTGCACTCCGAGCCGGTGTACGGCGGCTCCGACTTCTTCCTGAAAAACGTGCTGCGCAAGTTCGGCATCACGGCTGTGGGCTTCCGCCCCACCGCCACGCCCGCCGAGATGGAAGCCCAGGCCGCGGCCATTGAGCCGGGCCGCCTGGCCATGATTTTCGTGGAAACGCCCGCCAACCCCACCAACCACCTGGTGGACCTGGAAGCCTGCTCCGCCCTAGCCCGCCGCTTCGGCACCCCCGACAAGCCCGTGCGCCTAGTGGTCGACAACACCTTCCTGGGCCCGGTGTTTCAGCACCCCCTCAAGCACGGCGCCGACGTGGTGCTGTACTCGGCCACCAAGTTCCTGGGCGGGCACTCCGACCTGATTGCCGGCGCCGCCCTGGCCAGCAAGCCCCTGATGAAGGAAATCAAGGCCATGCGCACCTTCATGGGTACCATGTGCGACCCCAACACAGGCTGGATGCTGATGCGCAGCCTCGAAACCCTGAAGCTGCGCATGGAGCGCGCCGCCCAGAGCGCCCAGGTTATTGCCGACTGGCTGCGGCAGCACGCCTTGGTGGAGCGCACCTACTACCTCACCCACCTCGAGCACAACCCCGCCCAGCAGGACATCTACCGCCGCCACTGCCTCTCGCCCGGCTCCATGATTTCCTTCGACATTCGGGGCGGCGAGGCCGAAGCCTTCCGCTTCCTCAACGCGCTGAAGCTCATCAAGCTGGCTGTGAGCCTGGGCGGCACCGAAAGCCTGGCCGAGCACCCCGGCACCATGACGCACTCCGACATCACGCTCTGCGAGCAGCGCGAGATGGGCATTACGCCCCAGATGATACGCCTCAGCATTGGGGTGGAAGACCCGCGGGACATCATGCTCGACCTCGAGCAGGCCTTTGCAGCCGTGGGCATGGGGGTACCAGCGATGGAAATGGCGTAAGCGTTTGCTTTACACACCAATAAAAGCACCGTCACACAAATTAAAAGAGCCTGCCGCTTCCTCAGCGGCAGGCTCTTTTGATATTGACAGTCTACTGTTTACTTCGTACGCACCACAATTTCCACGCGGCGGTTTTTCTGGCGGCCTTCAGGCGTGGCGTTGGTGGCCACGGGCTGGCGCTGGCCAAAGCTTTCGGTGGTGACTTTGTCGGCGGGAATTTTACCGGATTTGGTAAGGTAGCTTTTCACGGCTTCGGCCCGCTGCTTAGCCAGGTCCATGTTGTAGCTGGCCGAGGCGGTGGAGTCGGTGAAGCCCATCACGCGGATGTCTTTGCCGGTGTAGCGCTGGTTGATGGAGGCCAGGATTTCATCGAGGGCCTTGGCAGCACCGGGACGGATGGCGGCCTTGTCGAGGTCGAACAGCACGGTTTCGTCCAGGGAATACACCTGGTAGTTGGCGTCGCCCCGCACGGTGGTACCGGGCGTTTTTACTTCGGGCAGCTTCACCTCGGTGAGTTGGACGTTGCGCAGGTCGAAGTCGTTGCGGTAAACCACTGCAGTGTCGGCAGTAGCCTCACTGGGCTCATTCAGGGTTTTCGGTTTGTTGAGGTTGTCGCAGCTGGTCAGCAACGAGGCAGCGGCAAGCAGCAGCGAAAGAACGGGCGTTTTCATAAGGCAGGTGGAATGGAGTGGAAAGAATGATATTAAAGGGTTACGCTCCCTCAGGACCAAAGTTCAGCTTAGCCGGCAGCCGCTTCAGCTAACGGGCTGGAACAAGGCACCAGCAAACTGCTCTGAACTACCTTTTCGCACGGTGAGCAGCCTCTTCAGCAAGCAGCGGTTTGCCTGGCAGCTCCGTACCGTATCTATAATGTTTCACTTACTATTTCCTTCGACATTCGGGGCGGCGAGGCCGAAGCCTTCCGCTTCCTCAACGCGCTGAAGCTCATCAAGCTGGCTGTGAGCCTGGGCGGCACCGAAAGCCTGGCCGAGCACCCCGGCACCATGACGCACTCCGACATTACGCTCTGCGAGCAGCGCGAGATGGGCATCACGCCCCAGATGATACGCCTCAGCATTGGGGTGGAAGACCCGCGGGACATCATGCTCGACCTCGAGCAGGCCTTTGCAGCCGTGGGCATGGGGGTACCAGCGATGGAAATGGCGTAAGCCTTATCGGTAAGTCTTTTCTTCTTAAAGCCCGCTGCCAAAAAGCAGCGGGCTTTTATTATTTCTATCCTGGTTTCATTTATCTTTCGCTTCCATGATTCTTCCTTTCGCTAATGAAAACAACCTCTGCCCAAGCGGTTAGCATCGCGCCCGAGCTGGCACATACGGTACACAACCTGCCTGCTACTGATACCCTCGCGCCGGCCTGCCTCAACTGCGGCACGCCGGTTCCTGACCACTTCTGCGGGCATTGCGGGCAGGATGTGCACCACACCCACCGCTTCACGCTGCGCTCGCTGCTGCTGCACGACTTGCCGCACTCGATATGGCACGTCGACAAGGGCTTGCTTTACACGCTGCGCGCGATGCTCACCCGGCCAGGCGCCACTATTGCCGAGTACATGGCCGGCCGTCGGGCCCGGCACTTCCGGCCCATCTCCTACCTGTTGCTCATCGGGGGGGTATCGGCCCTGGCCATGTCGATGCTGAACCTGCAGCCCCTGCCCCCGGAACGGGCGGCGGAAATGCCCAAGGTAATCAGCCTGGCTATGGACCGGTACATGAACACCTTCACTAAGCTCCCGACGCTGGTGTACATGGTGCTGCTGCCGGTGTATGCCCTGCTGGCCCGCTGGCTGCTGCGGGCTACGCGCTACAACTACGCCGAGATGCTGCTCAGCCAGGCCTTCATTATGGGTACGCTCTCGGTACCGTCGTTGCTGGTTATGACGCCGCTTATGTGGCTGATGCGGGAGACCAAACATGTGCTAGTGATTCCCATGCTGGGCATGCTGCCCTCCGTGGTGTATCCCGTCTGGGTGTATCTGCAGATGCTGTCTGCTACGCCGCTCTCGGCTGCCCGCCGCTGGGTCCGGGCGCTGAGCACGGCCCTCTTGCATCTGCTGGTAATGTGGGTGGCGGGCTTCGCGCTCATCATTTACTTTGTCATCTCCCTGATGAACCAGGACCCGGCCCTTAAAGCCGAATTCAAAGCCAAGTTTGGCAAAAAGCCGCTAAAAACCGAGCAGCCGGCTCCCGCCCGGCACTAAGCAGTGCATAGCCGCTGGCCTGCGTCACTTTATCCGCGTACTTAATTCCAAGACCTTCTAATGGGCTTCTTTTCCTCCCTGCTCGAAAACGCCAGCACCGTAAAGCCGGCCGACTTACAAAACGACTACGGCAAGCTGCTGGCTCCTAACGAAGCCATCGAAATCGGCTTCAAGCTGGTGCGCGACGTATTCATCTTCACCAACAAGCGCCTTATCCTCGTGGATAAGCAGGGTATCACCGGCTCCAAGGTGGAGTACCTGTCGGTGGCCTACAAAAGCATTGCCCGCTTCAGCATCGAAACCGCCGGCCACTTCGACCTCGACGCCGAGCTGAAAATCTGGGTGTCGAGCGAGCTGCAGCCCAGCATCGTGAAGAAGTTTACCTCCGCCGTGAACATCTACGACGTGCAGCGGGTGCTGGCCCAGCACGTGCTGGGGTAAAGACAGGCGTATGTAAGGCGAAGACCACTTGCTTCAATTCATCTTGCTTAGCAGGCAGCGGCATCGACTTCTTCCCGTAGAAATAAATTTCAAGGAAGAAACCCTGGCAGAATCTATGGCTCGCTACTCGGGTTTTGGGAAGCATTTATTTGAGAAGCTAGATTCTCACTTCCCAGGAATACTTTCAAACTTCCGGTTTTTCCAGCCTCAAGGCTCCCAGCAGGGTGACGTTTGGGCTTATTATGAGGATGACCCAGTGCAGTTTTCTGTTCAGCTGGAGCCAAGCGGCGAAGTCATTTTATTATGGGATGACAATGCTGAGAATTCGATTGAAATAGGGCCTTGGTGGAGTAGTGAGTATGAGGCTGCCATTGCTTTTATCGAAGAAGTCTTTTTCGGTAAAGCGCCTGGCGGCAAATTTTCATTTGACTAGCTATTACACAGCAAACAAAAGAGCCTGCCACTATTGAAGCGGCAGGCTCTTTGGCTATTCCACAGGCGTCGGTTACTGCCCCAGCACGATGGCAAACACCAGCGGCGCTACAATCGTCGCGTCGCTCTCGATGATGAACTTGGGCGTGTGCTCGCCCAGCTTGCCCCAGGTGATTTTCTCGTTGGGCACGGCACCGGAGTAGGAGCCGTACGACGTGGTGGAGTCCGAAATCTGGCAGAAGTATCCCCACCACGGCACGTCGTGGCGCTGCAGGTCCTGGTGCAGCATGGGCACCACGCAGATGGGGAAGTCGCCGGCGATGCCGCCGCCAATCTGGAAAAAGCCGATTTTGGCTTCCTCGGTGGCGGTTTCGGTGTACCAGTCGGCCAGGAACATCATGTACTGAATGCCCGTGCGCATGGTGTGCACGTTCTTGATGTCGCCGGTCATTACGTGGCCGGTGTAGATGTTGCCCAGCGTGGAGTCTTCCCAGCCCGGGCACACGATGGGCAGGTTTTTCTCGGCGGCGGCCAGCATCCAGGAGTTTTTGGGGTCAATCTGGTAGTATTGCTCCAGCTCGCCCGAGAGCAGAATCTGGTAGAAGAACTCGTGGGGGAAATAGCTTTCGCCGGCCTTGTCGGCCTTTTCCCAGAACTTCAGCACCACGTGCTCGAGGCGGCGCATGGCTTCCTCTTCCGGAATGCAGGTGTCGGTTACGCGGTTGAGGTGGCGCTTGAGCAGCTCGTGCTCGTCGGCCGCGGTCAGGTCGCGGTAGTTCGGGATACGCTCGTAGAAGTCGTGGGCCACGAGGTTGAAGATGTCCTCTTCCAGGTTGGCGCCGGTGCAGCTGATGATGTGCACCTTGTCCTGCCGAATCATCTCGGCCAGCTGAATGCCCAGCTCGGCGGTGCTCATGGCGCCGGCCAGCGAAATCAGCATCTTGCCGCCGTCGGCCAGGTGCTTGTTGTAGCCATCGGCCGCATCCACGAGGGCGGCGGCGTTGAAGTGGCGGAAGTGGTGCTTGATGAAATTGGTTACGTGCATGGTGGGTTTTCAGTGTTTTAGTTGTCAGTTGTTCGTTGTCAGTTGTCAGGGCTGTTCTCGCGTCAGCTTTATCAGAACGACCTGACAACTGACAACGAACAACTGACAACCAACTTTTCTATACCGGCTGCTCCACAATGAGGTTGTGGTTGGTATAGATGCAGATGTCGGCCGCGATATGCAGGCCTTCCTCCACCATCTGCCGGGCCGTGAGGTGGGGCGCGTGCTTCTTGAGGGCCAGAGCGGCGGCCTGGGCAAACATGGCGCCGGAGCCAATGGCGGCCACGTCGGAGTCGGGCTCCAGCACGTCGCCGGTGCCGCTGATGATGAGCAGCTCATTTTTATCGGCCACCACCATCATGGCTTCAAGCTTGCGCAGGTACTGGTCTTTGCGCCACTCCTTGGCCAGCTCGATGGCGGCCCGCTTGAGGTTGCCGCCGTAGCCGCCCAGCTTCTCGTCGAACTTGTCGAGCAGCATGAAAGCATCGGCGGTAGAGCCGGCAAAGCCGGTCACAATCTTGCCGTCCTGCAGCTTGCGGATTTTGCGCACGTTGTTTTTGGCCACGTGCTTGTCCATGGTAGCCTGCCCGTCGGCGCCGAGGGCAATTTCGCCGTTGTGGCGCACGCCAAGCACGGTAGTGGAGCGAATTATGGTCATTTAGCGAGTATCAGGTAGCGGGCAACGACCCAGCAAGAGGCCGGGCCGGATGGCAAAATTACGCCCTGCTGCTTAGCAAACCGTCCGGCCGCTTGCAGTTAAAAGTGAAAAGTGAAGAGTTAAAAGACGTTCTGCCTTTTAACTCCTCACTTTTCACTTTTAACGCTCAACTGTAGACCGGCCTAGAACCGGGCCTGCAGCTTGGTGAAGATGAAGCGGCCGTTGGAGCCCATCTGCACGGGGTCCCAGGCGCCACCGGTTTCGGTGCGCTGCGGGTCAAACAGCGTGGGGTACACGTTGAAGAGGTTGGAGCTGCCCACGGCCAGCTGCAGGTGGGGCGTGAGGGCATAGCTCGCCGTCAGGTCGGTGGTGATGCGGGCGTCGTAGCGCATGGGCTCGCCATCCCAGTCGCGCAGCATGACCTTATCAAACCGCACGAAGCGCAGCAGCAGGCCAAACTTGCTCACCTGGTAGTCGAAGGTCAGGTTGATTTTGGACGGCGGTGCCGAAGCTTTCACAAAGGCCTGCTCGCGGGGGCCGAAGAAGTCGTCCTCGCGGCCGGCCAGGCGGCCCGAGGTCTGTACCCGGTCGATGGTCAGGTCGTTGAAGTTGGCGGCCAGCGTGGAGCTTAGTCGGCTGCTGCTGAAGGTGGCTACGTGGTTCAGCACCACATCGAGGCCCAGGGAGCGGGTATCGGCGGCGTTGGCGAAGAACTGGGCCTGGTTGACGTTCAGGGCCTGCAGGTCGGAGCCAATCACGGGGTCGTCGGAGCTGAACTGGGAGGTAAGCACCACCCGGTCGCGCACCTTGATGTAGTAGCCGTCCACGGTCAGGCTTAGCGACTTACCCAGGCGGCTGGTGAAGCCCAGGTTGGCGCTGGTGGAAGTTTCCTGCTTCAGGCTGGGGATGCCCAGCTTTTTCGTCACGGCGCTGTTGTTGCGGGCCAGCAGCACCTCCACGGCGTTGCCGCCCACGAAGTTGGTGAAGGTGGAGTTGAAGTTGACCTGGGCCAGCGAGGGCGCCCGGAAGCCGGTGTTGAAGGTGCCGCGCACCGTCAGAAAGTCGGTCACGTTGAAGCGCGTCGAGGCTTTGTAGTTGAGGGTGCTGCCGAAGTCGCTGTAATTCTCGAAGCGCAGGGCGGCGGCCAGCAGCCAGCGCTGGGTGACGCTCAGCTCGGCATCGAGGTAGGCGCCGAAGTTGTCGCGCTGGGCCTTAATCACGTCGCTGGGCTGGAAGCCGGGGAAGCCCTGGGAGCCGCCGGTCACGTCGGGGTCGTAGTTGCGGTACGACTTCTCCTCGCCGGCAAACAGCGAATACCACTCCCGCCGCCACTCCGCGCCGGCCGCCAGGTTGAAGCCTTGCAGCACGGTTTTGTAGTTGCGCGTCAGCCCCAGGCTCACCACGTCCTGCTGTAGCTGGAAGCCGCCGGCATCGAAGGACCTGGGCGAGCTGGCCCCCAGCGAGACGTTCAGGGAGTTGCGCACCCCGTAGTGAAAGCGGTTGGAGCCGAAGTTGTTGCTCAGGTCCAGCTCCCACTCGCCCAGGGCGGTGCGCACGCCGGCCACGGCCGAGGCATCCCAGATGTCGCTGGTAATAATGGGGTCAAAGCCGTTGGGGTAGATGGCCGGCACGTTGCGCTCATCGTCGGCCTTACGCGTCCAGGCGTAGGCGTCGCCCTTGCGCTTGTTCATCCCGCCAAATACGTACACGTGGGCCTTGTCGCTGAGTGCGAACTTGGAGTTAAGGTAAGCCGAGGCGTTGCTGATTTCCGGGTCGCCGTACTCGCGCCGGGCCAGGCCGTCAGGTCCCACGGGCACGTTGGCCCGCTGGGTGTGCTCGCGCTTGTTGTAGTCGAGGGTGAGGTTGACGAAGCTGCCCTTCTCCCCCAGCCCCAGGCCATAGTTCACGTTGGCGTTGAAGTTGCCCCCGTCGAACCGCTCGTTGTCGAAACGGTACTTAGCGTCGTAGGCGCCGTAGTTGACGTTGGCCGTCAGCTCCTTTACCGACGTCTTGAGCACGATGTTGATGACGCCGGCAATGGCATCGGAGCCGTACTGGGCCGCGGCGCCGTCGCGCAGAATCTCAATGCGCTCGATGGCGGCGGCCGGAATCACGTTCAGGTCGGTGCCGGTGTTGCCCCGGCCGCGCGAGCCGAACAGGTTGACCAGGGCCGACTGGTGCTGGCGCTTGCCGTTCACCAGCACCAGGGTCTGGTCGGGGCCCAGGCCGCGCAGGCTGGCCGGGTCTACGTGGTCGGCCCCGTCGGAGCCGGTCTGCCGGTTGGAGTTGAAGGACGGAGCCACGAACTGCAGCAGCTGGTTCACGTCGAGCTGCCCGGTTTTGGTAGTCACCTCGCGCAGGTCGATGATGTCGACCGGCGAGGGCGAGTCCGTCACGGAGCGGTTCTGGCTGCGCGAGCCTACCACCTGCACCGCGTCGAGGCTGGTGCTGCTCTCGGCGAGCTTGATGCTCAGGCCTTCGCCATCGGCGCCCACTTCCTGCGTGGCGTAGCCCAGGGAGCTGACCACCAGGCGGGCCTGCTCAGTGCGCGTGCGCAGGGTGAAGCGCCCGTCGCCGCCCGTCGCCGTGCCGTTGTTGGTGCCCTTCTCTACCACCGTGGCGCCAATCACGGGGCGCCCCTGCTGGTCGAGAATCTGGCCCGATACACTGCGGCCGCTCTGCGCCCAGGCAACGCTGGCACTCAGGCAAATCAGCGGGACAAGTAAAGTTGATTTCATGCCTTGCATTGGAAAAGTTTTAGGAACGAATATGGTCTTCTTACAAGGACGCAAGCTACTGTAATCGGCAATAAAAAAAACCAGCCGGTATGGGCTGGTTTTTTTAATAAGCTCAGTGCTTAGCTGATATCCTTTTAAATCAACATACGCATGGGGTCTTCGAGCAGGCCTTTCAGCGTTTGCAGGAAGGCCGCGCCGGTAGCGCCGTCTACCACGCGGTGGTCGCAGCTCAGGGTCACCTTCATGATGTTGCCGATTACAATCTGCCCGTCCTTCACGATGGGCGTCTGCTTGATGCCGCCCACGGCCAGGATGCAGGCATCCGGGGGGTTGATGATGGCCGTGAACTCCTCGATGCCGAACATGCCCAGGTTGGAGATGGTGAAGGTGCTGCCTTCCCACTCGGCCGGCTGCAGCTTCTTGCTCTTGGCCTTGCCGGCCAGCTCTTTCACCTCGCCGGCAATCTGGGCCAGCCCTTTCTGGTCGGCGGTGCGAATCACCGGCACCAGCAGGCCTTCGTCGACGGCCACGGCCACGCCGATGTTGATGACTTTGTTCTGCCGAATCCGGTCGCCCAGCCAGGAGGAGTTTACCACCGGGTGCTGGCGCAGGGCCACGGCCGCGGCCTTAATCACCATGTCGTTGAAGGAAAGCTTCACCGGCGACAGCTCGTTGAGCTTCACGCGGGCGTCCATGGCGCGGTCCATATTGATTTCCATCGTGAGATAGAAATGCGGGGCCGTGAACAGGCTTTCCGACAGGCGCTTGGCAATCACCTTGCGCATCTGCGACACGGGCGTGTCGGTGTAGGTGCCTTCGACCGCGGCCGGGGCGGTGGGGGCGGGGGCGGCGGCCGGAGCCGGAGCAGCCGCCGGGGCCGGCGCAGCAGCAGGGGCGGCCTGAGGCTTGGCAGCCGAAGCCGCACCGGGCTGGAAGTTCTCCACATCGCGCTGCACGATGCGGCCGTTGTCGCCGCTGCCCTTCACCTGGGCCAGGTCTATGCCTTTCTCGCGGGCAATGCTCTTGGCCAGGGGCGAGGCAAAGATGCGGCCGTTGCCAGCTGCCGGAGCAGCTTCGGCCGCCTGCGGCGCGGCAGCCGCGGGGGCAGCGGCCGGCGCATCAGCGGCAGCAGGAGCTGCGGCCGGCGCCGGGGCACCACCGCTCTGCCCGCCCAGCAGGGCCTGCACGTCGGCGCCTTCCTCGCCGATGATGGCGAGCACGCCATCCACAGCCACGGCTTCACCGGCTTTGGGACCGGTGTAGAGCAGGATGCCGTCTTCGTAGTTCTCCAGCTCCATGGTGGCCTTGTCGGTTTCCACCTCAGCCAGGATGTCGCCCGACTTCACGGCGTCGCCCACCTGCTTCAGCCAGGAAGCAATGGTGCCTTCGGTCATGGTGTCGCTCATCTTGGGCATGCGCACCACCACGGCCTTTTTGCCATTGGCAGGAGCGGCGGGGGCAGCCGGAGCAGGCTTGGGAGCTTCGGCCTTGGGGGCTTCAGCGGCAGGAGCGGGCGCCGGAGCGGCTTCGGCGGGGGCTGCCGCCGGCGCGGCGCCGCCATTCAACAGGGCGGAAATGTCTTCGCCTTCTTTGCCTACAATGGCCAGCAGGCCATCAACGGGCACCGCTTCGCCTTGCTGAGGGCCGATGTGGAGCAGGGTACCATCTTCATAATTTTCCAGCTCCATGGTGGCTTTGTCGGTCTCCACCTCGGCCAGAATATCCCCTGATTTTACTTGGTCGCCCACTTTCTTGAGCCAGGACGCAATAACCCCTTCGGTCATCGTGTCGCTCATTTTAGGCATTTTAATGATTTCGGCCATCAGATTATCGCGCTAGGAATTGAGAGCGCCAAAATTAGCCCGAAAAGTTGGGCACGCAATTCTTAGGGGGTTCTAGTTTCTGGTTGCCGGTTACTGGTCAGAACAACAAGGAACCAGCAAGCTGATACCAGAGGCTTTAGCCCTCGGTTGCGAGGTGGGACACATCCAGGAAGTTGCGCACCGTGAACATGGAGCCGGTGAAGTGCAGCTTGTACAGGCAGAGGTTGCTGTGCTCGAAGCCCTCCATGCACTGCAGCGGGTAGCCCAGCAGCTGGCAGAGCAGCACGCGCATGGCCCGGCCGTGCATGCACACCAGCACGTTCTGCTCCTCGCTGCGGGCCTTCAGCAGCTCAATAAAGGGCCGCTGCCGGGCCGCTACCTCGTCGGGACTTTCGCCACCCTCCAGGCGGGCGCTGGTGTTGCCGGCAGCCCACTCAGCCAGCACCTGCCGGTACTCGGCGTCTTCCTCCATGGTAATGCGCGTGCCCTCGCGCACGCCCCAGCTGATTTCGTTCAGGCCGGCATGCGCCTCGTGGGGCAGGCCCAGGTCCAGAAACTGCTGCACCGACTCCTGGGTGCGGCGCAGCGTGGAGGTGTACACCCTATCGAATGGAAAGTGGCCATAAGCGGCGAAAAACTGCGCCGCCTGCTGCCGGCCTTTCTCATTCAGGCTGGAGTCGACGCCGCTGCCCTGCACGATGCCCTGCACGTTGAAGTCGGTCTGGCCGTGGCGAAGCAGGTAAATGGTTCGGGCACTCACTTTTCGGGTAATTTTGCGAAGTAATGCCGCTAGATACGGCAGGAAGCTCGCTTCTGGTTGCTATTCCGTTTCAATCAGCCGGCGAGTTGCTACCGCCCTGCCGCCAGCTCCCGCAGATGGCGCAGATGTTTGCGCAGAGGACGCAGCAGGTGCTGCCTCAGCTGACATCAACCGAACAAGAAACCAGCAACCAGAAACCCACCCCGCTGATGAACCTGGACAAAGTAAAAGCCTGGATGGCGGCCCGCCCAACGCTGGCCGACTCCTTAGGCATTGAAGTAACCGAGCTGACCGACGACTACCTCGAAGGCCGCATGCCCGTGGACGGGCGCACCCACCAGCCCATGGGCCTGCTGCACGGCGGCGCCTCGGTGGCCCTGGCCGAAACCCTGGGCAGCATCGCCGCCAGCCTGCGCGTCGACCCCAGCAAGCAAGCCACCGTAGGTTTGGAAATCAACGCCAACCACATCCGCGGCGTACGCGAGGGCTGGGTACGGGGCCGGGCCACGGCCCTGCACGTGGGGCGCAGCACCCAGGTCTGGGAAATCCGCATCACCCACGAGGAAACCGGCGCCCTGGTGTGCATCAGCCGCATTACCATGGCCGTGATTGACCTGCCAGCCAGCGGCAAAGCGGCTTAGGCTTACTTCCTGCCTTTTCTGGCTGGAAAGGCGCTCCAAGGCATGCAGACTTACCCTGTTACTTTACCCTGGCCCGACGTGGCCGACACCACCCGCCGAATCCGGCAGCTTTGCGCCTGGGCGCTGAGCTCGGGGCGGCCGCTGGCCTTGTGGCGGGCGCCCGGCGCCGAAACACCCACGCTGCTCATCAGCCGCAGCGTGGAGGCCGCCTACGCCGGCCTGCCCCCGGCCCTGGACCCGGGCGCCCCGGCCGGCTTCGCCTTTTTCCCCTTCCGCGACTCCGACCACAACCCGGCCCTGTTTCTGCCGGCCGACCTGCTGTACTCGGCGCAAGAGCCGGAGGTGCTGCGGCTATCCAGCGACCAGCTACGCGAAGCAGTAGAGCCAGCCCTGGCGGCAAGCCCCTCGCCCACCCTGCCCTGGCACCAGAGCCGGCAGCCGGCCCCGGCTACCGCCACCAAGGCAGCGTACGAAGCGCTGGTGCTAAAGGGCGTCGACGCCATTCGAAGTGCGGCGGTGCAGAAAGTGGTGTCGTCGCGGGCCCTGTGCCGGCCCCTGCCTGCCGGGTTCGACCCGCTGGCGGCATTTGATATGCTGTGCCGCAAATATCCCACTGCCTTTGTGTCGCTGGTAAGCGCGCCGGGCGCCGGCACCTGGCTGGGCGCCACACCCGAGGTGCTGGCCGAAGTGACGGCCGACGGCCGCTTCCGCACCATGGCCCTGGCCGGCACCCAGCCCCTCACCCCCGACGTGACGCCACTGACGGCCATCTGGCGGCAGAAGGAAATTGAGGAGCAGGCCCTGGTGGCACGCTACATCGTGAGCTGCTTCAAGCAGCTGCGCCTGCGCGAGTACGAAGAAACCGGCCCGCGCACGGCCGTAGCCGGCGACCTGCTGCACCTGCGCACCGACTTCGAGGTAAATCTCCAACAGGTGCCCTTCCCCAGCCTGGGCACCGACATGCTGCGCCTGCTGCACCCCACTTCCGCCGTGGGCGGCATGCCCAAAGCCGAGGCCCTGGCGTTTCTGCAGGAGCACGAAGGCTACGACCGCGCCTACTACAGCGGCTTTCTGGGCCCGGTGAACGTAGAAGCCCCCGGCGTTGCCCGCCTGTTCGTAAACCTACGCTGCCTGCAGCTGCGCCCGGACGAAGCCATCCTCTACGCCGGCACCGGCCTTACCGCCGACTCCGACCCGGCCAGGGAATGGCGCGAGACGGAGCTGAAGCTGCAGACCGTAGGCACGGTTTTAAACCAGTTAACAGTGAACAGTTAGCAGTTAACAATGCTGTTTTCTTTCATTATTAACTGTTCACTGTTAACTGTTAACTGATTTCATGCAGGCTGTTTATAACATTGCCGAAATCTGCGCCCGCCACGGCATTACCGACGTGGTGCTCTCGCCCGGCTCGCGCTCGGCGCCGCTGACGCTGGCCTTTGCGCGGCACCCGGCGTTTCGGGGAAGGCTGCGGGTGGTGCCCGATGAGCGGGCCGCGGCCTTTATCGGGCTGGGTATTGCCCAGGCCACGCGGCGGCCGGTAGTGCTGGTGTGCACCTCCGGCACGGCTGGCCTCAACTATGCCCCGGCCGTGGCCGAAGCCTTTTTTCAGCAAATCCCGCTGCTCATTCTGACCGCCGACCGGCCGCCGGAGTGGATAGACCAGCTCGATGGGCAGACTATCCGCCAGCGCAACCTCTACGGTGCCCACGCCAAGGGCGCGTTCGACTTTCCAGCCGATACTTCGCACCCCGATGCCAAGTGGCACTCGGAGCGGATAATTAATGAGGCTATTAACCTGACGCAGGCGGCGCCGGCCGGGCCGGTGCAGGTGAATATTCCGCTGCGGGAGCCTTTTTATCCGAAAGCGGGGGAAGAAATGGGGTATGAGGCAGAGGTGCGGGTAAGCCGGCAGGTAAATATTCCTCAGCATGTTGCTAATCGAGACCTTTATGATGAGCTAGCATCTCCGCTTCAAATGGAAAGCCGGGTTTTGGTTGTAGTGGGTCAGCAGCCGTTCAGTAAAAAGCTGAGTGAAACCTTACAGAATTTTACCAGAAATTATGGTATCCCGGTTGTAGCCGACATCATTGCCAACCTGAGTGCTGATTCTTTTGTGGTACGCAAGCAGGATGTGCTTTTAGCTGGTTTAAACGAAAGTCAAAAGCTGGACCTGCGCCCCGATTTGCTCATCACCTTCGGGCAGTCGCTTATTTCAAAGAGCCTGAAATTATTCCTGCGCAATGCTTCGCCCCGACAGCACTGGCATATTCAGGCGTCCGGTGAAGTTGCCGACACATTTCGCAGTCTGACGTCCATCATCCGAATGGAGCCTGAAGCCTTTTTCTCACAACTGGCGCAGGAAACCCCAACTGTTGATGCGGACACCCTTGTGCTTTGGCAGCAAGCAGAGACCAAAGCAGAGAAATTTCTTCAGGACTTCTTCGCTCTAATCAACCAGCCATTTAATGAATTCTCTGCTTTCCGTAAGGCTCTCGCTGCCTTGCCGGAAAGTACGGCCCTGCACCTGGCCAACAGCATGGCTGTGCGCTACGCTAACATCCTGGGGGTTCCCATAGGCCGGCAAATTGAAGTCTTCGCCAACCGCGGCACCAGCGGCATCGACGGCTGCAACTCCACCGCCGTCGGCGCGGCCCTGGCTCAGCCCGAGCGGCCGGTAGTGCTGCTCACCGGCGACGTAGCGTTTTTCTACGACCGCAACGCGTTCTGGCACAACTACCCCACGCCCAACCTGCGGGTGGTGCTGTTCAACAACCACGGCGGCGGCATCTTCCGGCTGATTGATGGGCCGCGGCAGCAGCCGGAGCTGGAGGAGCTCTTTGAGACCCGCCAGACGCTCACGGCCGAGAACACGGCCCGGGATTTTGGGCTGCGCTACTTCCCGGTTTCCTCCTTTGCCGAACTAGATGCCGCGCTACCGGTTTTCTTTGCGGCCGAAACGGGCGCGGCCATTCTGGAAGTGTTTACCGACTCCAAAACCAACGCCGCTTTTTTCGAAGAATACCGCGCCGCCGTGCGCAAAGCCTTTTCCTAATCTCCTTCTGCGAACCTTCCGCGTTTTTCCTCTGCGACTTCTGCGGTGTAATCTCGTTCAACGATTTTTTCACCGCAGAGGGCGCAGAAGCAAACGCAGAGCTTACGCAGAAGAAAAATTCTCTTTCTATGTCAGAGCAAATCACCTGGACCCCCATCAAAGAATTCCAGGAAATCCTTTTCACCCAGCACGGCGGCATCGCCAAAATCAGCATCAACCGCCCGCAGGTGCACAACGCCTTCACGCCGCTTACAGTGCAGGAGATGATTGAGGCCATGGACATCTGCCGCAACCGCACCGACATTGGCGTGGTAGTGCTCACCGGCGAGGGCGGCAAAGCCTTCTGCTCGGGTGGCGACCAGAGCGTGCGCGGGCACGGCGGCTACGTGGGCGAAGACACCGTGCCGCGCCTGAATGTGCTCGACCTGCAGAAGCAGATTCGCTCCATTCCCAAGCCCGTTATTGCCATGGTGGCCGGCTGGGCCATTGGCGGCGGCCACGTGCTGCACGTGGTGTGCGACCTCACCATCGCGGCCGAAAACGCCCGCTTCGGGCAGACCGGCCCCAAAGTAGGCTCCTTCGACGGGGGCTTCGGTGCCTCCTACCTGGCCCGCATCGTCGGCCAGAAGAAGGCCCGCGAAATCTGGTTTCTCTGCGACCAGTACGACGCCCAGGAGGCCCTGGACATGGGCCTGGTAAACAAAGTAGTGCCCCTGGACAAGCTGGAGGAAACCACCGTGGCCTGGTGCCACAAGATTCTGGAGAAAAGCCCCCTGGCGTTGCGCATGCTCAAATCCTCGTTCAACGCCGAGCTCGACGGGCAGGCGGGTATTCAGGAGCTGGCCGGCAACGCTACGCTGCTGTACTACCTCTCCGAGGAAGCCAAAGAAGGCAAAAACGCCTTCCTGGAGAAGCGCAAGCCCGATTTCGACAAGTACCCGAAGTTTCCGTAAGGAGCTCGCCCGGGGCGGCCGCAGGCTGTTTTGCTGGCCGCACGACGACTATTCTGGCTGCTCCAACTTAAGGAATTCCGAAAAAGCTCTGTTGCTACGGCGACAGGGCTTTTTTTATCTTCCGCCTTCACTGTACTATGGCGATGCGCTTCATGCAGGACAGGCCGGGGTTGAGGGCCGCACCCACAATAGTATCACCAACTTTTCAAGAAAGTTTTACTATCACAAGAAGAAGCTTTACCTTCGCAGCCTCATAAACGCGGCTCGCGGCCGGCTTCCTGCATGGATTCACAAATACTCATTAGCAACCTTACCAACCCTACGCTGCTATTTTTCGTGCTCGGCATTCTGGCCACTGCCGTGAAGAGCGACCTGGAGATTCCCGCTTCCAGCAGCAAGTTCATTTCCCTGTACCTGCTGTTCTCCATCGGTTTTAAGGGCGGGCAGGAGCTGGCCCACAGCCCTTTCAGCGCCGAGATTGTGTACTCCCTGCTGTTTGGCCTGCTGGTGGCTTCCCTGATTCCGCTCTACACCTTCTTCATTCTCAAGCGCCGGCTGAGCGTGAGCGACGCGGGCGCGGTGGCCGCGGCCTACGGCTCGGTGAGTGCCGTCACGTTTGTGGCCGCAGCTGCGTTTCTGGAAAACCAGAAGGTGCTGTTTGGCGGCCACATGGTAGCGACCATGGCCCTGATGGAGGCCCCGGCCATCATCGTGGGCGTCATCCTGTTGATGCGCTACGAGCAGACGGGGACGGAGCAGGTCAGCCTCAAGTCCATTGTGCAGCACTCCTTCACCAACGGCAGCGTGCTGATGGTGCTGGGCAGCCTCGTTATCGGGCTGATTGCCGATACCAAGCAGGCCGACGGCATCAAGCCCTTTACCACCGACATCTTCAAAGGCTTCCTGGCCATCTTCCTGCTGGAGATGGGCATGGTTACGGCCCGGCGCTTCGCGGCTTTCCGGCAGTACGGGCTCTACGTCAGCCTGTTTGCCATTGTCATTCCGGCGTTTAATGGCTGCGTGGTGGCCCTGGCCAGCCAGCTGGTCACCCACGACCCCGGCAACCGCTTCATTTTCGCGGTGCTGGCGGCCAGCGCTTCCTACATTGCCGTGCCGGCCGCCATGCGCCTGGCCGCTCCCAAGGCCGACCCCGGCCTCTACATTCCCATGGCGCTGGGCGTCACCTTCCCATTCAACATTACGGTAGGCATGCCCCTGTACTACGCCCTGATTCAGAACCTATAGGCCGACCTGTCCCGTCGGTTTTGCCAGTAAAAGGCCGCCCTGCGAGTAGGGCGGCCTTTTACTTTTTTAATGAAATGCCCTGCCCCATTTTTCAGCCCGGTCTTTCTTGGCACAATGCCAAAAACTTACACATGCCAAACAAACAATTATCCGTCAAACAATTAACCTACACTCTCCCCCTAATTAGTCTGAAAATCAGTCCTTGCGACCAGCCGAAAATTTTGACAGATTCCGGAAATATCTACCTTACCGCCACCGAAGCTCTTACTAAACTCCAAACTCCTTCGGTTATGTTTATATGAAAACAACATTACTCATTTGGGCCGGCTTGCTCTGCCTCACTCCCACTGCCATGGCCCAGACGGCGCCGCGCCTCGCTGCGACCAGCGCAGTGGGGGCCGAAACACCCTACGCGGCCGACTTCGCCGAGGCCTACCGCCGCTACCCGGTTATTCCCCGGGGCATGCTCGAAGCCGTTGCCTACACCCAGACCCACATCCGCCACATCGACGCCACCGAGCCGGCCAGCTGCACGGGCATGCCCCAGGCTGCCGGCGTCATGGGCCTGTTTGCCGATGGCAAGGGCTACTTCCGCGAAAACCTGAAGCTGGTAGCCCGCCTCTCGGACGTAAGCGTGGAGCAAATCAAGACCGACCCGCACAGCAACATCCTGGCTTATGCCGCGGCCTACGCCCGCCTCGTAAACGAGCGCAACCTCAGCGGCGCCGACCCGGCCCGGCACCTGCCCATCCTCATCGAGCTGAGCGAGCTGCCCCTGGCCAAGGACGCGGTGAGCAACTTCGCCCTCGACTCCCACCTCTACAGCGTGCTGTCGTTTCTGAACAAGGCCGAAAACCAGCAGCAGTACCATTTCCCCAGCTACAACCTCGACCTGCGGGCCATTTTCGGGGCCAACTTTCGGGTACTGAGCGCCGGCGCAGCCCAGGTATCCGACCGCAGCGTGGAAGCCGACGGGCAGACCTTCGACCCGGGCAGCTCCACCTACGCGCGGGTGAACTCCACCAACTACGGGCCGGCCATCAGCGACTTCACTACCTGCAACTACAGCTCGCGCAACGGTGTGGCCGTGACGCACTACGCCATTCACACCGTGCAGGGCACCTACGCCGGCTGCATCTCCTGGTTTAAGAACTGCTCCTCCAACGTGTCGGCCCACTACGTTATCCGCTCCAGCGATGGGCAGGTAACGCAGATGGTGAGCGAGGCCAACAAAGCCTGGCACATCGGCAACGAGAACCCCTATACTATTGGCACCGAGCACGAAGGCTACGTGAACGACGCCTCCTGGTACACCACGGCCATGTACAACAGCTCGGCCGACCTCGCCCGCGACATCACCGTGAGCGGCTACGGCATCAGCGGGCTGCGCACGTTTTACGGGGCGGCCACTACGGGCACGTTCAGCACCGGCGCCTGCGTGAAAATCAAGGGCCACCAGCACTACCCCAACCAGACCCACACCGACCCCGGCGTAAACTGGAACTGGGAGCGTTTTTATAAGCTCATCAACAACGCCCCCACCGTGAGCACCCTCACCGCTACCTCGGGCTCGGTGTATGACTCGGGCGGCCCCTCGGCCAACTACGGCGACGACGTGCGGCAGTGCCAGCTGATTTCGCCCTCCGGCGCCACCAGCATCAAGCTTACCTTCAGCGCCTTCGACCTGGAAAGCGGCTACGACCACCTCTTCGTGTACGACGGCTCCAACGCCAACGCCCCGCTGATTGGCAAGTACTCGGGCACCACCAGCCCCGGCACGCTCACGGCTACCTCGGGCAAGATGTTCCTGGAGCTGCGCTCCGACTGCGCCACCACCCGCCCGGGCTTCGCGGCTACCTGGACGGCCACCATGCCCACTACCACCTCCTGCCCCACCGACAGCTACGAAGCCAACGAAACCCTGTCGGCTGGCAAGTTCATCGGCGTGAACGTGAACAACTCGGCCTATGTCTGCCCGGCCGGCGACAACGACTGGTACTACTTCAACAGCAGCAGCACCAACAACAACATCAAGCTGACGCTTACCAACCTGCCCTTCGACTACGAGTTGGAGCTCTACAATGCCAGCGGGGCCCTGCTCTACTCCTCCACCAACCCCAGCACCAACTCCGAAACCATTATCTACAACGGCGCACCGGCGGCTACCTACTACGTGCGGGTGTACGGCTACAACGGCGCCACCAGCAACACAACTGCCTACACCCTGCGCGTTTCCACGCAGTCGGTGGCGTGGCGGCAGGCCCCGGCCGGCGACGGCAGCGCAGTGGCTGCCCGCCTGAGCCCAACCGCGCCTACCCAGCCGGTGGTTACCATCACCAACCCCGTGGAAGCCGGCACCAAGGCCTGGCTGACGGTGAGCGGCTACGACGGCCCGGCCGAGCTGGTGCTGCGTGATTCCCAGGGCCAGCCCATCGGCAGCGCCACCCAGGCGGAAATTGCCTCCGAGCAGCCCCTGGGCTACAGCCTGCCCGCCGGCCTGCGCCCCGGCGTGTACATCGTAACCCTGCAGCTAAGCAAGCACGTGGAATACGTGAAGCTGCTGGTGCGGTAAGCATCCGGCTTTAAATCGAAACAGCCCGGTTCGCGCAGTGCGGGCCGGGCTGTTTTTCGTTTGGGGTAGTGATTCCGGCCTAAATTGTCTGAGCTTACACCACTTAATAGCGGAATACGAGGGGAGCGACTAATTACATTTCATTGATTAACACAATTTTACAGCAACTACCTTATGGAAGAAAATACTCAAGCTATATTCCCTGTGATGAAAGATGGGAAATATGGTTTCATCGACCGTAGTGGTCAGGTTATTACTGATTTTGAGTTTGATGGTGCATCGGATTTTTCAGAAGGTCTTGCGAGAATATTTGTTGGGAATAAAGTTGGCTTCGTTAACATCAAAGGAGAAGTTGTTATTCTTCCAAAATTTGACATGGCCATGAACTTCTCAGATGGCTTAGCAGCCTGTAGAGTTGGTGGCAAGGCCGGTTACATTAATAAAGAAGGCAAATTCGCAATCAATCCAGCATTTAACCGAGTAACCGATTTTGCATACGGAGCGGCCCTCGTTTTTGAAGATGTTTCTTCAAAAGGTTCTTTTATTGATAAGCAGGGTAACGTGCTTGTTACTGGAAAGAATTTTATGGTATCCCGGTACAGTGAAGGGCTAATTAATTGTGGGGAAAATAGTGAGTGGGGCTATATTAATTTAACAGGCCATTTTGTTATCCCTGCTACTTATCAGTACACTCGCGAGTTTTCGGAGGGCAAGGCTGCCGTTTCTCCCAAAAAGAGTAGCAGTGGTAAGCCTAATAGAAAGGGGTTGTATGGCTTTATTAACAAGAATAATGAAATGGTCATCCCACCTGTCTTTAATGGTGCGGATATTCATTTCTCTGAAGGGCTATGCGCAGTCTGGGATAAAGGGTACGGGTATATAGACGACAAGGGAACCCTGGTTATTCCGTGCGATTTTAATTTAGGACAACACTTCAGTGAGGGACTTGCCGTTTTTGAGCCGAAGGGAAAGGGAAAGACTAGTAAATACGGCTACATCAATAAAGCTGGCGACATTACTATTGAACCCATATTTACCAGTGCAGAATCATTTAAAAATGGGCTTGCCAGTGTGATAGTCAGTAATAAATATCAGGAGTACAAATACGGGTACATCGACAAGGAAGGAAACTTCGTTTGGGAGCCTACACGATAGAAAATGAGCACTAACAACTTAGCCCAAAGACAAGTTATCAGGACCATTAATTTCTTAAAAATAAGAACGAGGATTCTATCTCTATACGTCAAGGGCTGCTTATGAAAATAGCTGAAAAGCAAAAAAGCTACTATTCATAACACAAGCGCCCACCCGATACAATCGGGTGGGCGCTTTTCTATGTAATTATGCAGGATTTAAAACACCGAGCCGTAGCCTTCACAGGCCAGCCACCAGGCGTAGAAGTTGCCTTTCTTTTCTTTTTCCAGCTCGGCTTCAACTTCGGCCCGTACGTCTTCCCGGCGCAATGGTGGAATGGCGGGTTGGGAGCCGATTTGCGAGTTGGATGATGCCAGCACCATAGCCGGAACCGGCGGGTCGTTGAGCGGAAACGGGGTCGGATTCATAGCGGAAGGTGTATTGAGTGGACAGAGCAAGGAATTCTTATACGGGAGGTTGACCAAAATGTGAGCCTTCGGCCAACCTTTTCTTTGATTAATTAATGGTGTAGCCTAATGACTGGCAAGCTGCTGAAATGGTTGCTACAACCTTGCACTTTCTTACCGTGGTGCTGGCTTGCCCAGGGCAGCGGCTGGAATGCGCACGGGGCAGCATCTGTGCTACTAGCAGGCCGTTGCAGCTAGCTTTGCGCCATGACAACTGCCCTGCCCACCTCCCTGCTGCTCAACGGCCGCGAATTCACTTACGAGGCCATCCGCCAATACCCGGCCATGCTGGACGCGCCGGTGAACGGCTACGAGGCCCGCGTACTCGACTTCGTGCGGCAGTGGCTGAACGGCGTGCAGGAGTTTGGCCTGCGCACCTCGGGCAGCACCGGCGCCCCCCAGCTCATTCAGCTGCGGCGGCGGCAGCTGGAAGCCTCGGCCCGCCGCACCGGCGACTTCTTCGACCTGGGCCCCGGCGACCGAGCCCTGGTGTGTCTCAACTGCGAGTACATCGGCGGGCTGATGATGCTGGTGCGCGGCCTGGAGCGGCAGATGCACCTCACCATTGTGGAGCCCCAGGCCGACCCGCTGGCCCTGGTGCCGGCCGACGCCGCATTCGACTTTGCCGCCTTCGTACCCCTGCAGCTGCGCACCCTGCTCGACGGCGGGCAGACGCCGCGCCTGAACCGCATGAAAACCATTCTGGTGGGCGGCGCCACGGTGGAAACCTCCCTGCAAAAAGCCATTCAGCCGCTGACGGTGCCCGTGTACCACACCTATGGCATGACGGAAACCTGCTCGCACGTGGCACTGCGCCGCCTGAACGGTGCCGACGCCAGCCAGAGCTACCGCGTGCTGACGGGCATTGCGGCCGGGGTGGATGCCCGCGGCTGCCTTACGCTGCGCGGCGACGTGACCGACGACCAGCTTATCGTAACCAACGACCGGGTGAACCTGCTCGACGCCCACAGCTTTGAGTGGCTGGGGCGGGCTGACTTCACCATCAACTCCGGCGGGGTGAAGGTGCAGGCCGAAAAGGTGGAGCTGGTGCTGGAAGTGGCCCTGGCCGAAATCGGGCTGAGCCGCCGCTGCTTCGTGGCCGGCCGTCCCGACGAGCGCCTGGGCGAGCAGGTGACGGCTTATGTGGAAGGCCCGGCCCTGAGCGCCGGCCAGGAAAAGCAGCTGCAGGCCCTTTTGCAGGAGCGGCTGAGCAAGTACGAGCAGCCCCGGCAGCTGGTGTACGTGCCCGGCTTCCGCACCACGGCCACGGGCAAGCTGGATAGGCCGGCCACCCTGCGTGGGCTGGGGCCGCTGCCCCTGCCTACCCAGGGCGGGCGCCGGAGCTAGCCTCCGAAAAAGTCAATTTATGGAAGGAATAGGGCGCAGCGGTTAGATTTGTGCCCCCCAATTATATTATTCTCTTCCATGAAGCGTATTTTACTGCCAGCAGCCCTGCTGCTTGGCATCACGGCTGGCTGCACGCGCACTACCCCCAGCAACTCGGAAAGCCCGAACTCCAACCCCATTCCGAGTCCGACAGCCAATGCGCCGGCCGACTCTGACGCCGCCACTGCCCGGGCCAATGCCATTGCAACGGGTCGGAGCGTGGCCACTCCCCCACCGGCCCAGGTCGTCAGCGAGCAGTTTGCCGACCTGCGCATTCTGCGCTACGCCGTGCCGGGCTTCGAAACCCTCAGCACCAAGCAGAAGGAGCTGCTTTACTACTTGTCGGAAGCGGCCCTGAGCGGGCGCGACATCATCTACGACCAGAACTACAAGCACAACCTGCGCGTGCGCCGCACCCTGGAGGCGGTGTGGGAAGCCAACCAGGAGCGCCTGGCCACGCCCAGTCAGGCCGAGCAGGCCCGTAATTTCAGCACCTACGCCAAGCGGGTGTGGTTTTCCAATGGCATTCACCACCACTACTCCACCCGCAAGTTTGTGCCGGACTGCACGCCGGCTTACTTCGCCGGGCTGGTGCGGGCAGTGGATGCCAAAACCCTGCCCCTGCTGCAGGGCGAGTCGGTGGACCAGTTTCTGAAGTTCATCACCCCCATCATCTTCGACCCCAACGTGGCGCCCAAGCGGGTAAACCAGGAAAAGGGCAAAGACCTGGTCGTTACTTCTGCCAACAACTTTTACGAGGGTGTAAGCCAGCTGGAAGTGGAGAACTTCTACGCCAAGCTCATCGACAAAAACGACCCGCGGCCCATTTCCTACGGCCTGAACTCCAAGCTGGAGCGCAGCAGCCCCAGCAAGCCCATTCAGGAGCGGGTGTGGCACACCAAGGGCATGTACGGCAAGGCCATCAACCAGATTGCCTACTGGCTGGGCAAGGCCGAAGACGTGGCCGAAACCGTGGAGCAGAAGGAGGCCCTGGGCAAGCTCATCCTCTTTTACTCGCAGGGCGACCTGAAGAAGTGGGACGACTACAACATTGCCTGGGTGAAAGACACCCGCTCGCGGGTGGACGTGGTGAACGGCTTTATCGAGGTGTACGGCGACCCGCTGGGCATGCGCGCCAGCTACGAGTCGGTGGTGTCGTTCAAAGACCTGGAAGCCAGCAAGCGCATTGCCGCCATTGCCAAGGAGGCCCAGTGGTTTGAGAACAGCTCGCCCATTATGGACGCCCACAAGAAGAAAAACGTGGTGGGCATCACGGCCAAGGTTATTACCGTGGTGACGGAGGCCGGCGACGCCGCTCCCAGCACGCCCATCGGCATCAACCTGCCCAATGCGGAGTGGATACGCAAGGAGCACGGCTCGAAGTCGGTGAGCCTGGGCAACATTGTGGAAGCCTACGACCAGGCCAGCGCCAACTCCGGCCTGCTCGACGAGTTTGCCTACTCCAAGGAGGAGGTGGCCCGCGCCCGCCAGCATATGGCCCTGGCCGGCAAGCTGCACACCGACATGCACGAGGTAATCGGCCACGCCTCGGGCCAGCTCAACGCCGGCGTGGGCACGCCCAAGCAAACCCTGAAAAGCTACGCCTCGGCCCTGGAGGAAGGCCGCGCCGACCTGGTGGCCCTCTACTACCTGCCCGATGCCAAGCTGCAGCAGCTGGGCGTAGTGCCCTCGGCCGACGTAGCGAAGGCGGCCTACGACAACTACATGCGCAACGGCCTGATGACCCAGCTCACGCGCCTGCAGCCCGGCGAAACCGTGGAAGAAGCCCACATGCGCAACCGCCAGATGGTGGCCCGCTGGGTGCTGGAAAAAGGCCAGAAGGAAAAAGTGGTGGAGATGGTGAAGCGCGACGGCAAAACCTACGTGCGCATCAACAACTACGACAAGCTGCGCCAGCTCTTTGGCCAGCTGCTGCGCGAAACCCAGCGCATCACCAGCGAAGGCGACTACCGCGGTGCGCAGAACCTCATCGAAACCTACGGCGTGAAAGTAGACCCCGTGCTGCACAAGGAGGTGCTGGCCCGCTACGCCAAGCTCAACATTGCCCCTTACCAGGGCTTTATTCAGCCCAAGCTGGTGCCCGTGGAGCTCAACGGCCGCCTGGTAGACGTGAAGGTGGAATACCCCGACGACTTCGCCCGGCAAATGCTGGACTTCGGTCACAAGTACAAGACATTACCGGACTATAATTGATGGGGTGGTTTTTGGTGATGGAGTGATGGGGTGATGGGGTGAAAAGGTGAGGAAGTAGAAAAAGAACGTCATGCTGAGCGGAGGCGCAGCCGTAGCCGAAGCATCTCTACCACGAGAGTAAACCTTTTTCAAGGGGAATTACTGCTGCGGGCAAGATGCTTCGACTCAGCTGCGCTCGCTCAGCATGACGTTCTTTTTTCTACTTCCTCACCTTTTCACCTCATCACCTCATCACCTTTTCACCTCATCACTCCATCACCTTCATCCCCCTCCAAACCCTGCATAGCGCAGTACTTTTTTCTTGGCCGGCACCCAGGCAATGCGGTGGCCGTCTTCCTTGCCTACCTGGAAGCTGAAGCCTACGGTGCCGGGCAGCTTGAGGGAGTTCCAGGTGGGCAGGTCGGCGTACTCGGGCTGCATGGCTTCTTCGGGGCCAATGGCGGGCGAGGTGAACTTGTCGTCGGAGAAAAACTCGGCGCGGCGCTGGCGCAGATAAGCCTCCCGGCGGGCCCGACTGGGCTGCTCGCCGGCTTTCAGCTCGTACACCAGGGCCGCTTCCAGCTCGCCGGGGCGCAGCTCCTGGCGGTAGAGCTCCTGCCCGGTGGCCGTGCGAATGATGAGCAGGGCACTGGCACTCAGCAGGGAGTCGCCCAGCAGCTCCAGGCGAAACACGTCGGGCGCGTTGGGCGTGGCAAAGAGGCGGCGGCGCTCAATTACCCGCAGCACCGGCCCGGCCGTTGCCGTGGCAATGCTTTCGCCGGTCTCCACCGGAGCAGCGTGTTCCGAAGCCGTCTCCGACGGGGAGGAGCAGGCCGCCGTAGTCAGCATGCCGGCCAGATACAGAAGGTGACGGTAGCTCATGGGCTAGCTTACGCGGTGGCCGGGATGGGGTTGAAAGCCGCCCGCTCTCGCCTGCTACATACGACTGCGTTACCACTGCCCGGCTTTGGGCGCGGGCGCTACTCCTTACGCAGCCCTTCCTGAGTGAACAGCGGTTCGCGGCCGCGCACCACGCGCACGAAGTCGCCAAGAAAGAGCTTGGCCCGCAGGTAGAAGATGGGGCCGTTGAGCTCGCGCTGAATGGCAGCAGAGGTGAAGATGGGTTGCCGCCAGCCCGCGCCCGCGCCCAGCCCGGCCCACTTGAAGATGCGCAGCTGGGCGGCCACCGAAGGCTCGAGCACGCCCATAAAGCGCTTGGGCGTGCGGTCGAACTCCCCTTCCACGTTTTCGTAGCGCAGGTGGGCCGAGCCCAGGCCCAGCTGCAGGTTGCCGCTTAATTCCCAGCGGGGCGTTTCGAGCAGCACGTACTCGCCGTAGCCGGCCAGGTAGCGAAAGCGAAGCTCGGCCTGGGCATCGAGGGCCGCATTGTCGGGCCGCGGCTGGCGCGTGGGAATGCCAGTGCTGAGGAAGTAGATGGCCCCGCCCACGCGCGCACGCCCGGGCCACTCCAGGCCCAGCTTCAGCCCGTTGATGGTGCAGAAATAATAGTTGAGAATGGAGTAGCGGGAATCGTACTGCACCACAATCTTGCGGCTGGGCGGAGCAGGACGGGCCGTATCGGCCGGCGCAGGCAGGGCCGTGGCCGGGGCTACGCGAGCCACCAGCGCCAGGCTGCCAATCAATATTCCCAGTCGCACCATAACGGGCGGGGTACGGCGGGCCACGGGGTGAAGTTTTCGTAATGAAGCTGTGTAGGAAGTTGTTCGTAGTCATTAAAATGTCATGCTGAGCTTGTCGAAGCATCTCTACCGCTTCGTTAGGGCCGTTCAACGAAGCGGCAGAGATGCTTGGACAAGCTCAGCATGACGTTCTATAACATCCTAAACAGGTTCAAGAGCTTCTGCCCTGCAGCCGCGCTGCGCCCGCCAGCCTTATATCAAGGAAGGAGCGGGCGTTATTTCGCCTTTGCTGAGTGCCGGTTGGCCCATCCTATTTGCTGGTTCAACCTATTTCAGCTGCCGGCCGCCCTGGCCTCAGCGTAGCTTTGGCCATGCTCACACCCGAATTCCTGTTTCAGCTGGCCAATCCCGTTGCCATAGTAGGCTGGGTGCTGCTGCTGCTGGCCCCGCGCCGGGCGCTCACGCGGCGGCTGGTGCTCAGCGGCGCCCTGCCCCTGCTGCTGGCAGCCAGCTACGCCCTCATCATCGGCTACCAGACCCTGGCCCACCCCGCGCCCGGGGGCGGCTTCGGCTCCCTGGGCGAAGTGGCGGCATTGTTTAAACAGCCCTGGGCCCTGCTGGCCGGCTGGGTGCACTACCTGTGCTTCGACCTCTGGACCGGCATTTGGGAAGTGCACGATGCCCGGCGGCGCGGCCTGCCCCACGGGCTGCTGGTGCCCTGCCTGCTGCTCACCTTCCTGCTCGGGCCGGTGGGCCTGCTGCTCTACCACGGCCTGCGCCTGCGCTACCCCTTGTCCGCTCCCGCCCCCACCGCATGAAAACTGCCCTGCTTCCTTCTGCCAGCCGGCTGTACGAAGCCGCTCCCAGCCGCAGCTGGCTGGCGGTGCTGCACCGGGCCAGCCCCGAGCTTTCCAGTATGGGCTGGCTGAGCCTGGCGCTGGGCCTGCTGGCCCTGGCGCTGCTGCCCCTCGACACCCGGCTGGTGACCGGGGCTCCGGTGTGGGTGAAGCCCCTGAAGTTTGCCCTCTCCATCACGAGCTACGTCTGGACCCTGGGCTGGCTGCTGGCCGACCTGCCGGGCGCCGCCCAGCGCGCCGTGCGCCGCATTAGCCGGGGCGTGGCCCTAAGCATGGGGGTGGAGCTGGCCTGCATCTTCACCCAGGCCGCGCGGGGCACCAGCTCCCACTACAACACTGCCTCCGGGCCCGATGCGCTGGCCTTTGGCCTCATGGGCGTATTCATTATGGTGAACACGGTGCTTAGCTTCTGGGCCCTGTACCTGGTGTGGCGGCACCGGCCCCACGGCCCGGCGGGCTACGTGTGGGGCCTGCGCCTGGGCCTGCTGCTGTTTGTGCTGGGCAGCCTGCTGGGCGGCATCATGATACGGCTCAACCAGCACAGCGTGGGCGCGCCCGACGGCGGCCCCGGCCTGCCCGGCCTGGGCTGGAACACCCGGGCCGGCGACCTGCGCATTGCGCACTTCCTGGGCATGCACGCGTTGCAGGCCATCCCGCTGCTGGGCTGGTGGCTAAGCCGGCAGCTACCGCGCCGGGCCGTGGGGCTCACCGCCCTGGGGGCCCTGGCCTACGCCGCCGTGGTGGCCGCCCTGTTCTGGCAAGCCTGGCTGGGGCGCCCCTGGTTTAGACCTTAGACATGAGACCTTAGACATGAGAATTGTTCTGGAGAAGTTCGTCGGAACTACCCAGCCTCTAGACCCTTAGACCCCAAGACCCCAAAAATGCCCTTATTCAACACCCTGGTTTTTGCTTTCCTTGCCGCGCTGCACCTGTACTGGGCCCTGGGCAATAAAGCGGCCCCGGCGGCATTGCCGGCTCACCCCGATGGCCGCCTGGTGCTGCGCCCTGGGCGGGGCCTTACGCTGCTGGTGGCGGCAGGGCTGCTGGTCTTTGCCGGGCTGAGCGCGGCCGGGGCGGGGTGGCTGCCGCTTCCTTTCCCTGCCAGCTGGGTAAGGGCCGGCAACGCCGCCGTGGCAGTGCTGCTGCTGCTGCGCGTGGTCGGCGACTTTCGCTACGTGGGCCTGAGCAAGCGCGTGACCGGGACCAGCTTCGCTACCAACGACACGCGCTACTACACGCCGCTGTGCCTGCTGCTGGCCTTGTCGACCCTGCTTGGCCTGCTGCATTTCGCCAGCTAAAGGCCCTCTGTTTATGTTTACGCCCGGGGAGGCGCTTTACCGCCCGGCCGGCTTACCTGCTCATGAACGACCGTCGCTACCTACTGGTGGGCATTCCCACCATCAGCTTTGCCATTACGGTGATGCAGGCCCGCTACGGCACCAATCCGGGCGTGGCCGACTTTCTGCTAAGCTGGGCCATTGCCTTTGCTTTCACCCTCAGCATCTGGCTCAGCAACCGGGCGCTGTGGCTGTGGCTGCTGGGCCGCATGCCCCGCGTAGAGCAAACGGCGCGGCGCCTCTGGCTGCTGGGAGCCCTCTCCATCGTGGTAACCAGCCTGGTGACTGCCGTGCTGCACTTTGGGCTGAACATCTATTTCCCGCACTACTGTGCCAAGCACTCGGTGTCGGTGTTTCATGAAATTCGCTTCAACCTGCTGCCTACCGGCGTGGTGCTGCTGATATATGAAAGCTCGCACTTCTTCCGGGGCTGGGAGCAGAACCTGCGCCGCGCCGAGCAGCTCACCCGGGCCGGCACCCAGGCCCAGCTCGACGCCCTGCGCGGGCAGCTCGACCCGCACTTTCTTTTCAACAACCTCAACACCCTCTCGGCCCTGATTGAGCCGGCCAACGAGCCGGCCCAGCACTTCGTGGAGCAGCTGGCCGACGTGTACCGCTACGTGCTGCTCAGCCAGGGCCAGGCCACCGTGCCCCTGGCCGAGGAGCTGGCCTTTGTGGAAACCTACCTGGCCCTGCACAAAACCCGGTTTCGCGACAATCTGCGGGTAGAAACAGACGTGGCACCCGCCGCCCTGACCCGGCACGTGGCCCCGCTCAGCGTGCAGCTGCTGGTGGAAAATGCGCTGAAGCACAACGTAGCCAGCCGCGAGCAGCCCCTGCAGCTGCGCCTGCTGGCTGGCCCCGAATCGGAGTTTATCACCGTCGAAAACACCCTGCGCCCCCGTAGCGCCGGCCTGGCGCCCGGCACCGGCATGGGCCTGGCCAACGTGCGCCAGCGCTACGAGCTGCTGGGCACCAGCCGCCCGGTAGAAATAGAGTCCGGCGACGGGAAGTTCGTGGTGAAGCTGCCGCTTATTTAGTTGGTAGTTGTCAGTTGGTCGTTGTCAGTTGTCAGTTTGTTCTGACGGCTGCTTTCCTGAGCAAACTGACAGTAAACAACCAGTAACTGACTGCTGACTGCTCGGTTCAGGAAGTCTTTAAATGTTATTCACCTTGGCGTTGTCCTCCCCAGGCGCCAGGCTCACCCTCTCCTTTGCGGAGAGCGGGCCGGGGGTGAGGCACAACGGCAGAACTGCACTGACAACTGACAACTACCAACTGACAACCAAACGGCAGAACTGCACTGACAACTGACAACTACCAACTGACAACTAGAGAATGAACGTTCTGCTCATCGAAGACGAGTACCCGGCGGCCGAGCGGCTGCAGCGGCTGCTGCTGCAGGCCGCGCCCGAAGCCCAGGTGCTGGCCGTGCTCGACACCGTGGCCGGCGCTCTGAGCTGGCTGGACCGCAACCCCGCCCCCGACCTTATCCTGAGCGACATTCAGCTGGCCGACGGCCTGAGCCTGGAAATCTGGGAGCAGGTGGTGGTCAGCAGCCCGGTCATCTTCACCACGGCCTACGATGCCTACGCCATCCATGCCTTCCGGGCCAACAGCGTCGACTACCTGCTCAAGCCCGTGAAGCTGGTAGAGCTGCAGGCCGCCCTGCAAAAGCTGCAGCGCTGGCCCGGAAGTGAGATAAAATCGAAAAGTGAAGAGTTAAAAGAGCAGGGCAAGCCCAGTGCTTTTAACCCATCACTTTCAACTTTTCACTCCTCCATGGAGCGCCTGCTCGATGCGCTGCCCCACGCCGGGCGGCCCTACAAAACGCGCTTTCTGGTGCGGCAGGGCGAGCAGCTGCTGCCGCTGCCGGCCAGCGAGGCGGCCTGGTTTGTGAGCCGCCACGAAGTGACCACGCTGGTGGCCAGCGACGGCCGTCGCTACGTGGTCGACTACACCCTGGAGCAGCTGGAGAAGCTGCTCGACCCGGCCCACTTCTTCCGCCTCAACCGCCAGGTAATTGCCCAGCTGCCGGCCGTGCGCCGCCTCCACCCCCACTTCAACGGCAAGCTGGCCGTGGAGCTGCACCCCGCCCCTACCGAAGAAGTGCTGGTGAGCCGCGAAAAAGCCGGCTCCCTCAAAGCCTGGCTCGAAGGCAGCTGATGCCCCACGGCGCTTGCCACCCGGCTGATTACAGCAGCTTCCAGGTTGGTGCACACTTTTAACGCAGTACAACAACCAGAAATGCACACCAGGCTGGCGTAGAGCAGTAGCGCGGACTCTGCGAGTCCGCGCGGTTGAACGTTCACTCGCGCGGACTCGCAGAGTCCGCGGTACACTGACTGCCAAAGCGCTCTGCGACACCGCTTAGCTCCTGGCCGCCGGCAAGCTGCACCTGGCCCCGGCAGGCACCTGCCCGGGCAACTAATCCAAAGAATAAGGAAGTTGACATGGAAGCAGCTGTCGTTGGTCCAAAGCAGAAGCAAAGCGAGTAGGAAACCCTCAGCCGCCATGGGACCTTTGGGCATTGTTATCAACGCTCATTCCTCTTCTACTGTGAAAAACGGCGCACTCTGGCACTTCTGTTACCGACGAGCTGAGCAGCAGTGTTGACCTGAGCCCCCATTCCCGTGCCGCCGGCGGGAACACAGGATGCCGGCGGCCCTCCCGGCAAACCGGAAACCCTTCCGCAGCAGGCGCCCGCCGACCACGAGGCCGGCGGGCCAAGCCCGCCCAGGCTGCGCAGATGATGCCCCCAAGCGGCTTCCTGACCCGGCCCCCCGGGTCGAACGGCCCGCTGCTCCGGCCGGCCACCAGCACCCGCCACCTGCGGGCCAGTCAACACAACCGGGCTGCTGCCCGCCGGTTGCCTTGCGGCCATGCCGACAAGCAGCCGGTGAGTTGGCCAAAAGCCAGCCGCCCCCGGTAGCAAGCCTGGCGGGTATCGGGCCGGCCACCCTCTTACCCAGCCAGCAGCGGGTTGGAAGCGCGCCTTCTCACCAGGAGGGCCGTGCCACAACCTGTTCTCCCCTGAACTATGAACTCCTCCCTTCTTGCTGGTCCGGTACGCCATCTATCCCTGGCCTACGAAGCCCAGAAGCACGTCGTGCAGGTGGGCTACATCCTTACCGAAGCGGCAACGACCGAAGTGGTATTGTGCGACCTGACGGGCCGGGTCCTGGCAACCATTCGGGCCACCAGGGCCCAGGCCCCGGGGGCCTATGCCTACTCCTATACCTACGACCCCGGCCTGGCCCGCCGGTACGCCGACACCTACCTGCTGGCTTTTTACTGCAACGGCATCAAAGTCAAAACCCGCATTTTCCACTTCGGCACCTAGCTCTCCGCAGGGTCCCCGCGCACAGGCCGGAAATGAGCGCGACCACCCCTTGCGGAAGACGCTGCTGCCTCTATGCCGGCCTGGCCAGCCCACTGCCACCGGAACTGAAGGGCCGACAGGAAAGCCCAAAACACCGCGCTGCGCAATCGATTGCACCATGCACTTATTCAAGTAAAGCAGTCGTTGATACTGCTTCAGCTGTCGTTGGTCCAAGTAAGCCGCTCCGGCCATAGGATTCGCTTAGCAGCTGCGAGACCTTTACATACAGAGGAAACAGCAACAGCCACCACGGCGGGCCTATCGCCACCGTGACCGGGCTGGGCAGATACACCAGAGGCGCCCTGGATGTATTGGCCCCAGGCCTGGCTTCCACCCCGCGGGCGGTCAGCCCCGACGAGCAGGGCAAGCTCACCGGTCGCTTGCATAAAGAAGGAACAGCCGCGAAGAGCTGGCCCTGCCGGGTTTGTCGTCCTGCCTTTGGTACACCTCACCCATCCCAAACAACCATTTACCATCATTCACTCAATGAAAACTCTCTACACGCTGGCGCTGAGCACGGCCCTGCTGCTGGGCAGCTTAGGCACCCAGGCCCAGAAACGCCCGGACGGCCCCGCTTTTCCCTTAGGAAGCAGCCAGACGCTGGTTCAGCAGCTTGAAAGCCAGGTAGCCGTGGGCACCGCCCAACGCGCCAAACCCGTGGTATCGCTGCGGGTATCAGCGGCCAAGGCCATGGCCGGCCAGGTAAACTACCGCGAAGACCTGGCCGCAACCGGGGAATTCCTGCAGGGTGAAATCCAGGGGGTTCCCGGCTCCTCGTTTTCCCTGCGCATTGATGGCAAGGAGGTTGAGGGCCACATCATCCTGCAAAAAACGAAGCAGGCCTACCGCTACTCAGCCGATTCCGCCGGTAATGTGCAGGTGCAGGAAGTAGACATCAACAACGTTGTCTGCATCGACTACAACAAGCCCCTGGGCTACCAAGAGCCCGTTTCTGCCGGCAACAGCGCCAATCGTACCACGGTGGTATTGCTGCAGAGCCTGCCCGGTGCGCGGGGCTGCGTGCTGCTCGACTTCGACGGCTACGAAATGCCGGCTGGCAAAGGCTGGAACCAGGGGAGAGCGTACAGCGCCCCAGCCTCGGGCATTGAGAACGACGAAGCCAGGGTGCGGGAGTTCTGGGAGCTGGTGAGCGAAGACTTCCGCCCGCTCAACCTCAACGTAACCACCGACGAGGCCGTCTTCAACACCTACGCCACCACCATGCGCATCCGCTGCGTGGTGTCGCCGGGCAGCGTCGGCACCATTGCACCGGGCACCGGCGGCATTGCCTACATGAACTCGTTCCTTGCCTTCAACGACACGCCCTGCTGGGTGTTTATGAGCAGCCCCAAGGACGGGGGCGAGGCGGCCTCGCACGAAGTGGGCCACACCCTGGGCCTGAGCCACGACGGCCGCACCACCCCGAACGAAGGCTACTTTGCCGGGCACGGCAGCTGGTCGCCGATTATGGGCAACGGCTACTACACGCCCGTGGCGCAGTGGAGCCGCGGCGAGTACGCCAACGCCAACAACACCCAGGATGACCTGGCCATCATGACGGGCACTAACTTCAACGTAGGCTACCGCGCCGACGACCACAGCAACAGCACGACCAGCGCCACGGCCCTTGCTCGCAGCGGCAACAGCCTCTCGGGCCGCGGCGTTATCGAACGCGCTACCGACCTGGACTACTTCTCCTTCAGCACCGCCGGCGGCACGGCCACCTTCAACGTGAGTGGGGTGAGCCGCCACAGCAACCTCGACATTGCGGTGCGGCTCTTCAACGGCAGCGGGGCCCTGCTGGGCACCTACGACACGGCGGGCGCCAACAACCTGAACGCGACGTTCAGCACCAACCTAAGCGCAGGCACCTACTACCTGCAGGTCGATGGCGTCGGGCAGGGAAACCCGGCTACCGACGGCTACTCCGACTACGGCTCGCTGGGGGCCTACACCATTTCGGGTACGGCCCCGGCACCGAACACGACGCCCGTTACGGGCGTGGCTACCGTGTACCGCGACTGCAACTACGGCGGCGCGGCTACTTCCCTGGCCGTGGGCGACTACACGCTGGCGGCCCTGCAAAGCCGCGGCATCCTGAACAACGACATCTCGTCGCTGACCGTGAACAGCGGCTACGAGATGGTGCTGTATGATGACGACAACTTTGGCGGTGCTGCCCTTACCCTGACTTCCTCCACCTCCTGCCTGGTAAATAACGGCTGGAACGACCGCGCTACTTCCCTGCGGGTGCGCACGGCCGCGCCGGCCTTCAGCCGCCAGCTACGCGCTGAATTTGCCAACGTCAACTACGGCATGCAAGCCGAAGCCTGCACGGAAGGCGGGCGGAACATGGGCTACATCGACCCGGGCGACTACCTGGTGTGGAACAGCATCAACTTTCCCTCTTCCGGCAGCTACCTCATCGAGTACCGCGTGGCCGCTACGAGAGCAAGCACCTTGTCGTCGAATTTAAACGGCAGCATTCAGCTGGGCAGCACGGCCATTCCCTCTACCAACGGCTGGCAGAACTGGACTACGGTGTCGCGCACCGTCTACATCAACGCCGGCACCTACAACTTCACCGTGTTTGCCCAAACCGGCGGCTGGAACATCAACTGGGTGCGCATCAGCCGGGTGAGTGCCCGCCCAACAGTCGATGCGGAGCCCGCCACGCTGGCCCCTGCCCCTGCCTTCGACCCCACCCCTGCTCTGACGCTGTATCCTAACCCCGCCACCGACCGCCTGAACGTGACCTCCGCTACCGACTTGCAAGGCGCGCAGGTCAGCATCCTCGGCTTCGACGGCACGGTGGTGTCGCGCGGCACCTTCAACGGCGAAACGGTAGACGTTTCGACCCTGAAGCCCGGCCTCTACACGCTGGTGCTGACCACGACCGACAAGCGTAAGGTGGTGAGCCGCTTCAGCAAGGAATAGCCACTCCCGGGCATCGCCACTAGTTCGTCATGCACGTCTGGCGTTTGCGGAGGCTAAGCATCCCTGGCACAGCAGTAACTGGATTACTCCTGTACCAGAGAAGCTTAGCCTCCCCAGACGCCAGATTGTGCATGACGTGCTTTTTAGCTCCGGTGCCGGGCTCTTGGTCAAAGTCCCGCTAAAGTTTGGCCAGATGTACTCCGCAACTTGGGTGTTGCCACTTCCCGGGCCGACAAGTACAAGGCGGTTTTGCGGACCTTACAACCACTATCCGAACCCGCTTACCCCGGCAATGGCTGCTCCAGCAGCCAGAGTAACCCGCCATAGGCAGCACCTCCCAGGGCGGCCCCGGCCAGCAGCTCGGCCGGCGTATGGCGGTCCAGCACCCAGCGTGAAGCCGCTACCAGCACGGCCAGCAGCAGCGCCAGCCCACCCCAGCCCGGGTATAGATACACGGCGGCACCAGCCAGGAAAAAGGAGATGGCCGCATGCAGCGACACCTTCAGCCAGAAGTTGAGAAGGTAGCACAGCAGCAGCATGGCCCACACCACCAGCACCCCGTAGCGGAACGGGCCGCCTTCCTGCTGCCAGAACAGCACCGCCGTGCCCAAGCCCAGCAACACCAGCAGCACCGGGTAGAACGAGCGGCGCTGTCGTGCTTCCGATACATCGAAGTTGGAGTACGCACCGCGCTTGGTCTGACGCAGGTTCCACAGGCCCAGGGGCAGCACCAGCAGCAGCATGCTGCCCAGGGCCCAGGCCGCCTGCCGGTGGCTCAGCTGCGGGCCTACCAGCAGCCCCACAAAAGCGGGAACGGCCAGCAGCGGGTGCCCCAGAAACGACAGCACTGCGGCCAGGCGGCGCAGCCAAAGCGGGGCTTCTTTCATCTTTGTGTGGAACAGGGCAGCCGTGGTCAGTAGCGCGGACTTTCAGTCCGCGACTCCGCGCCGTTGGAGTCGTTCTGGTGTCGTCGTTTTAGCTCTTTCCGGGACGCAAACTAAAAGTCCGGGTTACTATTACCTATCGAGCCAGCTTTTGAAGGTGCCCACTTTCTCGCGGCTCACCAGCACCTGGGCGTCGGGCGCGGTGGGCTTGAGCACGGTTTGCAGGCGGGAGTTGGTGTAGTGGATAATGTCGTGAATGGCGCACTGCTGGGCCAGGTAGGCGCGGTTGAGGCGGAAGAACTGCCGGGGGTCGAGCAGGCCTTCGAGCTGGTCCATGGTGTAGTCCACCACGTACTTGCGGCCCTCGGTGGTTTGCAGGAAGGTGGCCTTTTCCAGGCTGAAGAAGTAGGCTATCTGGTCGACGGGCACCACTTTCAGGTGCTCGCCCACCCGCACCACAAACTGGGATTTATAGCTCTGCGCCACTGGCCCCTGCTGCATCTGCTGCAGCAGCTGCCCAAGCAGGGCCGCGTCGAGCGTAGGAGCGGGTGCTGCCGGCGTGGCCGCCGCGTGCAGGCGCTGCAGCTTGTGCAAGGCCGCGGCCAGCTCCTCGCCGTCGATGGGCTTGAGCAGGTAGTCCACGCTGTTCACCTTAAACGCCTGCAGGGCATACTGGTCGTAGGCCGTGGTGAAGATGACGGGGCAGCGCACGGTGGTGCGCTCAAAAATCTCAAAGCTCAGCCCATCGGCCAGGTGAATGTCGAGAAACAGCACGTCGGGCGCTGGGCTCAGGCTTTCGAGCAAAGCCACGGCCTGGCTGATGGATTCCGCCGTGCCCAGCACCTGCACGGGCTGGGGCTGCTTGGCCAGCAGGTCGGCCAGCCGGCGGGCGGCCAGGGGCTCGTCTTCAACAATAAGGGCGCGAAGCATTTTATTCAATTAAAAATTATGAATTAAAAATTAAAAATTCATACAAAGAAGCTGTTTACAGCGAATTTCAGGTAGTCATATGGGTCAACCTGTGCCTCCCCCTCTCCTTTTCGGAAATGCGAATCAAGCATTTTTTGGGGGCCGGGGGGTGAGGCGACCACGAGAACGAGGCCGCATATCAACCACAGAACCGCTCTAGGAAATCTAAAAAAGCACGAATGGCCGTTCTGCTCATCTGGCGTCCGCGCAGGCTAAGCGTCTTGCCCACAGCAGTATAATGCCCTTTCAATTGGGTCTACACTTGTGGTAAAGATGCTTCATCTCTGCTTGATGCGCAGAATGCTCAGCATGACATTCTAACCGCTTCCTAAACAGCCTCCATTAGAAAACACAGCCTGACAACCGAAAAACAATTTTTAATTAATAATTTTTAATTTTTAATTCAAATAACCAGCAGCGGCAATTTTACGACAAACTCCTCGCCTTCGGGCCCGAACTCCACGGGCCGTTCGGTGAGGAAGGCGTAGCGGGCAGTGAGGTTTTGCAGGCCGGTGCCGGAGGCCTCGCCGGGAGCCAGGCGGCGGGGGCGCAGGGTGTTGCGCACCACCAGGGAGCGGCCAGCGACGTCCAGCTCCACGCGCAGGCGCAAGGGGTCGGCCTGGAAGGCGGTATTGTGCTTTACGGCGTTTTCGAGCAGCAGCTGCAGGGCCAGCGGCGGCAGGAAGAAGGCGGCCATTTCAGCTGGGGCCGGCAGCTGCATTTCCACGGCCAGAGCATCGCCGAGGCGGGTTTTCTGCAGGAAAAGGTAAGACTCAGCAAAGCGCAGCTCGTCGGCCAGCGGCACCATCTCCTGGCTTTGGCTGTCGAGCACGTAGCGGTACACCTGCGAGAGCTGCCGGATAAAGCGCACGGCCCGGGCAGGGTCGTTTTCCTCTACCAGCGAGGTCAGCGCGTTCAGGGAGTTGAACAGAAAGTGGGGGTCTACCTGCCGGCGCAGGGAGTCGAGCCGGGCTACAGCACTTTCCTTTTCCAGGCGCTCGGCGCGGATGGCGGCCGTCCGCCATTCCCGCAGAAAGGCCCGGCTGTGCAGAAACAGGGAGATGATGGTGGTTACCGCCAACGGCACCAGAATCTGGGCATACATGGTCGGCCGCAGCATATGGCTCAAGGGCTGACCGAAGCCCAGCAGAATCAGCACGTTCATGCCCACTATCACTACCAGCGAGGCCGTAGTGGAAAGCGCCAGCGTAATAAGCAGACGCCGCAGCGGCCGGTCAACGCCCCAGGGCATGCGGGCATTGAGCAGGTCTACGATGTAGCCATTGGCCAGCCACAGGCCGCCGGCGTAGCCGAAGGTGATGAGAAACGTAATGCCAAACCGGCGCGCATTGGTCAGGTCGCCGGGGTTGAGCAGCACGGAGAGCACCAGCGACACCAGCAGCAGGGTGCGCAGGGCCCGCAGCCAGGCCGGCCACGTAGCCCGGATGGGCAGGAAAGGGCCTTGGTCGGGCATGGTGGAGGAGCCAGGCTTGGTCAAATCGGCAGAAGGGCAAGTTTCCATCAAAGTAAAGGGGAATTAAAGCAGATTCAAGGCCAGGCTAGGCAGGCAGCAACGGCGGCAGATGGCTGCAAAAGCGGGGCTGGTTCCTGCCCGGACGTCGAACAGTTGTCGTTCTGACGTCCGGGCGGGAGCCAGCCCAGCCCTTACCCGTGGTCTACTTGGCCGAGGCCTTGGCGGCGTCTTCGTCAATCTTTTTCAGCAGGCCCAGGGCCTGGCGCTCGCCCCAGCTGGGCGCCAGCTCGGAGGCAGGCTTAAATGCGGCGTAGGCCTCCTTGGCTTTGAGGAAGTGCGGGCGGGCCGCCTCAGCTCCCCCGCCAAACATGGCCGGGCGGAAGTAGAAGTCGTTGCCGCGCAGCAGGTAGATGCGGGGGTTGGCGGGGTTGGCTTTCTCGGCCGCGTTCAGGCTTTCCTGCACCTTGGCCGTGTACTTCATGCCGCGCATCATCGGCGATACCATGATGCGGGCCTGGTGGATGTAAGCCTGCAGTACCTGCAGCTCCGACTCGTCGCCGCGCAGCTTGCGGGCCTGGTCGAGGTCGGCCTGGGCGCGGTCCAGGGTTTTGTCCATCAGCTCGGCGTCTTTGCTCATGTAGGCCTGGCGGGCGGCGCCATAAGCCAGGTAGTAGCGGGGCAGCCAGTCGGCAGGCTTGGCAGCCGCGGCCCGGCCCAGCTTGTCGAGCACGGTTTGCACCGCGGCGGCATCCTTGGTTTGCAGCAGCTCGGCAATGGTGGCCGTCATCATGGTGGTGTAGGCATCGGCCGTGGGGGCGCTGGTGCTGGCTACGGATGCGGTAGCGGGCTGAGCCTGGGCCTGGGCGGCGAAGGAAGCGGCGGCAAAGGCGAGGGCGGTGAGGATGGTCTTCATGGCTGTGGTTGGTTTTTGGTTAGTGGTTGATGGTTTTTAGTGGCTGACCAGGGCTGCTGCGCTGGTTGATGATTCAAAGGTGGCAGGGCCCGGAGGCGGCCGAAAATTCCCGTTACCGAAGCGTCGGATGAGGGGGATGAAGCGTCGGAAGCGGGGGATTGGCGGGAAGGCAAAAAAAAAGTGGCCGCCCCTTCTGGGGCGGCCACTTTGGTATCGGCTGGGGGCTGGCAGCCCCGCAGGGGGCCTCGGGGGCCGTCGACAGGTAGTTTGTTAATGGCGAGGAGCAGACCAGCGAGAAGCTCCGGCGAGCAGGACTGACTTCTACTGCGCAGCGTAAGTCCTTATCTGAACGGATGTGGGGCCATTAGGAAAAAGGGTATCTGGGGGCGATGCCAAGGTCAGAGACGTGGCAGTAAGGGTGCGAATACGGTCGGGCTTGGCACCAGGCTGGCCAGGGTTCAGGATAAGCTCGGTTTCGTCAGAAGCAAATGCCCAGGTGCCCCTCATTAGATATGATGGATAGGTGACACTGCACTTATCAAGGCCCTCGTCCACGGTGTAGTCCTTGTTGGGATGATAATAGATTAAATCATCAAGGGAGCAGGGGTCGAAAGCTGTAAGCGGAACCGGGTGCGTGGTGGTGACGCCCGCAGCTGTCGTTTCCTCGAATGCATAACCAACCAGCCGCCAGCCGGGGGTGGTAAGCCATATTTCTCGCTGGGAAGGAGCTCGTGGTTCGGGCTCCCCGGATTTGCTGCAATCTGTAAGCGCAAAGGTGCTGCCCGTAAGCAGGGCCAGTGTAAAGCAACGTAGCCGAGTGGTCATGCCTGGTATTAATTAGACGGTGTCAGAGGTAACGTGCCGGCACCTGAATTATTGACTGCTACCCCCGCCCCCCAAGAAAAAGGCCCTGGCACGTTTCTGCGCTGTCCCTTACTCCGGCGCCTCGTTCAAATCTACTTTCGCCTTCTTGTTAATGGAGATGAACACGCCCACGAACAGCATCTGGGGCACCACCGGCGTAATAGCTACACTCGCAAACTGCCCATTGGCGTCGGGCGTGACGGCGTAGCGGTGGCCGAAGATGTTCTGGCGGCCCAGCACGTTGGAAGCCGAGACGTGCACGATGGTGAACTGCCCGAAGAGGTGGGTGAGGTAGCTGGCGTTGAGGCTCAGGTCGTGGAAGTCGGGGGTGCGGCCCTGGTTGTAGCCGGGCTCGTTGGGGTTGTGGAAGCGGCGGGCGCTGCCGTAGCTGTAGGTGAAGCTGAACTGGGTGTGGATTTTCTGCACCCAGTACTTGCCTACCACGCTCAGGTTGTGGGTAGCGGCGAAGGTGGGCACGGCTTGCGCGGGGTCGGCGCGGTACTGGCGGCGGGTGTCGAGCAGGCCGTAGCTTACCCAGTAGTCTACCTTCTTGAAGGTGCTGCGGTCGCGCCAAAACAGGTCCAGGCCCCGGGCGTAGCCGCTGCCGGCGTTCTGGTAGCGGCTGGGGTTGAAGGGCTGGGCAGCGTCGAAAGTGCTGAGGCCGGCGTAGGTCTTGTAGTAGGCTTCGGCGCGCAGGGTACGCTGCTGGGCCACGCGCTGGAAGGTGAGCAGCAGGTGCTCGGCCTTTTCAAACTTTAAGTTGGTGCTGACGCGCAGCAGGTCGTTGGTGGGCGTTTGGTAAAACTGCCCCCAGGCGGCCGAAAGCTGGCTGTAGGCGCCGGTCTGGTAGGCCAGGGCCAGGCGCGGGGCCAGGCTCCAGTCGCCCAGCAGGGCCGAGTACTCGCCGCGCAGGCCGGCCCGGCCCGCCAGCCGCTTGGCCAGCACCACGTCGGACTCGGCGAAGGCTGCGCCGCGCTGCTCATCAAAGCCCAGGCGCTGGGTGGGGGCTTCGGCATTGGCCTGGTAGCGCTGCCGGAACTGCTGGCCGTAGCCTTCGGCCCCCAGCTTGAGGTTAAACCAGGTGCTGGCCGAGTCGTTGGTGAGCACGAGGCGGGCCACGGCCGACTGCTCCACGTCCTGCACCGTCTGCACGTCGGGGCGGATGGTGTTGTCGTCGCGGGTCAGGGCCAGGCCGGTGTTCAGGCTCCAGCCGCGGCGCAGGGGGCTGCGGAAGCTGGCGTTGAGGTAGGCGTTGTCGTTCGAGAGGGCCACGGGGCGGCCTTCGGCCTGGAAGGCGGGGCTGGGGTCGGGCTGGCGCAAAGCCAGGCGCTGCTGGCTGAAGGTGCCGTACACCTTGAGCATGCCCGCCTGCCCGGTGCGGTGGCGCAGGCTGAGGGAGCCGCCGCGGTTCTCAGGAGCCTGGCTAAAGCTGCCGGCGGGCAGGGCCAGGCGGAAGTAGGGCGTCAGGTTGGTATAGTCGGCCGTGACGGCCAGGGAGGTACGGTCCCAGCGCTTGGTGCGCGACAGGCTGCCGCCCACGCTCATCAGCGAGATGCCGGTCTGGGTTTCGGCGGCCAAATCATCGGAGTTCAAGCCCACCACGGCACTCAGCGCCTGCCCGTACTCGGCCGAGTAGCCGCCGGTGCTGAACACGGTGCCTTTGAAGAGGAAGGGCGAGAAGCGGCCCCGGGCCGGCACGCTGGGCACAGCCCCGCCGTAGGGATTCTGCACGGGCAGGCCGTCGAGGTAGGTTTTGGTTTCGGAAGCGGCCCCGCCCCGCACAAAGAGCTTGCCCTCCTCCCCCACCCGGGTGGTGCCGGGCAGGGTGTTGAGGGCGCTGGCGATGTCGCCGAGCGAGCCGGCCGTGGTCACGATGTCCAGGGGCTTGAGCACGGTGCTGCGCTTCTCGTCGCTGGCTTCGAACGAGCCCGAGGTCACCACCACGTCGCCAAGCTGGGCGGGGGCGTCCTTCATCTTCAGATTGGGCAGGCTGATGGGGCCCTGGCCCAGCGTGACGGGTATTTCCTGGGGCTGGTAGCCGATAAGCGAAAGCACCAGCGGCAGCGAGCCCGTGGCCGTGGTGCTGAAGCGGAAGCGGCCCAGGGAGTCGGTGCTGGCCCCGTCGAAGGTGGTTTTGAGAAAGACGTTGACGCCGGGCAGGGGGCGGCCGGCGCCGTCGCGCACGGCGCCGGAAAGCGTGGTGGTTTGGGCAGTGGCCAGGCCGGCAAGGCTCAGCAGCAGGACGAGGGCGAGGAACAGGGTTTTCATAGAGTCGGTCTTAATTGACGACTCAAAGGTGCCGGCCGGCCCCACGCCTGTTCCAGTTTCTGTTACCGAAGCGTTGGATGAGGAGGATGAAGCGTGGGCTTGCCCGGCTGAGCCGAATCGGGCTGGGAAGAATAAATGGGTACTTTTGGCCTCCCTTCTTTTCCTCTATCCATGCGCTTCCGCTCTTTACTTACCTACCTCAGCCTGCTACCCCTGGGCGCCTGCACCAGGTGCAAGGACTTCGACAACGCCAGCGAGTTCTACAGCGCCAAGCTGCCGGACTACACCGAAACCGGAGCCAACAAGCTAGGCTGCCACCTGGGCCCGCAGGTATGGACGGTGCTGGGCAGGCAGGACCTGAGCGGCTCTGGCGGGAGCGGCCCTGAATGGCTTCCCAATGCCCTGGGCGTAGAGCTGGAGAACACCCCGCGTTTGCCGCGCTCGCTCAGGTTGACCGGCGCCATGACCGGGGCGCGCAGCAGCCGGATTTTCTACAACACCCGCATTCAGCTGACCTTCCTGCCTACCGATTCGCTGGGCACTCTGCGGCGGCTGGGTGAGGCCGATTACTCCCTGGTACCGGCCGGGCAGCCCTATGAGTACATGCAGGTAGAAAACCTGTTAACCGACACAAAGTACAGCAGCCGTGCCCGGCGCCCCGTGCGCCTGGTTATCAGCCACCTGAACCGGCAGCGCCGCATCATCAGCGGCCGGTTTGAGGGCTGGGTTTATGGCGGCCCCAACGGCCGCGACTCGCTGGAAGTCAGCGACGGGCGGTTCGACGTGACGTACTGAGTTAGCAGCCCGTGCATCTAGCCGCTGCATGTCCTCCAACTCCTATTCCTATATTGGCGTACCCTGCTGGCCCAGCTGCCGGGCGGCCTCGTTGTCGGCCGGGCCGGAGGGGGCAGGCAGGCGACGGCGTGTTTTGGTTGTCTTTGGTGCCCTCGATGTCAACTTATTGAACGACCACTGCAAACACGGCGCTTTACCCTTGCGCACACTGCAGTAAAACGGAAGAAACGACCATGCGTAAGTCTAGCCCCTCCCGCCCCATGCGCCTCCGTACCCTGCTTACCTACCTCAGCCTGCTGCCCCTGGGCGCCTGCACCAAGTCGTGCGACGACTACGACAACGCAGCCGAGTTTAATCGGGCCCAGCTGCCGCCCTACACCGAAACCGGCGCCCACACTATGGGCTGCCGCCTGGGCCCGCAGGTGTGGACGGTGCTGGGCCATCATGACGCAGGCCGGGCCATTATCGGGGGTACCTATTGGGAAAAGAACGAGCTATGGGCGGGCCCGTTCAATAACTTCTTAACCCCTCCCCGTGTCCCCTTGCTACAGGTAATGGGGCGCATGACCGGCGTACGCGACAGCAAAGCGTTTTATGACATGGAGCTAAATATGGTCTTTCACCTCACCGATACCTTGGGCGGTCTGCGTCTGCTGGGAACCGATACCGCCCGTGCCACTACCGGCATACAACCGGAGGCTATGTGGGCCAATGACTACCTAAGCTTTAGCAACGACTACCGCAGCCGCACCAGGCGGCCGGTGCGCCTGCAAATCCGCCGCCTCGACCGGCAGCAGCGCATCGTAAGCGGCACGTTTGAGGGCTGGCTCTACGGTGGCCCCGGGGGTAACGACTCGCTGGAAGTCGCCGACGGCCGGTTCGACGTGAAGTACTAGCGGCCGAATTTCCCGGCGCCAATGCCCAGCACCAACTTCTACGCCCACATTGCCCGCACCCTGCAGGCCCAGGCCCGGCAAGTGCTGCTGGCCTGGCCTTCGGCCTCGCCGGCCCAGTCCGGCACCGGGGGGTTCGAGCCCGGCGAACTACATACCGGGGGCGAGATTGAAGCTTTTGTAACGGCTATGCGGCAGCGGCTGACGGCGGCCCAGGTGCTGCCCGGGCAGCGGGTGCTGCTGCTGGTGCCCGTCAGCCTGGAGCTGGTGGGGGCCTTGCTGGGCGTGCTGGCGCACGGGGCCACGGTGGTGCTGCCCCCGGCCGGCGCGAGCACACGACAGCTGCTGGCCCTGGCCCGGCAGGGCGGCGTGGCCATTTTGCCCCGCGTGGCGGCCGGGCCGCGGCTGCTGGCCCGCCTGCTTGGTGTGAAGCTGCTGGCCGCCTCGCGCCCTACCAGCCCCGCCACGCCGGCGGAGCTGCCGCAGCCCGTGCCGCCCCAGCAGCCCGCCCTTATCACCCACACCTCGGGCTCCACGGGCCGGCCCAAGCAGATAATCCGCACCCATGCCGTGCTCAGCACCCAGCACGCGGTGCTGAAGGAAATATTCCCGCCCTGGCCGGGCCAGCGCGACTTTCCGCTGTTCCCGAACGTGCTGCTGCACAACCTGGGCGCGGGCGCCGTCAGCATTCTGCCCAATGTGCACTGGGCTGATATCTCCACCGTCCGCCCGCCGCTTATCGTGGAGCAGCTGCTGGTCGAGCAAGTCGAGACCCTCACCGGCAACGTGTTCTACTTCGAGCAGCTGCTGCCCGCGCTGCGGCAGCAGCCAGGTGGCTTTCCGCTGGTGCGGGCCCTGGGCGTAGGTGGCTCCCCCGTGCCCGAGCGGCTGGTACACGCCCTAAAAGCGGTGTTTGCCAGCGCTACGGTGTATGTCATTTATGGCTCATCGGAAGCCGAGCCCATTGCCGTGCGGCCCCTGGCCGGGCAGGCAGCGAGTCCCGCCCTGGGATACTGCGTGGGCCCGGTTCATCCTTCCCTGGAGCTGCGCCTGGCTTCCCTGGGCGCGCTCAGCCTGCCGGATGGCAGCCGCCCGGTAGTGGGCGAAATCCAGGTGCGCGGCCCGCATGTGGCCAGCCGCGAGCCCGATGGCTGGCTGCACACCGGCGACTTCGGCTACCTCGGGGCCGACGGGCAGCTCTACCTCACCGGCCGCCAGGGCAACGAGGCCCTGCGCCAGGGCCTGCAGCACTACCAGCTCGAACACGTGCTGCAGCACCTGCCCGGGGTGGAGCGGGTAGCGGCGCGGCCCGTCAGCGCTGGGTTCAATATCTACGTGCAGGGCCCAGCCAGCGAAGCCGCCGTGCGGGCCGCGTTAGCCGCTTATTTCCCGGCCGCCGCCTGCCAGGCCGTCCACTTCCGCAGCAGCCTGCCCGTCGACCAGCGCCACCATTCCAAAATCCGCTACGCGGAGGTGCTGTAGGCAGTTAAAAGCTGAGAGTTAAAAAAGCCGGCCTCCCCAATCTTAATTACTAATTGATTATGAACTCCGAGTTCCACCACGTCGCCCTCGACCAGCTCCGCTACTCCTTGGTGTGGGAAGGCAGCGCCACCCTATACCATGCGCTGCAGCTGCAGCCCCAGGACCATGCCCTGGTTATTACCGGCGCCGGCTGCAACGTGCTCAACACCCTGCTCGCCGGGCCCGCCCGGGTAACAGCCATCGACCTGAACCCGGAGCAGAACCGCCTGCTGGCGCTTAAGTGCCACGTCATTGCCGGGCACGAGCAGGCGGTATTTCACGGCCTGCTGGGCCTGGCGGGGCCCGGGGAAGTAAGCCGCACCTGGCAAGCCGTGCAGCCGGGCCTGCCCGCCGGGGAGCGGGAGTTTTGGGCCGCCTTTTTCGCGCAGCACCCCGGCGGCCTGCTGGGCGCCGGCCGGCTCGAAGCCTACGTCCATGGCTTTCTGCCAACGCTCGATGCCGCGCTGCAGGACCAGCTGCGCACGCTATTCGAGTTCGATACCGTAGCCGCGCAGCAGGCCTACTTCGCCTCGGTGATTGAAGCCTACGGGCAGGACGATTTCCGGCGGCAGTTCATCAGCTATTTCGATGCGGTCAACCTCAGCAAGGGCCGCGATGCAAGCCTGTACAAGCACACCGCCGCATCGGGCGGGGAGCTGTTTTACCAGCGCTGGCAGCAGCACGTAGCGCAGGTGCTGCTGCGCGACAATTTCTTTTCCCGCTTCTTCTTTTTCGGAGCCGAAGGCCTCCCCGAAAACATTCTGCCGCCCTGCTACCAAAGCCGCAACTACGAGCAGCTGCGCGCCCGGCTGCCCCGGCTGCACATCACCACCGGCGAGGCCACGGCTTACCTGCTGTCGGAGGCCGGCCAGGGCATCAGCAAGGCCAGCCTGTCCAACATCTTCGAGTACGTGAGCCCGGCGGAGTTTGAGCGCGTGTGCCAGTCCCTGGGCCAGTCCCCGCGCCAGCTGCGGCTGGTATTCTGGAACCTGCTGCAAAGCCAGGCCCCGGCCCGCAGCGCGGCCGTGCCGCTGCTGCCGGAAGTATCGCAGCAGCTCTCGGAGCAGGAAGCCTGCTTCTACTTCGAAAACGTGCGGGTACTGGACTGGCCGATTTGAATGTCCCCTAGGCGGTGGATTGAGCGGCGGGCGTGGTGCCACGAATTGCCCGCAGGGCTTCGTGGTACCACTAATAGCCAGAACATCCTTCATAGTTTTCGTTCTGCCAATTAGTGGTACCACGAACCGCTGCGCGGAATTCGTGGCACCACCCCAGTCCCCACCGCCGGCGGCCCTCAATAAAAAACAAAAGTCGGATTCTTATCAGAGAAAAATACCCCAAACGCCCTCAAAAACCCCGCTTTTCAAACCCTAAGCCCACCAAATACCCCACATCTGAAAAGTCCCTGAAACGCATAAAACCTTTTCCAAAAAAGCATCAGCGGGCCGGGGAGCAGCGTTACTTCGGGCAGCAATTCTGCTCCCTAACCCTCTCCCTGCGATGACGACCGCCGACTACTTCCGCCCCGCCTTTCTGGAACAGATAATGCGCCGCCATGCGCCCGCCCGCAACATTCGGGTAGAGCGGGTGCGGCCCCTGGCCCTCGATAGCTCGTCGAGCATTCTCACGGCCCTAACGGCCGGCTGCTCGGCCAAGCCCGTGGGCCACTTTGGCCTCGAAGTGCAGCTGCTGGCCGATGGCCAGCCCCAGACCCAGCGCCTGGTGCTGAAGCTGAAGCCGGCCGGCCATGACATTGCCACCATGCTCAGCGGCATGGCCGGGGCCTGCGGCGGGGCAGTGGCCGAAATCTACCCGCACTACCAGGCCCTTACCGGCTTCGAGCACACCCACTGGCGCGAGCTGCAGGCCTATGGCCAGGCCGACCCCAGCGGCCTGCTGCCCCAGGTGTGGGCCACCCACGCCGACCCCAGCCGCGACACCTACGCCGTGCTGCTCGAATACCTCGACGAAGGCCGCACCGTGGAGCTGCTCAACTCCGTGATGGCACCCGAGCGCTGGACCGATGCCCACATCCGTGCGGCGCTCACGCAGCTGGCGGCCTGGCACGCCGCCCACCTTCACCCCACGCCCACTGCCCGCGCCAACTACGGCCCCGACGTGCCATCCGGCGCCTTTATGCAGCGGCTGGCTCCGCTCTGGACGGCCCTGCTCAGCAATGCCGCGTCCCGCTTCCCCGAGCTCTTCACCCCGGCCCGGGCCGCCCAGCTGCGCCAGGCCATTGCCCACATCCCAGCTTATTGGCAGCAGCTCGAGCAGCACCCCAAAACCCTTGTTCACAACGACCTGAACCCCCGCAACACCTGCTTCAAGCGCGACGCCGCCGGCCAGCTGCGCCTCTGCGCCTACGACTGGGAGCTGGCCACCTACCACCTCCCGCAATACGACGTGGTGGAGCTGCTGGCCTTTGTGCTCGACGCCGACCGCTACCACCTGCGCCCCCTGTACCTGGAGCACTACCGCCAGGCCCTGCACGCCCTCACCGGGCAGTTTGCCGACGCAGTCCGCTTCCGCGAAGGCTTTCAGCTGGCCGCGCTGGACTTCGGCCTGCACCGCCTGGGCATGTATTTCATGGCCCACTCGGTATGCCCCTACCCTTACCTGCCCCGCGTGGCCAACAGCTTCTTCGATACCATAGCCGGACTGGACCTGAACCGGTATGGCCGGGGCTATGGTGTACAGTACGGGCTGGTGACGTATTGATAGGATTTCCCGCAGTGATTAAAACCGCAGTGTTCCGCAGTGACCGTTCAACGATAGAACGACACTGCGGAACACTGCGATTTTAACCACTGCGAAACCCTGCGGGAAAGCTACCCCACCCTTCGCTCAAACAAGGCATAATGCGCCGTTTCCACCGGCAGGCCATCGGTGAAGCGTAGGGAATAGTTATCGGCCCGCATGAGGCAGAAAATCACCTCCTCGTAGTAGGTCTGGAATTTCTGCATGGCATAGGCCGCCAGCAAATCCATGAGGCCCTGCTGCCGGAAGTCGGGGTGCACGCCCACGGTTTTGGCTAGCAGCGTTCTGCGCGGCAGCCGTGGGTAGTCGCGGGCAAATTCGGGCGCGACGCCAGCCGGTAAGTCGAGTTCCTGATAGTTGGGATGGCACAGGCTGATGGCCGCCAGCCGGCCACTGCGCTGGTCCCGAAACAGCACCGAGGAATGCGGGCAAAGCCTGGCCGCATAAACCGGGTTGTACAGCAAGTCGAATTGTGCCCGCGGCACGGCTTTGTACGCCGGGTTCGCGTTAAATATTTCGTGAATCAGTCTGGCAATGTCGTCCGCTAACAGCACCCAGCTCTCGGGCGTGACGGGGATAAAATCGAAGGGAATGCGGGCCAGCATTTCCAGCGCCGGGTTCTTTTCCAGGTACACGCGGGGCACCGTATCGGCCCGCAGCAGGCGGCTCTGAAAGGTTATGCTGGGCTGAAAGCCAAGCTGCTTCAGCAGCTCGGGATAATACGCCGGGTTTACCGGCTCGCGGTCGAACTGCTGCCAGCTGGGCGCAGGGCCCAGGCGCAGGCGGTAGCGGTGAAACGTATTGAAATGCAGCGGCCCGGCCAGGGTCTGCTTATGAAGCGTGGCTGCATCGGCCTCCAGCATAGCGAAGGCCGCTTTGTTTAACTCGGCGTCGTTCGTTGTTTCCCAAAAGCCGAAATACGCCGCGCTGCCCGCCTGCGGAAAAATGCCAACCAGGCGCAGCCGCTGGTGGTCGGTATACACAATGACCGTATGCTGCCCGGCTTCCATGCGCAGCAGCTGCCGAACCTGGTCGGCCTCTTCCTCCGGTGCGAACGACGATTGGGCATACCGCGGCGCGGCCAGGTCAAAAAAGCTGGCGGGAAGCTGCCCGGAGTAGACAATACGCTCAAGCATAGCTGGAAACCTCGATTGCGCTGAGTGATACTTCGCCCGTACCCCCATCCATCGCCACCAGCTGGCCCGACTGCACGCGCTGGCACAGGCCGGGGATGTTGATGATGGTGGGAATGCCCAGCTCGCGCAGCAAAATCACGGAGTGCGACAGCGCCGAGCCGCGCTCGATGAGCACGCCGCCGCAGGTAGGGAACAGGGCCGCCCAGCCGGGGTCAGTGCGGGGGGCCGCCACAATGCGGCCGGCCACATCCAGGCTGTCGCCGGGCTCGGTGATGAGAATGAGCTCGCCCTCCACCCGACCGGGCAGGCAGCCCGTGCCGCGCAAAGAAGCCGCTCCATCGCCGGTAGCCGCCACTGCACCCCTGCCCACCCGCCCGGGCAGTGACACCCGGCTGGGTACCGCTTCGGCGCGGTAGCGGGCAAACTCCTGCCGGCGGCTGGCTACCAGCTCGGCCCAGCGGCTGGCGGGGTTCTCCGCGGCGCGGGCAATTTCAGCTTCGGTCAGGTAGAACACATCGGCGGCCGCGGCGAGCTGCCCGGTCTCGGCCAGGCGCTGGCCCAGGGCCCGGTACAGGCCCCGGTACATGCCAAAAAGGCGGGTGCGCTGCAGGCGCAGCTCTTCGCGGCGGGCCAGCGCGGCCTGCAGTTGCCGCAGGCCGCTCCACACCCGGCGGGCAAAAAAGGCTGAGTGGGAGCGCAGCAGCGCCTGCAGCTCGGCGCTGGCCGCCGCGTGCCAAGTAGCCGCACTGGCCGGCACCGCAGCCGCCGGAGCCCCGGCCTCGGCGCCGAGGTAATTGCGCAGGTACTTATAAAACAGCAGCGGGTCGGTGCGCATGGTTTCGGTTTCGAGCTTAAGCTCGCCGATGCTGCGGTCGCCATACTGCTGAATGTATTCGTAGATGGCAGCGAACAGGTCCGGCGCCGCCTGGCGAATGCGCTGCGGCAGGTTGGCGGGCAGCTCGCGCAGCAGCGGCAGCAGGGCAGCGTGCCGGGCGGCGATGCCAGCGGCAATGGCCTGCATGGCGTGGGCCGGGCGGGCACTGGCCAGCTCGGCGTTGGCCGCAGCGAAGTAGCGGCTCAGAAACTCGTCGGGGTCGGCCAGGCCGGCGCGGCGCAAGTCGCGGGCCACGCGGCCGTTGGCCATCATCACCCGGAAGTCGTTGATGATGGGCGTGGTCCAGCTATCGAGCAGCGCCGCATCGAGGCGGGCCTTCTCGGCCAGCAGCGCGGGCGCCGCCAGCTCCGCGAGCGGCAGGCGGTAGAAGCGCTGGTACTGCTGGTCGAAGTGGCTTTGGAAGGCGGCCACGCGGCGGGGCAGCGTGGCGAAGGCGGCCAGCAGGCGGGCCAGGTTCAGGGCCAGGCGGGGCAGCAGGCGCAGCTTTTCCGGGAGGGTTTTGGCCCGGCTTTGCACGAAGTCGACGGGCGCGTCCAGGCCCATCATGCGCTCCATGTCGGCCTTGTTCTGGTGGAAGGCCGGCAGCAGCTGCAGGCCCCGGTACCAGTTGTTGATGTTGTAGTAGATGCGGCCCTGCACCAGGCCCAGCAGCTGCGTCAGCACGGGCTCGTGGGCGTCAATGGTGGTGGTGGGCAGGCCCAGGGCCCGCATGGTTTGGCGGTACACCGTGGCATAGGCCCGCTGGGCAAAGCTGAACGTGAGCGGCGTGGTAACGCCGCAGTAGCTTTCCTGAATGTTGGCGTTATCATACACCACCACCTCGGGAATGGGCTGGGTGATGGGGCGGGTCTGCACCAGCCACAGCTCGTCGTGGTCGACCACAAACTCGACATCCTGCGGGCTGCCCAGGGAATACTCCAGGAAGGCGCCGGTCTGCCGCAGCCGGGTCAGCACCCTGGCCGACAGGCAGGGCTGGTCCTGCTGGCTTTCGGGCACGGGCACCAGGCCGGTGGCGCCCCGCAGCGGCTGCACCTGCTCGGCCTTGCGGGCAATTTTGCGGTGCGTTTCCTGGCGGCTCTGCTTGTCCAGGTAGAACTCATCGGGCTCCAGCGCGCCGCCCACCAGCCCCTCGCCCAGCCCCCACACCGCGTGGATGGCCATCTCCTGCGGAAACTCCGGAAAGGTGGTGAACAGCACGCCGGCCGCCGTGGCCGCCACCTGCCGCTGCACGATGATGGCGGGCCGCGCCGCCAGCGACAGGCCCTTCTGCCGCCGGTAAGCCAGGGCGCGCTCCGAATAGGCGCTGGCGGCGCACCGGGCCACGGCGGCCAGCACCTCGTCGGGCGTCCGCAGGGCCAGCACCGAGTCCATCAGCCCCGGGAAGGCGGCCTGGGCGCCGTCCTCATCGGCCACCGACGAGCGCACGGCTACGCCCGGCCCCGCCCACACGGCCAGCACCCGCACCAGGGCCGCCTGCGTCGCCGCGGGCAGCCAGGTCTGCCTCGGTGGTGCCGAGCCCGGCCAGTACCGGGTCGAACACCTCGGCGGGAATCACCACGAAGCCCGGCACGGGCAGGCCCAGGCGGCGCAGCTGGTACAGGCCCTGGGCCTTGCCCCCTACGGTGAGGCCGGCGGGCGGCGTAGGCTGGCGGTAATCTATCAGCCCGTTGAATGGCAGCGCAGGAGACATAGTCGTCAGGTTAAAATTGAACAGGCAAGCAGAGTGGCAGCTGAACGCACCGCGTTAAGCCTTTATGAGCACAATCAGGGTCAGGTAGCTACTCAGCATAAAAAGGGATACCAGCATCTCGGCGCGGCGGAACAGGGCCTCACGGGGTCGGGCCAGGGCCGCGCGGTACAGGGCCAGCGTGGGCAGCAGCAGGCCGCCCAGCACGACGTAGGGCCCTGGGCCGGCGTGCAGCTGGTAGAGCAGCCCGGCCTGCACGCCCACCCCGGCCAACAGCACCAGCACGATGCCGGCACAGGCCCCGGCCAGCCCCAGGGTGCGGGAGTAGGAGTCGATACCCGCCTGCTCGGCCGCCGGCGCGTGGGTTTTTCGGGCCAGCTCGAAGGCAAAGCCCCCCAGCAAGCTCAGCAGCATGAGCAGCACCAGCCGGCCGCTAAGCGCGGGTGCGTAGGCCAGCCACAGCCACCCGATTATCAGAGGCATGATGAGCATGTGCGAAACGGCGTAGAGCAGCAGGCGTGCCCGCAGCCAGGCCGGCGCGAAGAACTCAAAGCGCATTACCAGGCTGTAGGCCAGGGCCAGGGCCCAGCCCAGCACGGCCGGCCCGCCCAGCAGCGCCGACCAGCCCAGCTCCAGGGCCGCGCCGGCCCAGGCCAGGCGGCGCAGCTGCGGCAGCGTCACGCGGCCCTGCTGCAGCACCCGCTGGGGGTGGTTCTGGGCATCAAGGTCGAAGTCCTTGATTTCGTCGAATACGCGGAGGCGAAAGAAAAACGAGATGGTGGCCATAATGCCCAGCCCTTCCCGCCAGCCGAAAGCCCGGCCCGCCCCCGTCGTGCCCGCTACGGCCCATACCGTGAGAAACAGCACCGCAAACAAGGCCATGTTGACCGGCGGGAAGCGTTGGCGCAGATAAGCCCAGAAGTTCAGCATGCTCATAATGGAAGATGCTCACCCGGCTTCGGCCGCTGTGGCGAACAGTACAAAGAGAGCCCATAAAGGGCCGCTTGTCAGGCCGACTTTTGCGATAACGGGACTTTACAATCAGACCTAACACAATCACAAAAATTTGCAAATCAGAGCGTAACGCAATGCGCAAAGGACATCGCGCCATTCTTTCGAGCATTAGCTAACCACCAGAAAAGCTGCTTGCTTTGCTCCCATGATTGCACTGCTATACCGCTTCCGCCTGGCCTTTCTCAGCCTTACGCTGCTGGCTGGCCTGGCCCTTTGGCCGGGGGTGAAAGCGGCCCTGGTGGTCGACAACAGCCTCGCCGTCTGGTTCCTGCGGGGCGACCCGGCCCTGGCGGCCTACCACGAGTTCCGGGAGAAGTTCGGCAACGACGAAGTCGTCGTTATTGCCGTGCGCGCCGGACGGGAGACGTTACTCTCGCCGGCCAACCTGCAGGCCCTAAGGCAGCTGGATGCCGAGCTGGCCGCCTTACCAGCGGTGGCCACGGTGTTTGGCCCCGGCAGCGCCACCCTGCCGCGGCGCAGCCTGCTGGGTTCCTACGCCGCCCCGCTCCTCGCCCCCGGCACCAACGGCGAGGCCGTGCGCGCCGCCCTGCAAACCCTGCCCACGCTGCGGGAGCAGCTGTTCACGGCCGACTACCGCACCGCCCGCCTGCTAGTGGTGCTGAAAGCCAGTGCCGACTTCGACAACCAGCGCGGGCAGCTGCTGGATGAAGTGCGGGCCACCGTGCTCCGCCACTTTCCGGCCAGCCGGGCCCACCTCGGCGGCATTGGCGTGGTGTATGCGGGGCTGAATGCCCTTTCCCAGCAGGACTTCGGGCTGTTCCTGGGCGTGGGCTACCTGCTGATGGGCCTGGTGTTTCTGCTTATCTACCGCGACTGGCGGCTGCTGCTGTACGTGCTGGGGGTAGTGGGCTTTTCCACTTACCTCACGCTGGGCCTCTACGGCACCCTGGGCCACCGCCTCAACCTGATGACCGTGCTGCTGCCCGTCGTCATCATCCTGCTCGGACTGATGGATGCGCTGCACGTCATCAACGAGCGCAACCAGCTGGCCAGCAAGACCACCACCGACAATACCGAGCTGGCGCTGCAGGCGCTGCGTGCCACCTTCTACCCCTGCCTGTTCACCACGCTCACCACGGTGGCCGGCTTTCTGGCGCTGCTCACCAGCCCCATGGCCATTCTGCAGACCTTCGGCCTGTTCACCGCGCTGGGCATTGGGCTCTGCCTGGTTTTCACCTTTGGGCTGGGCGTGTGGCTGCTGCCGCTGGCCCGGCCGGCGGCGCCCAGCACCCGGGCGGCCAGCACGCGCCTGGCCGGCTTCTACGGCTGGGTGCTGCGCCGGCAGGTGCCGCTGGGCACGGCGGCCCTGCTGCTGCTGCTGGGCCTGGCGGCCGGCCTGCCGCGCCTGCGCGCCGATACCTACACGCTGGGCTACTTCCCCCCATCGCACCCCGTCGTGCGCGACCACCAAGCCATTCAGGCCGCCTGGGGGGCTTACCTGCCGCTGGAGCTGCTCGTTACGCCCCGCGCCGGGCAGTCGCTGCACAGCCCGGCCGTGCTGCAGGCCGCCGTGGCCTTCGCCGATTCGGCCCGGCAGCTGGCGGGCGTGGGGCGGATATTCGGCTTTCACTCCCTCTACCTGGGCGGGCTGGAGGCGCGGCTGGGTGAGCGCCGCAGCCGGGTGGCGCTGGGCAGCGCTTCGGTGCTGCGCCTCAGCCACGAGCAGCTGGCGGCCGACTACCCCAGCCTGGCCCGGCAGTTTGAGACGGCCAACGGCGGCACGGGCCGCATCACGGTATCGGGGCCCATGCTTTCGGCCCGGCAGCTTACGGCCAAAACGGATTCGCTGCTGGCCATAGCCCGGGCCACGCTGGGGCCGGTAGCCACGGTGAGGCCTGCCGGCTACCAGCCCATGTACGCCAACATTGTGCAGTACGTCACCGCATCGCAAACCAACAGCCTGCTGCTGTCCTGTGGGCTCGTGTTTTTCCTGGTCTGGCTGTTTATCCGCGACCTGCGCCTGGCCTTGCTCACCGTGGTGCCCAACCTGTTTCCGGTGCTGGTGGTGCTGGGCCTGATGGGCTGGCTGGGCATCACGCTCGACACTGCCACGGCCAGTATTGCCGCCATCGTGCTCAGCTTCAGCGTCGACGACACCATGCACTTTATCTACCACTACCGGCAGCAGCGGCGGGCCGGCCACGCTCCGGCAGTGGCCCGGCTGGCTACCATTACCCACGTGGGCCCGGCCATCGTGCTTACGGGCACCATTCTCTTTTGCGGCTACGCCTTTATGATGCTTGGCTCGCTGAAAACCGTGCAAACCTTTGGAGCCCTGACGGCAGTGGCTATTGCCGGCGCCTTGCTGGGCGAGCTGATAATCTTCCCCATTGTGCTGGCCTGGTTTGATAAGGACTAGGTTGCCTGTACCGGGCTGGCGCCGGCCCGGTCGCAGGCGGTGTATCAGCCTGCAAAGGGCGAGGCGGACAGCGTTCGGCGCAGAAAAGGCAACCGTACCGGCGAATTGCAGTACTATAGCAGTTTCCAGGCTGGTGTACACCTTGAGAAGAAGTTAGACAAGCGTAGCGTAGACACTGCGAGTGCGCGCGGGTGAACGTTCATGCGCGCGCACTCGCAGAGTCCACGCTACATCGGGGCTGTCCCTGAAACGCCACTAAGAGTTAAAAAACCGACCCATTTGAATTTTAACTTTTAACTCTCAACTCAGTACACGAGCCTAAAAACCGCTCTGGGTACCGCCTTAATTTTGCGCCCCTGCTTTCTGTCTTCTGCACCTGCTGCCTTATGTCCCCTTCCACGCCTTCCGTCGACTATCAGCACATCTTCCGCTCGCTCCCCGGCCTGTTCCTGCTCCTGGCGCCCGATGGCACGGTGCTCGACAACTCCGACCAGCACGTAAACCAGGCCATGCTGCCGCGGGAGCAGGCCCGGGGCCGCAACATATTCGAGGCCTATCCTTCGGCCCCCGAAAGCCAGCAGGCCCTGCACGAGTCGCACGAGAAGGTGCGCCACACCCTGCAGCCCGACACCATGCCCCTGCTGCGCTACGACCTGGAGCGGCCGGCTGAGCTGGGCGGCGGCACCGAGGAGCGCTACTGGCAGCTCACCCACTACCCCATTCTCGACAGCCAGGGCCAGCTGCAGTACATTCTGCAGCAGCCGCGCGATGTGACGGCCCAGCACCTGGCCGAGCGCCGGCACGAGCTCGTGCAGCAGCAGCTGACGCAGTCCCAGGAATGGGCCCGCTTCACCCTCGATGCCCTGCCGGTGCTGGTCAACATCACCGACGCCAGCGGGCGGGGCGTCTTCTTCAACCGCCGCTGGCTGGAATTTACCGGCCTGAGCGCCGAGGCCCTGCAGGCCAACTGGGCCCAGGCCATTCACCCCGACGACCAGCCGAAGCTGCAGCGGGACTGGGACCGCAGCCGCCAGCTGGCCGACACCACCCAGTACGAGTACCGCGTGCGGCGCGCCGACGGGCAGTACCGCTGGATAATGACGCGCAGCGTGCCCCACTTCGACGAGCGGGGCCGCGTGGTGCAGCGCGTAGGCGGCGGCACCGACATTCACGACCAGAAGATGATGGTGCAGGAGCTGCTCGACGCCACCGAGCAGCAGGCCCGCCTCTCCGACCAGTCGTACCGCAACGCCGAGCTGGTGAAGCAGCAGCGCCAGACCTTCTACGACCTGCTGATGCACGCCCCGGCGTACGTAAGCATTGTGCGCGGGCCCGAGCACCGCTACGAGTTTGCCAACACGCTGTTCCGCGAGCTGGTGGGCGGCCAGGAGGTGGTGGGCCGCACCGTGGCCGAGGTGTTTCCCGAAGCCAGGGAGCAGCTCACGGCCATGCTGGACGGGGTTTTTCAAACCGGCGAGCCGGTTGTTGGCAAGGAGCTGCAGGTAAGCATCCGCGACAACCAGGGCGGCATGCGCGACGCCTACTTCAACTTTATCTACCAGCGCTTTGAAGAAAACGGGCAGCCGGCCGGCATCACGGCCTATTCCTACGAAGTAACCGAGCTGGTGCAAACCCGCCACGCCCTGGAGCAGCTCCGACGCAGCCCGGCCACCTCAGCAAGTTCCAGCGAGCTGGAAGCCGCGTAAGCAAAACCGGGCTTTACCTCCGGCCGTTCTTGCGGCGCTCGCCCTCGGGCAGCACCTATCTTTTACCGCCTGCAAGCGGCCTTAGCACGGGCTAAAGCCCTTTCTAACCCTCAGGCCTCGTTGCTTAGCCAATGCGGCCCTGCCGGCAGGGCCGCGGATGAGCCTCCCCCCCCGCCGGGCTGCCCCGTGCAGTTATTATCTGTTTCATTACGACTTTAGCATTCCTTTCATTTGCCATGGCCCTTTCACACCTAGACTTTCAGCAGGCCCGCATCAAGCAGGTCTTGTTTAAGTCGCGGCTGCGGTCGGTGCTCTATGGGGTGCGCGAGGCCGAGCCGGAGCTATTCAGCGTGGCCCACAGCCCCTTGGGCGAATGGATACAAACCGTTGTAAAGGCCCGCTTCGGAACCAGCGCCCAGGTGCGGGAGCTGGAGCGCCTGCTGAAGCAGATGCTCGACAAGGGCCAGGAGCTGGCTGCGCTGTACCAGCGGGGCAAGATTGAGGAAGCCCGGGCCGGCCTCGAGCAGATAGACGGCTACAGCCGCCGGATTGAGCTGGCCCTGCAGAGTCTGGAGCGCGAAAGCGGCTCCTGAAGCCTGCCTGGCCGCCGGCTTTTAAAGGTTAAACAGCGCGGCGGCGTTGCGGGTGGTCGCCGCGGCCACTTCCTCCATGTCTTTGCCCAGCAGCTCGGCCACGCGGTGCAGCACGTAGGGCAGGTAGGCCGGCTCGTTGCGCTTGCCGCGGTAGGGCACCGGCGCCAGGTAGGGGCAGTCGGTTTCGAGCAGCAAATGCTCCAGGCCAATGCCGGGCAGCACTTTGTCGGCGCCCCCGTTCTTGAAGGTGGCCACCCCGCCGATGCCCAGCAGAAAGCCCAGGCTGATGGCCTGCTCGGCTTCTTCCGGGCTACCCGAAAAGCAGTGAAACACCCCGCGCAGGGTGCCGTCCTGGGCCTCGGCCACCAGGGCGGCGGTTTCGGCAAAGGCGTCGCGGGTGTGCAGCACAATGGGCAGCTGGTGCTGCTTGGCCAGCTGCAGCTGTATGCGCAGGGCTTCCTGCTGCTCGGCCAGCAGGGTTTTGTCCCAGTACAGGTCGAGGCCGGCTTCGCCCACGGCAGCGAAGGGCCGCTTATTGAGCCATTCTTCCACCTCGTAAAGCTGCTTTTCAAAGTTCTTGCCCACCGAGCAGGGATGCAGGCCCATCATGGCAAAGCAGGTTTCGGGGGCCAGCGCCTCCAGCTCCAGCATGGCGGCTATGCTGGAGTGGTCGATGTTGGGCATCACAATGGTGCCCACGCCCGCCGCCCGGGCCCGGTCCAGCGCCTGCTCGCGGTCGGCCTTGAATTGTTCGGAGTAGAGGTGGGCGTGGGAGTCGGTGATGTGCATCATGCCGCAAAGTTCGGGCCTGCGCCCCTAACGAAGGCCGCCCAGCAGTAAACACACCTAGAGCGCATCCCAGGTTAGTGTGCGAAGGTTATTCCAGACCGGCTCCCCCTCTCCCTTTCGGAAATGCGAATGAAGCATTTTTTGGGGGCGGGGGGGGGGTGAGGCGGACGATAGAACGAAGGCTGTTCTCCAACATGAAAGTGACTGCAAATCAAACCATAAGCAAATAGAGCATTTTGAAAAACGGCAAGGTCAGTTTTATAACTGAAAAATAAGTTGCAAAACTGTTTTCACCGTTATACCTTTGAGCCATGGAAGAGCTAACCAAAACCGAAGAGCGCATCATGCACGTCTTGTGGAAGCTGAAGAAGGCTTTTGTGAAGGACGTTATCGAGCACCTGCCCGACGAGCCCAAGCCACCCTACAACACCATCTCCTCGGTGGTGCGCATTCTCGAGCGCAAAGGCTACGTGGGCTTTAAAGCCTATGGCAAAACCTACGAGTACTTCCCGCTTATCAGCAAGACGGAGTACCGCACAACCAGCTTCAAGCGCATGCTGAGCCAGTATTTCGACAACTCGCCCACTGCCCTGGTCTCCTTTATGGTGGAAGAAACCCTGAGCCAGCGCGAAAAGCAGCAGCTGCTCGACATGCTGCACCAGTCCGACTCCCCCTCCAAGCCCGATGGCGATGCTCACTAGCCTGCTGCTGTACCTGGCCGAAGCCAGCTTTTGCCTGGCCGTATTCGCCTTGGCCTACCGCCTGCTGCTGGCCCGGCTCAGCACGTTTGGCGCCAACCGCGCCTACCTGCTCGGGAGCATGACGGCCAGCCTGCTGCTGCCCCTGCTGGCCTTTCCAGGGCTGAGCCTGCTTTTCCCGGTGGCAGCCGAGCCGGGCGTTGGTCCCCTGCCGCTAAGCTGGCAGCTGGCGCCTTCCGTAGCGCCCGCCCCACAGGCCCCCGGTGCTGCCTCACCCGACCTGGCCGCGCTGCTGGTCCCGGCCCTGGCGCTTATCTACCTGCTCGGCGCGCTGGCTAAGCTCTGGGGCGCGGGCCGAAACGTGCGCAGCCTGCTGGCCCTGGCCCGCCGGCACCCCCGCACCAACATGGGCGGCTTTACCATCGTGGAGCTGCCCGCGCCCAGCCTCCCGGCGTTTTCCTTTGGCCGGCTGGTGTTTCTCTCGCCTCTGCACGCCGGGCTTAGTGCCAGGGAGCGCCAGCTGCTGCTGCAGCACGAGCAGGTGCACGTGCAGCAGCGCCACACCGCCGACCTGCTGTTTGCCGAAGCGCTGGGCGTGCTGCTCTGGTTCAATGGCCTGCTGCCCTACTTCAAAACCCAGCTCAAGGCCGTGCACGAGTACCTGGCCGATGAAGCCGTGGCCCGCACCCAGGGCAGCCCCCTGGGCTACGGCGAGCTGCTGATAAAGCTGGCCGCCAGCCAGCCGCCCTTCGCCCTGGCGCACGCCTTTGCCGGCAAGCAGATTTTTTTACGCATCCACATGCTCACCCAACCCACTTCCACCACCATGCAAAAACTCCGCTTTCTCCTCGTGCTGCCCGTATTCGCGTTTGCCTGGGCAGCCACCGCCTGCGCCGGCTCGCCGGCTGCCGACGCCACCGGGCCGGCTGCCGTCACGGCCGCGCCATCAGCTGTCACGGGCCGCATTGGCCGCATCAGCTGGCAGGGCAACACCTTTCTGAGCACCGCCGAGCTTGACCAGGCGCTGGGGCTGAAGCCCGGCGATGCCTACGACTCGGCCGCCGTGGCCCGCCGCCTGAGCTTCGACCCGCAGGGCCAGGACCTTACCTCGCGCTACATGGACAATGGCTACCTGTTTTTCTCCGTAACGCCCAGCGCCACCCGGCAGGCCGACGGCAGCACCGACCTGACCTTCAGCATTGTGGAAGGCCGCCCCGCCCGCATTGGCACTCTCAGCGTGAGCGGCAACCGGAAAACCTCCGCGGCCTCGGTGCTCCAGCTGACTCCCCTGCGGGCGGGTGACGTTTTCAGCCGGGCCAAGCTCCTGGAGGCCCAGCGCGTGCTGGCCCGGCAAGGGAAGTTCAACCCTGAAAAAATCGGCATCAACCCCCGGCCGGTCATGCGCCCCAACCAGGCTACCGACCTGGTTGACATTGAGCTGACCGTAGTAGAGCTGTAGGCCCACTGCCACAAGGCGGCCAGCTGCTGCCCGTCCCAAGCCCCGCCGTCTGTTGCTGACGGCGGGGCTTTTGATTTGGCTCATCATTCGTCTGCCATTCTCGGCCATTTTCTTAATACCTCCTCCCCTTCCACACCACCGCGCCGCCGAAGAGGCGGAAGCCCAGCAGGCTTACCAGCAGGCCGAGGGCGTAGAAGTCGAACAAGGGCAGCAGCGGCCAGCGCATCGGCAGGCCGGCGCGGCGGTGGGCCAGGCCGGCCAGGGTGCCCTGCACCAGCATTTTCCCCAGCCACACGGCCAGCGCCGCGGCTGGCCCGGCCGTGCAGCCCAGCGCCAGCAGCACCGGCCAGAACATCCCGTACACGGCCAGCTCGGTACGCAGGCGCAGGGGCAGGGCCTCCACGCCGCGCAGCCAGCGGCGGCGCTGCCGCAGCAGGGCGCCCCAGCTGGGAATGGGCAGGGAGTCGGCCCGCGCCTTATCACTAAACACGTGGCGGAAGCCGAAGCCCCGGGCAATTACGGCTTTGAACAGGGCATAATCTTCGGTGACGGAAAACGGCAGGTTTTCGTAGCCGCCGGTGGCTTCGTAAGCCTCCCGGGTCACCAGCATGTTGTTGCCCATGGCCGTCACGGGCCGCCCCGAGTCGCTCACCACCTGAATCAGGGCCAGCGACAGCAGCCAGTCGATGCCCTGCAGCTGGTGAAACAGCCGGGGCCCGCGCACCGCCGTGATGCCCGTGACGGTGCCCACCCCCGGCGCCGCGTGGGCCAGCAGGGCTTCTACCCAGGTGGGCGGCAGGCTGATGTCGGCATCGGTAATGAAAAAGTACTGGGAGGTAGCGTGCCGGGCCAGGTGGGCCAGCACGTTGGCCTTGCCCCGGGCCTGCCCCCGGTTTTCGGCAATGGGAATTATCCGAAACTGTCCGGCAAAGCCGCGCATGGCCTGCCGGGCTACAGCCGCCGTGCCGTCGGTGCTGGCATCGTCGCCGAGCAGCACTTCCAGCAGCTGGGGCGGGTAGTGCAGGGCCCGCAGGCTGGCCAGGCAGCGCGGCAGCGCCGCTTCCTCGTTGCGGGCCGCCAGCAGAATGCTGACGCGCGGCAGCGGCACGGGCAGGCGTACGGGAGCAGGCGCTCCTTTACGCCGGGCAAAGCACCAGGCGCCGTAGGCCACGCCCAGCAGCCACAGCAGGCAGTATCCCAGCAGCAGCACCGTCGTCATAAGGCCGCAAACTGGTAGCCATGCCCGGCGAAGTGCGCCAGCACCCGCGGCAGCACGTAGCGCAGCCGGGCACTGGCCTTGTGGCTGTCGTGAAACACCAGCACGTCGCCGGGCCGCACAGCGGCCAGCGTCAGCCGCAGGCAGGCTTCCGGACGCAGGTCGGGGTCGTAGTCGCGGGTCAGCACCGACCACATCACCACCCGGTAGTGGGGCTGCAGGGCCCGCAGCAGCGGCCAGGTGAGGCGGCCGTAGGGCGGGCGGAAGAGGGGCTTTTGGTGCCCGGTGCTTAGTGCCTGGTGGGTGAAGCTTGCCGCAGGAGGCAGCAGCTCGTCCAATACTTCCTGACAGGCGGCTACGTCGGCCAGGTAGGCGGGGCGGGCGCTGGCCCAGGCGCTGCGGTGGTGCTGGGTGTGGTTGCCGAGGCGGTGGCCGGCGGCCAGGGCGGCGCGGGCCAGCTCGGGGTAGCGCTGCAGGTTCTGGCCCACGCAGAAAAACGTGGCCTGGGCCTTAAACAAGGCCAGCTGCTCCAGCACCCAGGGCGTTTCTTCGGGAATGGGACCGTCGTCGAAGGTCAGGTACAGCACCGGCTGGCCGGCCGGTTGGGCAGGGCCGGTCCACTGGCAGCCGGGCAGCAGGGCGTGCAGCAGCCGGGGCGGCCGCGTCATCACCGCTGCCTCAAGCCACTTGCTCATGAGCGCACCACGTGCATGTAGGGCACGTCCAGGTCGGGCAGCGGACCCAGCATCTCCGCCAGGGCGTGCAGGAAGGCACTGGCCGTATCGGAACGCCCACCGGCGGGGCCGCGGCCCAGGTGGCGGTGGGCCTCGGCGTTGCGCTCGCCTATCACCGTGGGCGTGCCCTCGCCGGTGCTCAGGCCCAGGGTAGCTTCCAGGGTGAAGTAGCGGGGGCGCAGCTCGGGCACATCGTCATCGTCGGGGGCTTCGTTCTGCTCATACACCAGGGCCGCGAAATGGGCTTCGCTGGTGGCCTGCGGCGGCGGCAGCTGCACCAGGGCCGTAACCCGGCCAGCAACCTCGTGCCAGCTCAGGCGCAGGCCCCGGGGCGGTACCTTCTCGGAAACCGGCAGGCCCTCGCCGGCTTTGTCCCACACGTAGTGCAGCAGGTCGCGGGCCAGCCCGGGGTCGCTCAGCTCGCGCCGCACCGCCTCCGGCCGGCGCCAGGCCAGCTGCGGCAGCAGCACATGAACGAAGTTGTAGGGATGGGTACGGGCCATAGCAGGGCAAAAATAGCCTCTGGGTTTTGGTTTCTGGTTTCTTGTTGCTTGTTTCTGGTATGCGTCCGGCCTCTGTCATGGCGAGGCGAAGCCAGGCATACTAGCAAACGTAAACTGGGAAGCCCCGCGGGGGCATGTATCCCAGCAACCAGAAACAAGCAACCAGCAACAAGCAGCTAGGAACTAGAAACCAGAAACAAGCAACCAGGAACTAACTACCAACCGCCTGCAGCACCGCGTCCCACAGCACCCCGGCGCTGCGCTCCCAGGAAAAGCGGTGCAGGTTGTGGGTGCCGGCGGCTACCAGGCGCTGGCGCAGCTCCGCATCGTGCCAGAGCTGGGTGAGGCCGGTGGCGATGGCAGCGGGGCTGTGCGGGTCGGCCAGCACGGCGCCGCCGGGACCGGCCACTTCGGGCATGCAGCTGGCGTCGGAGGTCAGCACCGGGCAGCCGCTGGCCTGGGCTTCCACGATGGGAATGCCGAAGCCTTCGAAGTAGGGCACAAACACGGTGGCCAGGGCCGCGGCGTAGAGGCCGGCCAGCTCGGCATCGGCCACGCGGCCGGTGAAGCGCACGGACTCCTGGTGGCGCATCTGCTGGTAGGCATCGAAGATGGGGCCGGCCTTCCAGGCTTTGCGCCCCACGATGAGCAGCTGCGCATCGGCCACGGCCGCCCCGCCCTCTTCCTTGAACTGGTCGAAAGCCCGCAGCAGCGTGCCCAGGTTTTTGCGCGGCTGCAGGGCCCCCACAAACAGAAAGTACGGCCGCCCGTCGCTGAACTGCTCCCGGATGCGGGTCTGCTCGTCGGGCAGCAGGGGCCGGAACAGGTCGGCCGGCGCATTGTAGGCCACGCTGATGCGCCCGGGCGCAATGCCATAGGTGCGCAGGATGTCGGCCCTGGTGGCTTCCGACACGGCCACGAGGCGGGCCGAGGCGCGGGCAAAGCGCGGCACGAAGAAGTGGTAGTACTTGCGCTGCAGCAGGCCCACGTCGAGGGGAAAGTGCTCGAAGGCCAGGTCGTGCAGCACGGTTACGCGGGGCACGGTGGTGGCCAGGGTGGTGAAGCCATCGGGGCTGAGAAAGGCCGCCGGCCGGTGCCGCGCCAGCCACAGTGCTACCGCGCCCTCAAACCAGGCCACGTATAAAAAGGGGTGCCGCGCCGGGGGCAGCAGCACGTGCGGCACCACGTTGGGCCCAAAGAGGTAGCGCGGGTCGTAGGCCCGGTCGAACAGGAAATGAAACGTCACCTCCGGGTGCTGGCGCACCAGCCGGCTCAGCGTTTCGTAGCTGAAGCGCCCAATGCCTTCGAGCTTGTCGCCCGGCAGCAGAAAACGGGTGTTGACGGCGATATCCAAATTGAATTAAAAATTATGAATTATGAATTGGCATAGCGCCCTCATCCAGATGGCACCGGCGGAAATAGAATCAATTTTTAATTGATAACTTTTAATTTTTAATTCCCTTTCCAGGGCGCAGCTGCTGAATCTCCTTTTTCTGCACCAGGCCGGTGCCCAGCACAATCAGGCCATACACCAGGGCCATGAGGCCGGCTTCCAGCCACCAGCTCAGGTACAGGCCGGTACGCAGCACGTACCAGGCGCCGCACAGCATGCCAAAAGCCAGCAGCAGGCGCGAGAGGATGCGCCAGGGCAGCACCACGCCGGTGCGCCGCGCCACCAGCACCAGGTAGGCGCCCGACACGGCCACGGCACAGGCCAGGGTGTTGAGCGAGGCCGCCACGGCGCCGTACCGGGGCAGCAGAACCAGGTTCAGGCCCACGTTGAGGGCGATGCTGCCGGCTACCACCCAGCTCACGGCCCGCTCGTGCGTGGTGCTGGTGAGCAGGGTGCTGTAGATGGCGAAGAAGGCATGCACCAGCACGTTCACAAACAGAATCTTCAGGCAGGTACTCATGCGGGCCAGCTCGCCGGCCGTGCTGTGGCTGAACTGCCAGAACAGCACCTCGCCCCGGAACAGCACAAAGGCCACCACAAACAGCAGCGGCAGCGTGAGCACGCGCTGCCCGAACCAGAGCAGCTTGCGCTGCTGCCGGGCCTCGTGCTGCACGCTGGCAAACTTGGCAAAAAACAGGGGCAGCACCGTCCAGGCGTACATCATCACGGCATCGACCCAGCGGTAGGCCCCGGCGTAGTAGCCCGCCTCGGTGGGCGAGGCCAGGCGCTCGAGCATCACCATGTCGATGCGCTCGTTCATGCCGTAGAGCAGCGTCATCATGGCAAAGGGCAGGCTGGCGCTCAGGGCCGAGCGGGCCTGGGGCCAGCGCCAGCGGTAGCGGATGCGGCCAAACAGGCGCGTCATCAGCCCATACAGCAGCACGGCCGTGAAAGCGGCGGCCCCAAGGCGGGCCCCCACGTAGTTGTGCAGGGTGAGGCCGATGGGCAGCAGGGCCACCACTACCAGCAACAGCAGCAGCTTTTCCACCACCGACAGCACAGCATCGGTGTTGAACTTCTGGTGGGCCTGCAGGGTGCCCCGCAGAAACTGCCCGTACTGGGTGAGCAGCAGCGCCCCGCCCACGGCCACCAGCAGGGCCAGCTCGGCGCCGCGGTAGCCCAGCACCCAGCCCACGCCCAGCATGGCCGCCAGGGCCACGGCGTTCAGCCAGCCGCGCAGGGGCAGCAGCGTGGGAAAGGTTTCCTGCAGGAAACCCGGCTCGGCGGCCACGCGCTTAACGGTATAAGGCGTGAGGCCCAGGTCGGACAGGGCTGCCACCACCAGCGTGAGCGCCGACAGGGCCGTAATCAGGCCGAACGTGGCGTGGCCCAGCCGGTCCTGCACCAGGTTTTCGACCACCACCCAGCCGGGCTTAACCAGCAGGTTGAGCAGGACGACGATGCTGATATTGCCAAAAAACCGTTTGATGCCGAGTAGATGCTAAGAACGAACCATGCCCTGGCGCGGCACCGGGTGCCTTGCGCCCCGCAAAGCTACGCTACAGCCGTGCGGCGGCCATTGCGGGCACCCTGCGCGCCCATTTTCGGGCTATCTTTGCCTGCCGTTGGTCTGTTTGCCGTGAAAGCGCGGGCAAAACCGCGGTTTGTTCGCTCGTTCGCTATTTATGTCTGCATCTTCTTTTTCGCTGCTTGGTCTGGGCCCCATTATTAATCGTTGGAAATACCTGGTGGGATGGGCCGTGGTACTGGCAGCTGTCGTAAGCATCGTTGTTGCCCTGCTGCTGCCCAATATCTATAAGTCGACCTCGGTTTTTTTTCCCACCAACCCGCAAACGGCAGACCCGGACCGGCTGCTGGGCAACAACGAAAACAAGCTGGAGCTGGGGGGCCGGGCCGAAGACCTGGACCGGGCCATCACCATCGGCGAGTCGCAGCCCGTGGCCGACTTCATCATCAGAAAGTATAACCTCTATAATCACTACGGGGCCGGCACGCCCGGCGACGATGCCGCCGACAACTACGTGCTGCACGAGTTCAACAGCAACCTCAACATTGTGCACAACGAGCGCGACGCCATTGAGCTCACGTTCATGGACCAGGACAAGTTCCTGGCCGCCAAGATTGCCAACAGCATGGTGGAGGCCATCGACTCGGTAAACCAGCAGCTGACCATGGAAAACCGCCGTAAGCTGCTGGGCCTCTACAGCCAGCGCTACGACTCGCTAAAGGCCGGCTTCGAGCGCAGCCGCCGCCAGCTGATTGCGGCCCGCAACCGCTACGGCATCTTTGGCTTTGAGATGCAGGGCCGCTACATGGTGAAGCAGCTGATTGAAACCGAGGCCGCCCTGCGCAAAGCCGAAGCCAGCGGCGGCGACGTGGCCGGCCTGCGCCGGGCCCTGCGCGGCCTCACCAAGGCCGACGGCGGCAACCTCATCAATGTGGAAAGCTACGTGCGCGGAGCCGACTCGCTGACCATGTTCACCAGCCGCGTCAACAACCTGCAAACCCGTTTGATAGAAGCCCAGGCCGCCTATGAGACTGCTCGCCTGGGCCTGACGGGCCGCGTATCGAGTGTGTACGTCGTGCAGAAGGCCTACCCGGCTACCAAAAAAACCAAACCCGTGCGCTGGCTGATTGTGGTGGGCTCGGTGCTGCTCACCTTCTCGCTGTCGGTGGTGGTGATTACGCTGCTCGAGCTGTACCGCTACAATCAGCGCCAGCCGCAGGGAGGCTTGTCGTGAGTGTAAGCGAGCTGCTGCACCGGCTCCGGCCCGTTGATGGGCCGCAGCGCGTTTTTGTGGGCTTCGTGCTGCTGCTGCTGGCTGGTGGCACCCTGGCGGCCTTCACCCAGAACCCCGTGCTACTACTGCCGGGCGTGGCGCTGGTTGGCCTGCTGGTGGTCTTCATCGAGTGGCGCCTGCTCTACTACCTGCTGTTTTTTATTCTGCCCTTCTCCCAGGAAATCGGCTTGCCGGGTGGGCTTAGCATGGACCTGCCCTCCGAGCCGCTGATGCTGGCCCTGACGGCCTGCGTGGCCGGCGCCTTCCTGCTCGGCACGGCCCGGCTGCCGGGCCGCGAGCTGCTGCACCCCATTGTTATTGTGCTGCTGCTGATGCTCCTATGGGCCGGCGTCGACATCCTCTTCTCGGTGGCCCCGGTGAAGTCCGTCAAGTACCTCATGGCCAAGGTGTGGTACCTCACGCCCTTTATGCTGGGCACCTTGCTGATAATGCGGCGCCCGGCCCAGGTGTGGCAGTTTGCGGCCGTGTACGCCGCCGGGGCCTGCCTGAGCGTGCTCTACGTGGCCAGCCGCCATGCTCGCTTCGGCTTTTCCTTTGGCACCATCAACGGGGCGATACAGCCCTTCTTCGGCAACCACGTGATTTACGCGGCCACGCTGGCGCTGCTGATTCCGTTCTGCTTGTACGGGGCCAAGGCCACGCGCCGGCAGGGCCCGCGCCTGGCCTGGCTGGGGTTGCTGGGCGTGCTACTGTTCGGGCTATTGACATCCTACACCCGGGCCTCCATTCTTTCGCTGCCCATTGCGGGCCTGTTTTACCTGGTGATGCGCCTGCGCCTGACCAAGGTGATGCTGCTGGCCGTGGCCCTGGCGGCAGGCAGCGGGGCGTTCTACTTTATGAGCGCCAACAACTTCATGCTGTACGCCCCCGACTTCGAGAAGACGGTATTCAACGGCAAGGACTTTAACAAGCACCTCGAAGCCACTTATAAGCTGCAGGATGTGTCGGGCATGGAGCGGGTGTACCGCTGGATAGCAGCCTCGCGCATGATTTCCGAGAAGCCCTTGGTGGGCTCGGGCCCGGCTACGTTCTACCCCGAGTACAAGCGTTACACGGTGAAAAGCTTCCGCACCTACGTAAGCGAAAACCCTGAGAAGTCGACCACCCACAACTACTTCCTGCTGCAGCTGGCCGAACAGGGCCTGCCGGGCTTCCTGCTGTTTGTCGTTCTGCTGGCAGTGGCTTTATTATCTGCTGAGCGCCTCTATCATCAGGCCCGTAACCCGGAAGTGCGCCGCGTAGTGCTGGCGGCTGCGCTCTCGCTTATCATCATCATTTTCCACCTGCTACTCAACGAGCTGGTGGAAGTCGACAAGATTGGCTCGGTGTTCTTCCTAAGCCTGGCCCTGCTGATTCGGGCCGAGACGTGGGTGCGAGAGGGAGTTAGTGAGTAGTGAGTAGTGCGCAGTGAGTAAAAGGTACGTGTCATTGCGAGCGCAGCGAAGCAATGACACATCAGCACATCAGCACATCAAAAATCACTTAAACCGGCAGCTGAGGATGGTCACATCATCTGCGAACTGAGCGGCTTTGGCGCTGAAAGCTTCGATGCGGTGCAGCAGCTCCTGGTGCAGCTTGGCCAGGGGCAGATAGCGGTTGTGCTGCAGCACCTGCAGCACGCCTTCCTCGCCAAACTCGGCCCCCTCAGCATCGAATACCTCCGTGAGGCCGTCGGTGTAGAGCAGCAGCAGGGACTGGGGCTCTATCTTCACCTCCCCTACCCGCATTAGCGGCAGCTCTTCCATGATGCCCAGCATCACGGTGCCGGCGCTCAGGCGCTGGGCTGGGCCGTGGTCGGGCAGCAGAATAGGGTCGTTGTGGCCGGCGTTGACGTACTGCAGGCTGCGGGTGCGGCGGTCGTAGATGCCCAGAAAGGCCGTGATGAACTTCTCGCCGCCGGAGTTGCGGAACAGCAGGTGGTTGAGCTCGGGCACGATGGTGACCAGCTCCACGCCCTGACGCAGCAGGGTGCGCAGGCCCGCCTGGAAGTTGGACATGAGCAGCGAAGCCGGCACGCCCTTGCCGCTCACGTCGGCCACGCACATCAGCAGGCGGTGGGCATCGATTTCGACTACGTCGTAGTAGTCGCCGCCGATTTCGGTGTGGGGCACGTAGCTGCGCTCCATGGCCAGGTGGCCGTCGTTGGGCAGCTGCCGCGGAAACAGCATGGCCTGCACCTCCTGGGCAATCTCTATCTCCTTGCGCACGGCGGCATCCAGCACGCGCTGGCTTTGCAGGCGGCGGTTTTCCACGGCCCCCAGCAGGGTGTTGGCCAGCGAGCCGAGGAAAGGAATGAGCTGCTGCCGCTCGTAGTCGTGGCGCAGGCCGCCCACGAAGATGTAGGCCGCCGTCTGGTGCTGGCGCAGGATGGGAATCAGCAGCTCGTACCGGTCCCAGTCGGGGCCTAGGTTAAAGTCTTCGACGGCCCGGGGCTGGGTGATATTTTCTTCGGCCAGCACGGTGGGCAGGGCCAGGCGTTCGGCTTCATCGGCGTCGCGCCCCAGGGCCACGCGCACCCGGAACCCGTTGTCTTCGCGCGCAAAAAGCAGCAGCTGCACCACGGCGCGCTGCCCCTGCAGGGTGAGGCGCAGCATGCGGTAGAGCTCGTCCTCGCTGTGGTCGCGGGCCGTCATGTCGTGGGCCACGCCCAGCACCGTATCCAGCTCAAACTGCTTGAGAAACAGCTGGCGGCGCAGCTGCTTCAGCTGCTCGTCGCGGGCCGCCACCACCTGCGCGCCGGTGGGGTCGGTGGGCTTGTCAGTAGAAGCAGGAACGGCGGCGTGCGACATGAATTAGGCCAGAAGGCAATGGGGGTAGGTATAGGCAGAAAACAAATTTACCCATTTACCGCGGTTTTCGGGTCATAGGCATCACGCAGCCCATTACCGAGCAGGTTAAAGCTAAGCACGAGCAGGGAAATGGCCGTGCCCGGCAGCAGCGTCAGCCACAGGCCGGCCTCGGTGCCGAGCAGGTCGTAGCCCTCCTTCACCATCAGGCCCCAGCTGGGGGCGGGGGGCTGCACGCCCAGGCCCAGAAAGCTCAGGCCGGCTTCGAGCAGGATGGCCGCGGCAAAGTTGCTGGTGGCCAGCACAATCAGCGGGCCGCGCATGTTGGGCAGCAGGTGGCGGGCAATGAGCCGGTGCGTGGGCAGGCCCAGCACCCGGCCGGCTTCCACGAAGGTGGCCGAGCGCAAGCTCAGCATCTGCCCCCGCACCACCCGGGCCACATCCACCCACATGGTCAGGCCCACGGCTACAAAGCTGACCCACACGCCCTTGCTGTCGAGCGCCAGGGAAATGGCAATCACCAGCATGATGCCGGGAATGCTCCACACCACGGTCATCAATCCCAGCAGCAGCGAGTCGACCCAGCCGCCGAAGTAGCCGGCCAGGGCCCCGATGGCCATGCCCAGCACCAGCGAAATAAGCACGGCCACGAAGCCGATGCCCAGGGAGATGCGCGTGCCCAGCAGCAGGCGGCTCAGCGTGTCGCGCCCGGCTTTGTCGGTGCCCAGCCAGTGGGTGAATGAGTGAATGGGTGAATGGGTGAATGAGGCTTTGATGCGCTGGGGCGGGGCTGGAGCGGTGCCGGGGGCGGTCCAGGGCCGGTACTCTACGGAGTCGGCGCCCAGGGTGCGGTAGCTGCCCGGGGCAATGGCTATTTCCTCGAACTGGGGCTCGCGGCCGTGCAGCCAGGTAGTGAATATGTTGCCTGCTGCCGGAGCTGAACCCGCTACGGGCAGGCGCAGAAACTGTACCGTGAGCCCCGGCGGCTGCTTTTGCAGGGCCACAAAGCCGTGGTTGGCGTTGGGCGAGCTGTCGGGCAGCACCCAGTAGCCCAGCAGCGCAATCAGGGTGCAGAGGGCAATGAAAAGCAGCCCGGCCAGGGCCGGCTTGTTTTGCAGCAGGCGCTGCCGCACGTAGTAGCCGGGGGGCCGCGCCTGGGCCGCGGTGAGGGCCGCGCCGGCCAATGCTGCCGTGGTTGCCACGGGCTAGCGGGTGTTATGCTGCAGCAGCCCTTCCTTGGAGGCCAGGTAGGACGCGTCGCGGGCGATGGCGCCAAAGGAGGTGGTTTCGTAGGCCAGCTCGGTGTCGGGGTCGGGCCAGAAGCTGCGGATGAGGCCCTGCTCCAGCAGGCTGCGCAGCTGCTTTTCCAGCTCGGGCGCGGGCAGGCCGGTTTTCTCCGCCAGGGTGCGGAAGGTAGTCACGAAGTACAGCTCGTCGAGCAGGTCGAATTCGGCGTCGGTCACGGGTAATTTCGGGCTAGATAGTGGCCTGACAAATGTAAGCCGTGCGCACGGCAGGTTGGCAGGTTCAGGCTCCTTCCGCATGATGGCATCTACCTTTAGCCGTCCCAAAGCCCCTCCCACTGCGGCTGCCGGTTCACTTTCTCTACCTGCCATGTCCTTCCGCTTCATCCGTCGGGCTTCTCTACCGGCCATAATATTCTTGGGGCTTACCTGCTGCGAGCAGCACAAGCCCTCTTCCAACTCTGCCGACCAGCCGGCCCCGCCGCCCGCCGCATCAGAGTCAGCGCAGCGGCCAGTGTTGGCCGCTGTCGGCTGCTCCTACAATAATGATGTATCAACCTTTGGACGCGGCCTGGTTGGTGCTCCGGCTCAGTTCGAAGCTGTTTAGGAAGTAGGGTGCCAATAAAAAAGACTTCCACGACGAGGCGAAATTTGGGGTGCGACCCACCTCATTTTTG